>CALIZK010000064.1:0-5285 GCA_938028635.1 uncultured Atopobium sp.
GCTGCAGTTCCTAAGGTTGCTAGTGTGGCTGACGATGTAGTTGAAGCCGCTATTCCGAAGGTAGCGAACGTCGCCGATGACGTTGTAGAAGCTACAACACCAGCTTTGGCTAATGTGGTGGATGACGAGAGTGACGATATTGTCCAGCGGCTTATCAACCGGCCAGAGCAAGATCCACGTGCGCGGCAGCTTGCAGAGGGTGTTGACCCTAAGAAAATCGTGAACGAAGCTATCAAAGACAACGACACGATGTACAACGCGACAAATGCTAAGCTAGCCGACAATAACACAGTAGGTGCAAAGCTTAACAACATTGGTCAATCGATTGAGGATGTTGGCACCAACCTGCGCAACAACGAGATTATCGGTGCCGTGAAGGACAAGAAGGTGCTTGAGCGCGCTCCAGACGCTATAAAGTTTGCAGAGAAGTATGGCATCCAGCCTAATCAGTACGAGGACTATGCTGGCATTGCTACAGGCAAGGATGGGCTATTCTCCACATTCCAGAATAACGCCCTGAAAGACTCCCAGATCAGTGTGCTTATGCCAAAAGACGCTAGTACAAAGGCTCTCAAGGCTATTGATGAGTCTATTGCCCTTGAACCGGCACAGAAAAAGACGCTCAAAAAGATCATTGAGTCTGCTGACCAACAGCCGCAGGGCAAGATCCTAGATCGTCTAGCGGAACGTGGCGAGAACCGTGCAGCGGCTATCGGTGAAGCTGACATTTATGATATGCATAAGGCTATCCAGGAATTGGAAGGCAAGGCCTACGATATGACTGGCAAGGGAGCTAATGCAGCCCGCAAGATTATCCGTGACTACACAGGAGAGCTTAAGAAGACTATCAATGAGGCATCTGCTGACGTGTACAAGGACGCGGACAAGATTGCAGACTTTCTGAAAGCGGCAGAAGGCGCAAACCTTCCACCAAAGATGCTGCAAGATGTGGCTAAGAAGTTACGCGATGGTGTCACCTACTCTGATGTGCGGAGCATGCAAGCCCCGTTTGTCATTATGGGGCAACTTGCTAAAGAGAAAAAGATGGCCCCTCTCGCTGGCGGTGTGATGGGCAACGGTAATTTCGGTAACCCAATCCAGCAGGTCGCTCAAGAGGTTATAGGCAAGCCATTAGCCTCTACCACAGGTAAACTGCTCCAGCGTGGTGGCCGCGCTCTCCAGTTGGCCTCAGATAACCCAGAAGCTCTCGTGGGTGGTGTCGTAGGGAAAGCTAAAAACACAGCTAAAAATGCAGCTCTAGCTGGTGCGGGCCTTCTCGCTCTCGGCCAGTTGAACGGGCAAAACGCCGACACAACATCTCAGCTATCCGGAAATTCCGGACAGCTCGGCGGGACACAAGGTGCTCAGGCGCAGCAGAAAGAATTACAGCAAGCTCAACAGCTCCAGGCTATGCAACAGCTCATGCAGCCATCGAAGTTCGCCGGTAAAGACCGTGATCAGATTGAGCAGGCATACATGGCAGCAGCTGCAGACAATAACCCGAAGGCTGTACAGTTCTATGCCTCGATGCTCGAGCAGCTCGATAAGAAAGACGCGATGAACCAGAAACAGCTCGCAGCGCTACAGAAGGCAAGTAGCAGCAAAACGTCGAAAGACGACCAAAAGAAGGCTGACGCGGCCAAGAAGGCGGCTAGTATCGAGACTATGTATAAGCAAGCTGGCGGTGCACAAGGCCCTGTAGGCGTCCTGAACAACCTCTTGAACAGTGCAACGCTCGGTATGTTCAATCCAGGTGCATCAGCTTACGAGGCTAACCAACAGGCCCTAGCGGTCGCCCTAGCCCGCGCAGCAGGTGACAGTGGTGCTCTATCTAACCAGGATATTCAAGGCTACAAGTCTATGTTGCCACTCACTACAGATAGCCCACAGGCCGCAAAGCTCAAATTGCAGAACATTTACGCGCAATTAGGCCAATAATAGCCATGGTTATCGACCAATAGTGTCGTAAAATCAGATTAGTAACAACTATAAGGAGATGGAAGCAATGAAGTTTTCAGAAACAGTGCAAAACATCACAAAGGACGAGTTTCTACCTCGCGTTGTTGACTTTGTTAACAACTCGAACGTTTTGACCGCTCGCGTGATGAGCAACACCAAGAAGTGGACTGGGCCAAAGGTTCAAAGTCCTACGCAAACAAAGAACAGCACGACTGGTAAGTCGATTACCGACATGGAGCAGTTTGCTGTTTCTAACACTGACAACGTTAAGAACTTGAAGTGGGAACCAGCCACTGTCGTTCAGAGCGTTGTTGTGAGCCAGCTTGAGAAGGCTGTCAACCAAGCATCGAACGACAACCAGGTTGTCCGCTTGGTCGCTCAAAAGCTCGAGGAAGCTCAAAACAGCCTCGCCAACCTCATCGGTACTCAGCTTTACGGTACTGGTGCCGGTAACGACCTTGATGGTCTTGGCTTGATCGTTGACAACGGTACGGCATCTACCACTTACGCTGGTATCACCCGTGCTACCCTGCCTTCGGTCAATGCTGACGTCACCGCTGCCGCTAACGGCCTCCTGACTCTCGGCCTCATGGCTAAAGAGTTTGACGCTGTGTCGGCCGCTGGTAGTGCAAAGCACAGCCCAACGATGATCCTCAGCGACAAGGCAACTTGGAGCCTCTACGAGGAACTGATGGGCGACAAGCTCAGTGTCCAGTACAACGCTATGACTGCTCGTGGCTACAACCGCGTTAGCGGTGGTACTCCAATGGGCACATCTGTGCCTGCTAGCGAGTTGCACGGCTCAGCTGGGTTCGTATCGCTCGACTTTCGTGGCAAGCCATGTGTGGCAGACGACAAAGCTCCTGTGGGTAAGATGTTCTTCCTCAACGAGAACTACCTGGAGTTTCGTGACCTGACCATTCCTGGCCTTGAGCGTGTGAAGCAGAAGCAGGAAGCTATCGATAGCGCTATTAGCGAGGATCAGCCTACCTGGATGCAGTTCCGCGGTTTCATGAACCCAACGAACCAGCTCGCAGAAATTGGTGCAATGGTTGTATCGGGTAACTTTATCTGTACTCAACCTCGCCGCCAGGGTGTTATCACAGGTATCACTAAGATCCGGTAGTCTAGTATATAGATTATCCAAGAGCCCCACTCCGGTGGGGTTTTCTTGTTGTAAATAAAACTCATAAAAGTGTTGACTCTATTCCTTAGATGGTGTACTATAGAGACATAGCAAACATAAGCAAGAGAGGAGAAATACTTGCATGGCTAAAGAAAGTAAAACCACTAAGAAGAGTCAAGATGTAATCTTTGGGGCAAACGAAGAGATTCGCCGCGCTGTAGACAAGCTCTATGTAAAGAAGACGAGCGCTATCATGACGGCAGCGATCTTTGCCGTGATGCTCTCACTGATTGCCGCTGGTGTAGCCTTCGCTGCTGGCCTCAACACGGGCCGTACACAGGTTGAGAAGTACAACACCATCAAGGTAGTGACGAGCGAAACCGCGGGAAAAGAAAAAGCCCAGTAGCGAAACCGGTTGTTAAAGTCGAGCAGCCCCCAGTAGTTACAGTGGTACAGCCAGCTAAGACAGGATGCGACGCTGTGCGTGAGGAGGCCTCGAAATACAGCGGGTGGGACGTAAACACCATGGTTGCCATCGCTACCGCCGAGAGTCATTGTAGGACAGGCGCAAAAGGCGACCAAACACTAACATTCACACAAAATAATAGGGTATACGGGTACAGTCTTGGAGCTTTCCAAGTAAGGATACTCCCAGGACGAGAACATTGCGACACGTTCGATGTAGGGACTAACGTAAAGTGCGCGTACGATGTGTGGAGGTCACAGGGGTACAGAGCATGGTCTGTCTACTTGAGTGGTAAATATAAAGAGCACCTATAGTGGGTGCTCTTATCTTTTGGGTTTGTATTTGTGTTTATATTAGGCCGCGCTTTTTGGCTTCTTCTGGGTAGTACTCAATAAAATCCTCGTTTACTGTCCCGTCTGGATTATGCGATTGGATTAGGTCTACTGCATAATCCTCGCGCTGTCTGTCTTTGGTGTTTGTGTCTGCAATACCCGTTACAGTACTTGAGACGCGCTGTGCTTCGTCTTTGGGCGTCTCACGGTAATATATACCATCTATGATCACACCCATCTATTTCACGTCCTTCATAAAGTCTAACGGGTCTTTTTCTGTTTGTCCTGTCTCATCGCGCCATTGAGCGTTGATCGTTACAGGGTCGGCGGCTTCAATGATACCGCTCTTTTTGTTTGTGTCTCTGTTGTTGTTTAGGTATTGTTCCTCCGCGCCTGCATATTTCTCCAGCCAGGAGAGGCCCGCCCGGCGTACCGTAGTAGGTACAACCGGGTCATGGCGATTATTCAGCAAAGCAACTAGGAGGGCACAAATTGAAATAACAAGGGCTACAATATCCATTATTCTTGATCCTTCTCAAAGGGCAATGCCACATTGATCGATAGGAGCTGCGCAGCAACGCTGTGACTGTTGATAATAGCTTCCTCGATGGATTTAGCACTATCTACAATACCAGCCTTCAGAACGTCTGTATGATAGGTCTCAGCGTAAATATCGTAGCCAGCCTTTGGCGTGTATGGCTTATCCTCCTTAGTATCTTTAGCCATGCTACCTACGAGCATCGTGTAAGGCTGCGTAAGGTAACTCGGCATATTTATCGTATCAGCCTCGTATACGTCGCGTAGGAATGTACCACCGCCGGGGAGCACACCGTAGTCCTTTGCGATCTGTGTAGCTGCTACAGCGTCTTCAATACGGAGTTTCAACTCTTGCCGTTCAACTTGTGTAGCCGCACCAACGCTAATCTCTACAGTCTTACCGTTCAAGGCGTCACGTCGGTAGTCATCCTTAATGCCATCGATATACTGGTCGAGCTTCTCGCGGTTACCAGGGCCAGACAGGATAGTCTTTGTGGTGGTAATGTGGGCGCGCTCAACCTTACCAATATTGGCATCTGTAAAGTCTGATACACGTGGTGACACAAACACCTCAGCGCCGGCATAGGCCGCCACATCACGGAGGAATAGCTCACGAGCTTGGCTCGATGGTTCTACTACGACAATATTTAGCTTGCCGTTCATCTTGTTGGTAGCGAGAGTCTCTAGCGCTTGGCCTGATACATCAGCTACGAGCACAATGCTCTCTGCACCCGCTTTGAGAACAGCGTCGATGATAGGCACAATGTCATCGTTCTTGCTGATGATACGAGACATAACAATAACGGTTGGGTTGTCGTATTTAGTCTGGATGGATTGCATATCATCTGCGAAGGCAATGGAGGAC
>CALIZK010000065.1:0-13862 GCA_938028635.1 uncultured Atopobium sp.
GTGGCGACCCAAATCCGGACAACAACGCTAGCTTGTCTGCCGCTGTTGCCCGTGCTCGCATGGTCTCCATGCCTAACGCAAAGATTCAGGCCGCTATCGATAAGGCATTTGGCGCTGGTGCTGATGCTGCCATTTACGAGGAGATCGTTTACGAGGGATACGGTCCTGCAGGCGTCGCAGTTTACGTTGACTGCCTGACTGACAACAAGAACCGCACTGCTGCAGACGTTCGTTCCGCATTTACCCACTCTGGCGGTAACCTTGGTACCGCTGGTTCCGTTGCGTTCCAGTTTGAGCGCAAGGGCTCCATCGCAGTTGACAAGGTTATTGTCTCCGAGGAGAAGAAGGTTGCTGACCGCGAGAACGCTGTCGATGAGGACGAGTTCATGATGGCAGTTGCCGAGGCTGGCGGAAACGATTACGAGGACGCTGGCGATCAGTGGATTGTTTGGACTGCATACGACAAGATGCAGGATGTCCAGAAGGGCCTCGAGGCTCAGGGCATTGAGGTCAAGGGTTCCGAGCTTACTATGGTTCCAACCACCCCAACTGACGTCTCTGTTTCTGATGCAAAGAAGGTTCAGCGTCTTATCGATAAGCTCGACGAGCTCGATGACGTTCAGAACGTCTACAGCACCATGAACATCACCGACGAGATTGCTGCTGCTCTCGAGGAGGAGTAAGCTCTCTGGTCCGCGCCACGCGCCGCGCGCCGGACGCGATGCACGCGACGATGCGCGACGAGCGCGAAATCGCGACGATGCGCGACGATGCGCGACGAGTGCGAAATCGCGACCGGCGACAAAACTGCACTTCAAAGCCCTGCCAGTTGGTGGGGCTTTTTGTTTTGGGTAGCGGTGATGCTGTCAGAACACACTTATGTCGGATAATCTGCACGTTTTTAGAAGCCCGAACACACCTATGTCAGATAATCTGTATATACAGAGCCAAAAACATAACTTGCAGCCCTAAAAAACACAGCAAATGACGATATTCTGAGAAAAATAGGACTTTTGAGGGTCAATTTTGCAGAATAAGTGACTTTGCTGTGTTTTCAAAACGCCAAAAATAGGCCTCTAAAAAATTTATGCATACAGATGAATTCACCCTCATGAATATTCATGAGGGTGAATATTTTCGTATCATGGTAGTTTAAATTTTGATGTCTTCTTTGCTGGGCGAGAGAACCGATGGACTACAGCAGCGAAAACTTGCGATTAAAGCCGAATCTCATCGTCCGACGCATGTGGACATGCAGCTCTACAGGCTAACGCGAACAACCTTACGAACGCCAGCGGCTTCGAGGGCTGCTACCTGCGAAATCGATGCGGATTCGTCCGTCATAAGCACGTCGATATCAGCAGGCAATCCATATTGGAAGCTGGAGTTAACGCCCAGCTTGCTTGCGTCGGCCAGGACAATGTGCTGCTCAGAGTGCTTAAGCATCAGCGAGTTCACGCGCATCTCGTTTGAAACCAGCGTGGTAAGGCCGCGCTCAGCAGAAATTCCCGAGCATCCCAAGATGCACTTCGCGGCACGAATCTGGTTGATCGAAGCAAGCGCAAAATCGCCGGTCAGTGACTTCTTAGCTGGTCGAACTTCTCCGCCCGTGACCAAAACGGTCATCGATGGGGGATAGTCGGCGGCCAGAACGCTACCGTTATTAGTAACAACCGTGATGTTCTCGGCGGTGATGAATTCCAGGACTTTTATAGCGGTTGAGCTGGTGTTAATGAAGACCGTGTCGCCATCTTTAATCAGCTTGGCGGCGGCCTGGGCAAGCTTGAACTTTGCGGTTACCTGGTTAGAACTGAGTCCTGTTGAGAGCGGGTCAAGCAGCGTGGCCATGCCATAGCTTCGGGAAATGAGGCCTTGAGCTTCGAGTTCGTCAAGATCGCGGCGGATGGTAAGCGAAGAAACTTCAAATCTATCGGCAAGATCGCTGACGGAAACCTGGCGATATTGTTCAAGAAGGCTCATGATTGAGCTTCTGCGTGATGCTACGAATGAACGACTTGTGGCCATGAATCCCCCAATAGAGCTCAACTGCTGATAAACCTGTAGAATTACATGTAACTAATTCAGTTCTGTGAAAAACAACGTACAAATTGATAACACCTTTTGAACGGTTGTCGAACAATTGTGTACACGCTTTTCAGTAGATCCGATTGTATCTTACCCTATTCAATGAACGTTTTGAATACTTAAACGGATATTATTTAACGGTCAACGGTTTTTATGACGTAAATCTCTAAAGTGAGCATAGATAAGTATTGCTTTACTTCCAACTTTAGCTATACTAACACTATCGATTCGATTGGTAAAACGTTCTAAACGTTCAACAAATAGGGAAATTTGTTATACGGCAAGTCAAATGTCATATAAATTATTTATCTAATTGTTGAAGCGTTCAGAAGATTCAAGTTTTTGTCATTAAGCGATGTGTTCTTGTGTTCTCTTGCTATAGTCCAACACAAGGAAAGATTCACAGTAGCTACTGGAGAGGAGTGAATCGCATGTTACTTCGCGATATTTACGAGCAGAAGCATTATGCATTCGTAAAGACCCCTATGACGTGGGAAGAGTCTATTAGAGAGTGCTGCAAACCACTGGAGGCTGACGGAACAGTCAATCCAGAGTATGCAGACGACATTATCGAGTGCGTAAATAAGTATGGCCCTTACATTGTTATCGTTCCAAACGTTGCAATGCCACACTCCACTGCTCGCATTGGCTCTAATGGCAAGACTGCTATTGGATTTATGCACTCCGATGTTCCAGTTAACTTCGAGGATGGCGATGACGAGAAGCAGGTTAAGACCTTCTTTACTCTGAGCGCCACCGATCAGGAAGCACATCTTAAGAATATGCAGATGCTCGTTCAGGTCCTTATGAATGAAGAGGTCCTTGAGCGCCTGAAGAATATTCAGTCTCCAGAAGAGCTCTTGGAGATCGACAAGCTTATCTCCGAGTAGGCTCGTTTTCTCGCGCGTCGTTTAGGCGCGCACGCGCGACGTTCGCGCTCGTTCGCGCTCGGTCGCGCTCGCCCGCGCTCGGTCGCGCTCGTCCGCGACATTCGCGCTCTTGCGCCCGTCTGCGCGCTCGTTTGTGCCCATCTGGGCAGGTTATTGAGGATTTCCTTTTGTAGTGTGGGCTGCAGAAGGTACGTATGTAGGACCCTTTGAAAGGGGTATCAATGGATATTGTTCTTGGTATTTGGAAATGGTTTGCGAGCAACTTCTTGACTCAGCCAGCCTATTTCATCGGTTTGATTGTTGCTATCGGCTACATTCTTCTTAAGAAGAAGTGGTACGACGTACTCGCTGGCTTCCTTAAGGCAGTCATTGGTTATCAGATCCTCCTGGTTGGTTCCGGCGGCTTGGTAACTGCATTCCGTCCAGTTCTTGTTGGACTTCAGGCTCGCTTCAACCTTTCTGCAATGGTCATTGACCCATACTTTGGCCAGAACGCAGTACAGGCAGGCATGGAGGCAGCTGACGCTCCTGCATTTATCGCAGGTCGTTCCTTCTCCTCCGTTATGCTTCTTCTGCTCTTCGCTTTCATTCTGAACATTGTTCTGGTTGCTTTTAAGAAGCAGACTAAGCTTCGTGCAATCTTTACTACTGGTCACGTCCAGGTTCAGCAGGCAGCAACTGCATTTTGGCTTATCCTCTTCTGCTTCCCACAGCTTAACGACGTTACCATCCTTGCAGTTATGACCGTTCTCCTTGGTCTTTACTGGGCAGTTGGTTCCAACCTTTGTATTGGACCTACCCAGGACCTTACTGATGGCGCTGGCCTTACCATTGCTCACCAGCAGATGTTTGGTGTTTACTGCGCATCCAAGGCTTCCGAGTGGCTCTCCAAGCACTCCAAGAAGGAGTCCAAGCGTATTGAGGACATCGAGCTCCCAGGCTTCCTGAAGATCTTCAACGAGAACCTCGTTGCAACTGCAATTCTCATGACAGCATTCTTTGGTGTCATCCTTGCTGTTCTTGGTCAGGAGTTCCTGCTTGAGAACAAGTTCATGAAGCCAGGTCAGGATTTCTTCTTCTACATCATGACCACTTCCTTCCAGTTTGCTGTTTACCTCTCCATCCTGCAGCTTGGTGTTCGTACCTTCGTTACTGAGCTTACCAACTCCTTCCAGGGTATTTCTAACAAGCTCCTCAAGGGTTCCGTCCCAGGCGTTGACTGCGCAGTTACCTACGGCTTTGGTTCTCCAAACGCAGTTACCCTCGGCTTCCTCATGGGTGCAGCAGGCCAGTTCCTGGCAATCGCAGCTCTGCTGCTTCTGAAGTCCCCAGTTATTGTTATCGCAGGCTTTGTTCCACTGTTCTTCGATAACGCTACTATCGGCGTTTACGCAAACAACAAGGGCGGTCTCCGCGCAGTTCTTATCATGCCTTTCATCTCTGGTCTTCTCCAGGTCTTCGGTTCAGCTCTTATCGCTGGTTGGGTTGGCATGGCTGCATACGGTGGATACCTTGGCATGTGGGACTGGGCAGTTGTCTGGCCAATCATGACCGGCTTCATGAAGTTCCTGTCCTATGCAGGCCTTGCAATTGTTGTTATTGCTCTTATTGCAATCCCACAGCTCCAGTATCGCGCCAACAAGGACACGTACTTCATGGAGGTTGAGGATTACCAGAAGTGCAAGGAAATCCGCGCACAGAAGGCCGCCGCAGCTAGTGCGGAAAGCAAGTAGCCCTCTTTCTTCCTACCCTGAGCAGACCCCCATCTGCTCAGGGTTATTAGTAATACTCGGCACATTGTTTGATGCGGTATTTGCTTTAAATGCGAGCATCATAGCGCCCAAATGGGTACAAACACAATGTGTCCGTAATCAGTTTGTTTGATCGAAGGAGTCAACATGAACGCAAAGATTTTGGTCGCATGTGCAAACGGTGCAGGTACCTCTCTGATGATGAAGATGACCGCTGAGCGCGTCACTCAGAAGCTCAACATGGGCGTCGATAAGATTCACCACTGTGCACTTTCCGAGGGCGTAAGCTCTGCTCGTCAGTATGACATTGTTTTTGCACCACTTAACTTCCTGAACATGTACGAGGATGCTGCTAAGGCTGGCGTTACCGTCATTGGTCTGCGTAACGTTCTTTCTGACGCAGAGATGGAAGAGAAGCTCAAGGAAACCGGCGCTGCAGAGAAGTATTCCGCATAGTTTAGGTTTCTAAAGAATCGAGCACTTTAATGACTTTTGAAAAGAAAATTCTTGCCGAGATGCCTAAGTGCTATGCACTTGGCATGTTTGAGGGAGAAGACACACCAAGCTTTTTAGCTGCTGTCGAGAAGGACGGTCCAATCCGTCGCTTTACGCTTGATGGTGAGCCTCTGGAGACTGTTGCTCCAGGCCCTGGCGGCGTCATGACCATTACACAGGTCCCTGGCAGGAAAGATCAGTTCCTCGCAACCCGCAAGTTCTTCTCGCCAAACTTTGGCGGAGACGACGCGGCAATTGCATCCTATACCAAGCAGGCAGACGGTTCTTGGTCTGAGCAGATTCTCTGCGACCTCCCTTATGTTCACCGTTTTGGCATCTTGAAGGCTGCTGACGGTCAGCTTTGGGTTCTTGCTTGCTCTATCAAGGGTGGAGCTGAGACGGGCGTCAAGGATGATTGGCGCACTCCAGGTGCTGTTTGGGCTGCTCCTCTGAGCGATAACCTTGAGCAGTACACAGCAGACAACCAGCTTAAGTTGACTTGTGTTGCTAATTATCAGGTTCAGAATCACGGTTTCTGGACTGCACCTGATAAATCGTATGCTTTGATCTCAACCGCCGCAGGCGTGTTTAGATATGTGCCACCAACCACCCCTCAAGGTGCTTGGGATGTCACCTGCCTTCTGGTCCAGCCAACAAGCGACATTGTTGCAACGGATTTTGACGGCGACGGCAAGCTGGAGATTCTTACCTTCTCCAAGTTCCACGGTGACACTCTGGCAATTTGGCACGAAGGCCAGACTCGCGATCGCTACGAGCAGGTTTGGTGCGACCCACAGAAGCGCAGCTTCCTTCACGCGCTTTGGACAGCAGACCTTAATGGCGAGAAGTGCGCAGTCATTGGCAACCGTAAAGATGGTCGCGACCTGTTGCTTGTTAGATACGTTGACGGTGAGTACACCGTAGACGTTATCGACCACGACCTCGGACCAGCAAACTGCATGGTGTATAGGCATGACGGCAGCGATTACATTGTTGCTGCATATCGTGAGACAGACCAGCTGGCTCTCTACAAAGTAGTGGAGTAGAGCTGCGTTTTGTAGTGAGCGCTCAGGATGAGCTTCTGAGCATGCAAGCAAAGTCCTGAGCGCCGCTCAATTATCTGCGTATACATCAAAGTACTAGTCCTCTGTTTTATAGAAAGGAGCGCGTAATGGCAGATTTGAAAGACGTCACACGCGACAGTTGGATTATGAGCACCTTCCCTGAGTGGGGAACTTGGCTCAACGAAGAGATTGACAATGCCGTAGTAGAGCCAGGCCAGGTTGAGATGTGGTGGCTCGGCTGCGTTGGTATTTGGTTTAAGACTCCTGGTGGAGCAAACGTTGCTGTTGACTTCTGGGCAGGCAATGGTAAGCGCACTCACGGTGATGGCCTCATGAAGCCTGGTCACCAGATGGCAAACATGGCTGGCGTTCGTAAGATGCAGCCAAACCTTCGCAACGTCCCCTTTGTTATTGATCCATTTGCTATCAAGAACCTTGACGCAGTTGTAGTAACTCACATTCACCAGGACCACATGTCCAAGGAGCTTGCAGCTCACGTTGTTAACAACAACATGACTACTACTGACGAGAATGGCAAAGAGATTCCAGTTCCCTTTATTGGTCCTAAGGATGCCGTTGACATTTGGGTTGGCTGGGGCGTTCCACGCGAGCAGTGCATTGTTGTCAAGCCTGGCGACCGTGTCAAGGTTAAGGACATGGAGATCGTTGCATACGATTCCTTTGACCGCACCATCATCGTTACCACTACTGATACTTCTGAGAACCGCCCAGACCTCTGGGGTAAGTGCCCAATGGACATGGACGAGAAGGCAGTTAACTACCTCTTTGTCACCCCTGGTGGAAACATCTATCACTCCGGCGACTCTCACTACTCCATTTACTTTGCTAAGCACGGCAAAGACATTGCTCAGGAGTTTGGCGGCGTAGACGTCTGCTTTGGCGCTTTTGGCTGCAACCCAATTGGTATCCAGGACAAGATGGAAGCAACCGATATGCTCCGCATGGCTGAGGCTCTTCAGTCCAAGGTTGTTATCCCAATTCACCACGATGTTTGGACTAACTTCCAGGCAGACGTCCAGGAGATCAAGGTTCTTTGGGATATGCGTAAGGATCGCCTTGACTACAAGTTCCACCCATTCTTCTGGGAGGTCGGCGGCCACTACACCTATCCACAGGATAAGGATCGCTTTGCTTACCATCACGACCGTGGCTTCCATGATTGCTTCGATCACGAGCCAAACGTTCCATTCCGTAGCGTTCTCTAAGGAGCAGTCTCTATGATGCTTAAAGAGCTTCGCGATGAAGTGTATGAAGCAAACATGGACCTGCCAAAGCATGGCCTGGTAGTCTTTACCTGGGGCAATGCTTCTGGACTTGACCGTGAGCGCGGCCTGTTTGTTATCAAGCCATCGGGCGTCTCTTATGAGGAGCTGAGCCCAGAGAATCTGGTCATCTGCGACTTGGACGGCAACGTTGTTGAGGGTGAGATGAACCCATCTTCCGACACTCCAACTCATGCATGCTTGTATCGTGCATGGGGCGATAAGATCGGCGGAATTGTTCACACTCACTCAACCCACGCTGTTTCTTGGGCACAGGCAGGACGCTCTATTCCTTGCTATGGCACCACACATGCAGATTATTTCTACGGAGATATTCCTTGCGTGCGCAGCCTTACTAAGGACGAGGTAGAAAGTGCCTATGAGCTTGAGACCGGAAACGTTATTGTTGAGGGCTTTGCTAACTTGGACCCCATTGCGGTTCCTGGAACGCTCCTTCACAACCACGGTCCTTTCTCTTGGGGTAAAGACGCAATGGCTGCTGTGTATCACGCAGTAGTTATTGAGGAGGTTGCTAAGATGGCAACACTCACCGAGCTCAATAACCCTAAGGTCCAGGAGGCACCACAGTACCTTCAGGACAAGCACTACATGCGCAAGCATGGTCCAAATGCCTACTACGGACAGGGTAATCACTAAAGCCTGTTCAGTGAGTAGAATCTGTTTCAGTCAGGCGGTCTTTTATAAGGCCGCCTGTTTTTAAAAGGAGAAGATATGTCCAAGTATCAGCTAGGACTTTACGAGAAGGCCACTCCAACTGATCTTTCTTGGGAAGAGCGCCTCAGCGTAGCAGGAGAGTCTGGCTTTGATTATGTTGAGATCTCCGTTGATGAGTCTGACGCTCGTCTTTCTCGCCTTGAGTGGACTGGTGAGGAGCGTGCAGCAGTTCGTCAGGCAATGGTAAACTCTGGCGTTCGCCTGGGCTCTATGTGCCTTTCTGGTCACCGTAAGTATCCCTTTGGTTCTCGTGATCAGGCTACTCGTGAGCGTGGCCTTGAGATTATGCAGAAGGCGCTTGACCTTGCAGGCGACCTGGGACTTCATACCATCCAGCTTGCTGGCTATGACGTGTACTACGAGGACGGCGCAGAGGATACGCGCAAGTACTTTGAGGAAAATCTGGCTAAGGCCGTAGAAATGGCTGCTAAGGCAGGCATTGTTATGGGCTTTGAGACCATGGAGACTCCTTTTATGGATACGGTCGAGAAGGCCATGCACTACGTAAACCTTATCAACAGCCCTTACCTTGGTGTGTATCCCGACGCTGGTAACCTCACCAATGCATCGTTTATTTACGGCAACACCGTTGCTGACGATATTGCTCTTGGTGCTGGTCACATCTTTGCAGCTCACCTCAAAGAGACTGTTGCCGGTGCGTATCGCGAGATTCCATTCTCTACCGGCACTACTGACTACGAGGGAGCTCTGTCGCAGCTTGTTCCTCAGGGCGTCAGGCGCTTTGTTGCAGAGATGTGGTACACCGGCAACGAGAACTGGAAAGAAGATCTTGTCTTTGCTTCCACCTACGTTCGCAGCAAAATTGATAAGGCGTTTGAGGGGTAAACGGCCTTTTTGCACTTGTTTTGGGTTTCTCGCCACAGACGGTACATAAGAATCTGTACAATGTGGATGAGCTCTTTCTTAGTACGACGTACGTTTCCAAACTCGTTTAGGTTTGTACAGGAAAGGATTACACATGAAGTTCTTTATTGACACGGCAGATATCGATGAGATTTCTGAGGCTCTTAGCTGGGGCTGTTTAGCAGGTGTTACTACCAACCCATCGCTGTATGCAAAGATTGGCGGAAAGCTAGCCGACTTTGAGTCTCATATGGTTAAGATTGCTCAGCTTTGCGAGGGACTTCCTGTATCTGCTGAGTCAACAGCAACAACAACTGAGGGCATGATTGAAGAGGGGCGTCACCTGGCTTCTCTTGCTCCAAATATTGTTGTTAAGCTTCCTATCTGCGCAGAGAGCCTTGCTGCTACCCATCAGCTTGCTTCTGAGGGAATTCGCGTCAACATGACGCTGATTTTCTCGGCACCTCAGGCTCTTCTTGCGGCAAATGCTGGTGCTCGTTATATTTCGCCATTTGTTGGTCGTTTTGATGACATCGGTGAGGACGGCATTGAGCAGCTGGGAACCGTTGTTTCGTGCATTGAGAACTATGCATGGGATAAAAACGTTGATCACACCGTAGAGATTATTACGGCTTCTGTCCGTACGCCTAACCACGTAACACAGGCAGCTCTGCTCGGTGCTGATATTGCAACCGTTCCATTTGGTGCTCTAAAGAAGTGCCTGAAGCACCCTCTGACCGACGCCGGTCTTAAGTCTTTTGAGGCAGACTGGGAAAAGGTTAAGGCTCAGCAATAAATAGTGATTGTGGTACGTCCAGCTTAGGTTGGGCGTACTTGTTTTACGTGCCTGTTCATACACCGTTTAGGCACCTATTTTTGAGAGGATGAGAATGGGAACATCTGCATTACCCGAGCGCAACCTCACCGATGATGAGCTCAAACTTGCAGCTAATACGCTGAGGCGCGATGTCATTGACATGCTCGAGAAAAGCAAGTCAGGTCATCCCGGCGGCTCTCTCAGTGCGGCAGATATTGTGGCTACACTGTTCTTCTCGGGAGTTATGAAGTACAACCACAACAACCCAGAGGACCATACCGAGGATAGGTTCTTCCTGTCCAAGGGTCACGTGGCTCCTGTGCTGTATGCTGCGTACCACCTGCTTGATTGGCTCCATGACGAGGATATGGTTACCCTCCGTCAGCTTGGTAGCCGTCTGCAGGGTCATCCAGACTGCCACGCATGCCCTGGTATTGAGGTTTGCTCTGGCTCTCTTGGTCAGGGTCTCTCGGTAGCGGCAGGATGCGCTCTGGGACTTTCTATGGACGCTCTTGCAAGCGGCGAGCGCGCCAAGAAGGTATTTGTCCTTCTGGGCGACGGCGAGCTGCAGGAGGGCTCTAACTGGGAGGCATGCATGTTTGCGGCTCACCAGAAGCTGGATAATCTCATTGCCATTGTGGACCTCAACAATCTGCAGATTGACGGCCACGTAACTGACGTGTGCTCTCTTGGCGATATTGACGAGAAGTTCCGTTCCTTTGGCTGGAACGTACTGCGCGTTAACGGTCATGAGGTTACTGAGGTGCGCCAGGCCCTTCTCGCTGCACGAGATGGTCGCGAGGCAGGAAACACGGCTCCTACCGTGGTCATTTGCCAGACCGTCAAGGGCAAGGGTGTCTCGTTTATGGAGGACAAGGCTTCCTGGCACGGAAACGCTCCTTCTGCCGAGCAGGCTGACCTTGCGCGAGAAGAACTTGATGCAGCTAGAGAGCTTCTTTTGATTGATCTTCAAGGTGATGGTAAGGAGGTTGCCAATGTCTAGAGCAACTCGTGAGGCATATGGTCAGACTCTTGTTGAGCTGGTAAACGAGGGCCACGACATCGTTGCTGTTGACGCAGACCTTGCCGGCTCCACCAAGCTTGCCGACCTCCAGAAGGCCTTCCCGCAGCGTATGGTTGACGTGGGCATTGCTGAGCAGAACATGGTTGGCGTTGCATCAGGACTTTCGCTTACTGGACGCACCGTGTTTACCGGCTCGTTTGCTGTGTTTGCAACCGGCCGCGCTTACGACCAGATTAGAAACACCGTCTGCGATTCCGGCCTTAACGTGAAGATTTGCCCAACGCACGCAGGCATTACGGTAGGAGAGGACGGCGCTACCCACCAGTCCCTTGAGGACATTGGTATGATGCGCGCCCTGCCTCAGATGCGCGTGCTTGTTCCTGCAGATTACAACGCTACCAAGGCAGCGCTCAGACTTGCTGCCGAGGCAGATGGCCCCTTCTACGTGCGCATGGGTCGCCACAAGGTTGCCGACATCTACGACGAGTCCTTCAAGGGCGGCCTGCCTTTTGCAAACGTTCTGCGTGAGGGCACCGACGTTACGATTGCTGCCTGCGGTGTTGAAGTTGCTCAGGCACTTGCCGCAGCAGATTTGCTGGCAGAGGAAAAGATCTCTGCCGAGGTCATTGACGTGTTTTCCATCAAGCCTTTGGACGAGGAAGTTATTTTGGCATCTGCCGAGAAGACCCGTCATGTGGTAACCGTTGAGGAGCACAACGTGGCAACAGGTCTTGGAGCTGCAGTTGCCGAGCTTCTGGCCGAGCAGCTACCTACGCCCATGCGCTTTGCTGGTATGCGTACCTTTGGTACGTCCGCTCCTGGCGACGTGCTGCTCTCGCACTTTGGCCTGGACGCTGAAGGTATTGCCGCTCGCGTCAGGGAGTTCTTGCTTTCGTAGACGCGTGCGAGAGCTGCAACGGCAACGCCGCAGGTCAGCGCCGTGTGCGGGCGCAGGTTGCAAGTGATTTCTACCCGGTATCTATTTCGTGTGGATGCCGGGTTTCTTGTGCGAAAGCGCTGCTAGTGGACGGGTTTCTCGCCAGGTGGGAGATATGAGTCCGGAGTGAGCCAGGCGTATGCTTGGGTGCGCCTGATTTTCTCGCCATGTCTGAACGATTTGCCGGAAAAGTGCACCAAGTCTGAGCTATTTGCCGGTTTTTCTCGTCATGTCTGAGTAAATTTACTCAGACTTGATGTAGTTTTCAGGCTCAAAAATTCAGGGCCACGTAGTCTATCTTTTACGCGCCTGATTTCTTCAAAGAATCTGTAAATTTTGCCCTTGAATTCTCATTGCTAGTGCAACAACAAAAGACAAGGTAGTGACCCATGGGTCTACAATGGCGCTTACGACAACGTTCATTGAAAGGATTTCCATGGGTCACTATAGCCATCTTAGCATTGAAGAGCGCGAAGACATTATGGTCTGGTGGAAAAATCATGAAAGTATAAGCCAGATTGCCCGTAAGCTCGGACGGAACAAGTCAAGTATTTCACGGGAGATTAAAAGAAACGGTTGGACAATTATTGGAGTGGCGCATCTTTGTTACAGAGCCTCGACTGCTCAGAGAAAAACCGATGCTCGACGCCAGGCTTGCAAGAAACGCACCCTACTCGATGATCCAAGCCTTCGTGCACGTATTGTCTTTCTTATCTGTAGTCGCCACTTCTCACCTGAGCAGATTGCAGGCAGACTACACTTGGAGCTTTCATACGCTCCTGTCAGCTGTAGCACTATATATAGAGCCATACACTCAGGGAAACTAGACTGTGAACTTCCAGGTGTACAGTCTGTACGTAGAAGACTCAGACACCGAGGTAAACGACGACATACAAAACACCTCATAGAGCGCAGAGGCAAAATACGGATAACCCATGAACTTATCGAAAGACCAAAAGAGGTTGCAGATCGCCAACGCATTGGAGACTGGGAAGGAGATACCGTCATCGGTAGGGCCAAAGGGCCACGCCTGGTCACACAAGTTGACCGTATGAGCGGCTACCTTGTTGGTGGCAAAGCTGCATCAGGGTCTAGTGCCGATGTCAATGTAGCTATACAGCAAGCTTTGAGAGGTGAGGTAGTAAAAACCATAACGCTTGATCGTGGATCTGAGTTTGCCCGAGCAGCAGAGCTTCAAGAAGCTATTGGAGTAAGTATCTATTTCTGTCTTCCACATCATCCCTGGCAAAGAGGTACCAATGAAAATACTAACGGTCTCATCAGAGAGTATTTTCCAAAAGGCACAGACCTCTCATTGATTAGCGATAGAGAGATTGAGGCAGTATATAATGAACTCAACCTAAGGTCACGTAAGCGTCTGGGTTGGAAGTGCCCTTGGGAAGTCTACCATCACCAAACGTTGCACTTGCTTTGACAATTCAAGCCTAAAAATGTAAAAGAATCGGTGGATTTGCCTGATTTTGTTAAAGAATCTGTACCTCAAATACAGATTCTTTGCACTTTTCAGGCGCGCGATGGCGAGAGGCGCGCGATGGCGAGAAACTCGTGCGCTTGGGTGTGGATTCGCGGCACTTTTCGGCATGAAAAAGACCTGGCACCGTGTGGCACCAGGTCTTTGTTTGTTGCATGTTAGCTCGTTCTGCGAGCTGAGGTCGTGCTAGTTCGCTGCTTGAGCTGCAGCTTCGTCAGTCAAACCAGCTACGCCAGCCTAAACCGGCGGACTAGCCGAGGTGCTTGGTGATGGAAGCAGCTGCTACCTTACCAGCGCCCATTGCAAGAATGACGGTTGCAGCACCGGTTACGATGTCGCCACCAGCCCAGATGCGAGGATCGGAAGTACGGCCCTCTTCGTCGGCCTCAATGTAGCCCCACTTGTTGAGCTTAATGTCTCCGATC
>CALIZK010000066.1:0-32843 GCA_938028635.1 uncultured Atopobium sp.
CGCTAACACGCTGCAGAATCATAATCACCCGCATATGAACTGCCTCCCATTTCTTGGACATAAGAAATGGGAGGCAGTTCAAAACGACGTAGGGGCCAAAAAGAAATGCGATGCTTACGCGGTGCTTGCACGTGTACTTACGTGGTGCTTACGCAGCGCGTACGCGTACTTACTTGCGGTTGCAAACCTCTGCAGCAACCTTTGCACCAAGAGCAACGTTGTTGAAGACCAGCTGAATGTTTGACTCAAGGGAGTTGTTGCCAGTAATCTCAGCAACTTTTGCCAGCAGGAATGGTGTGGACTCCTTGCCGTGGATACCGTTTGCCTCTGCCTCTGCAAGGGCCTTCTCGATAGCTGCGTCAATAGTGTCCTTATCCATTGCATACTGCTCAGGAATTGGGTTGGTGACCAGAAGGCCGCTGTTCATGCCAATCTGCTGCTGGGTAGTAAAGATCTCTGCCAGCTCAGCAGGGGAGTCAACGCGATAGTCAACGCTAAAGCCGCTCTTGCGGGTGTAAAACGCTGGAAGCTCCTCGGTCTGGTAACCAAGTACTGGAACACCCTTGGTCTCCAGGTACTCAAGGGTAAGACCAAGGTCAAGAATGGACTTTGCACCAGCGCAAATGACCATAACAGGAGTCTGTGCAAGCTCCTCGAGGTCAGCGGAAATGTCCATGGTGGTCTCAGCGCCACGGTGAACGCCACCAATGCCGCCTGTTGCAAAGACGTCGATGCCTGCCATGTGAGCAATCATCATGGTAGTAGTGACGGTAGTTGCACCGTCCTTCTTCTCAGCGATGATAACAGGGAGGTCGCGGCGGCTAACCTTAGCAACCTCGCGGCCCTTCTTGCCCAGGTAGTCAATCTCGTCAGCGGAAAGACCGGCACGCATCTGGCCGTTAATAATTGCGATAGTTGCAGGAATTGCACCGTTGTCGCGGATGATCTGCTCAACCTTCAGAGCGGTCTCGACGTTCTGTGGGTAAGGCATACCGTGAGAAATGATGGTGGACTCCAGAGCTACAACAGGCTTGTTCTGCTCAAGAGCCTCTTTGACCTCGTCAGATACAACGAGAAAATCCTTCAGGTTTGACATATATACTCCAATCGTAAACGACTAATGGAACCGAAAGTAGTGTCGCGCAGACACGCTGTGCCGTGCAGACGCGCTGTGCTGTGCAGACGCGCTGTGCTGTGCAGACGCGCTGTGCCGCGCAGACACGCTAAATACCTGCGCGCTTGATAACCTCATCAACGTTGAGCTCACCGTTGATGGTGTCCTCACCCTCAATGGCCATGCTGGAAGCAGCCATGCCTACCAGGCCGGTTTGCTCAAGCGTCATACCTTGAGTGTATGCCCAGGTAATTCCTGCCATCATGGCATCTCCTGCGCCTGTCATGTTGACCAGCTTTGCAGGAAGCAGCGGCAAGTGAACGGTCTTCTCGTGATCAGCGCAAAGAAGGCCCTTCTCGCCAAGGGAGATAAACACGCGCTTGAGGCCTGTTGCAAGTAGCTCGTGAGCTGCGGCTTCAAGGGAAGCATCGTCGGTAATCTTGATGCCCGAGAGCATCTCGGCCTCAAGGCGATTTGGCTTGAGCGTGTGAATCTTGCCCAGAACCTTCTTGAGCTTCTGTGCCTTGATAGAAGAAACGGGATCGCAAAAGATGGGGCAGGTCACGTTCTTGGCAATGAACTCGATGGTCTGCTGAGGCAGGTTGGTATCAATCACGCAAGCTGCGGCGTGCTGGATAACATCCAGGCGCTCCTCGATGCGCTCAGGGGTGACATACTCGTAAATCTGCATGTCATTGATGGCTTCCTGCATCTCACCGTGCTCGTCCATGATGAAGAGGTAGGTGGAAGTGGAAGCGCCCGGCACGGTAATGGAAGCATCGATGTCAATGCCGCAGTCCAGACAGCCCTCTTTGAGCTCTCTAGCACGATAGTCCTCGCCAAAAGCGGTGAGCAGACGAACATCACTGTCGAGAAGGGCCAGGTTGTGGGCAACATTTCTGCCAACGCCACCAAAGGACATGGTGACCTTGCCAGGGTTTGAATCTCCAGCCACAAGGGAAGTGTCTGGGCGGCCAGCAATATCCATGTTGGCAGCGCCAATCACAATAAAGTAGGGACGCTCGCTCAAAATGTAGCGGCGGCCCAAAATTGCGCCCTTTGCGGTAAGGTTGGAGATGTGAACCGAAACAGAAGAACGCGAGATACCTGCTCGCTCTGCAATTTCCTTCTGAGTAATGGAAGGCTGCTCTTTAATCCAGTTGAAAATCATCTGTTCTCGATTGGTGAGCATCAGGCCTCCTAGCAGCAAAAATAGAATCCAACTAAACAGGTGCTTATATAAAACTTCTAAACAGGTGCTTATCTTATTTAAGCTAGTGCTTAAATCTTGCTTTGGACAACGATAAGACAGCAGCTAGAGTCTGTAAAGAATGAATTCATTAAATTTTTCCCTGGTGAGCTCAACGATTTTCTCGCCATATTGGTTTTACCTGCTTGATTTTTCTAAGCATTTGCTGCGTACCGTTTACAGAATTTTAGTATCTGCAAACGGTTGTATCGTGAAAATCTCTCTAACTTGGGCGTCGGTGTTATGCAACTGTAATAATATATTTAATGAATAGTAATGACTCGTCCACATAAGTTAGCTTGCGTATATATCGTGCGCAAATGCTTGTTTCGGGCGTTTTAGGAGGTAGTATGCCTAAACGTGTTTTTGTAGTGGTTCTTGATAGTTTTGGCATCGGCGAAGAGCCTGATGCAGCGGCATACGGAGATGAGGGCAGCAATACCCTTTGCGCCTGCGCAACAAGTGGCGTTCTTAATATCCCAAATATGACAAAGTTGGGCCTTCTTAATATTGATGGCGCGCTTGATACCGTGTATGACGTTGATCTGAAGCCAATTGAGTCTCCTGAGGGCGCATACGCTCGCATGCAGGAGAAATCCGCTGGTAAAGACACTACTGTTGGTCACTGGGAGATGGCAGGTGTCATTTCTCCAAAGAAGTTCCCAACCTATCCTGATGGTTTTCCACAGGAGGTCATTGAGGAGTTTGAGCAGAAGACGGGCCGCAAGGTTCTCTGCAACAAACCTTACTCCGGAACCGATGTTATTAGAGACTTTGGTAAAGAGCACGTAGAGACTGGTGCTCTGATTGTCTATACCTCAGCGGATTCTGTTTTCCAGATTGCTGCTCATGAGGACGTGGTAAGTCCCGAGAAACTCTATGAGTATTGCCGCATTGCGCGCGAGATTCTTCAGGGTGAGCACGGCGTTGCTCGCGTTATTGCTCGTCCTTTTGAGGGAGAGTGGCCATATCAGCGCACTTCTCGCCGTCATGACTTCTCGCTTGAGCCAACAGGTCCAACTATGCTTGATCGCCTTAAAGAGAACGGCTTTGACGTTCTTTCTATTGGCAAGATTTATGACATCTTTGCTCACCGTGGCATGACTGAGTTTGAGTTTACTACCTGCAACGCAGATGGAATTCAGAAGACTATTGAGGCTACCGGCAAAGACTTCAACGGTCTGTGCTTCACCAACCTTGTTGACACTGACATGATTTACGGTCACCGCAACGATCCTGTGGGATACTCCAACGCTCTTTCTTACTTTGATGAGCGCATTCCTCAGATTATTGAGGGCCTTCGTGAGGATGACCTGTTCATTATTACTGCAGATCATGGCTGTGATCCTGTAACACCATCTACTGACCACTCTCGTGAGTACGTGCCACTGCTTATCACGGGTCCAAAGGTCAAGCCAAACACCAACCTTGGTACAACCACTACATTTGCCGACATGGCTGAGACAATCCTTGATTATTTTGGCGTTGAGCAACTTGGTGTTGGAACTTCTCACCTGTCAGAGATTCTTAAGGAGAACTAATGGCTACTACCCCAACTCCCCATAACGCTGCTGTTGAGGGCCAGATTGCTAAGACTGTCCTCATGCCAGGTGACCCTTTGCGTGCAAAGCTTCTTGCAGACACGTACCTGGAGAACGTTGAGCAGTTCAACACCGTTCGCAATATGTTTGGCTACACCGGCACCTACAAGGGACAGCCAGTCTCCGTTATGGGTTCTGGTATGGGTATGCCTTCCATTGGTATTTATTCTTACGAGCTCTTTAATTTCTACGGAGTTGACAACATTCTCCGCATTGGTAGCGCTGGCGGCCTTGCTCCTGAGGTAAAGCTTAGAGACATTGTTATTGGCATGTCTTCCAGCACTGATTCTAATTATCCATCACAGTACGGAATGCCTGGAACCATTGCACCTACCGCAGACTTTGGCCTGTTGAGCAAGGCTGTTGCTGGTGCAGAAAAGCTGGGCTATCCCGTTCGCGTTGGTAATATCCTGGCAAGCGACGTGTTCTACACCGTAGACAACTCGCTTACAAAATGGGCAAGCATGGATGTTCTTGCCGTTGAGATGGAGTCGGCAGCCCTGTATCTCAACGCCATGCACGCTCATAAGCATGCGCTTACGCTGCTAACTATCTCTGATCTTCCTCTTACCGGAGAAGCTCTCTCCGCTGAGGAGCGTCAGACTAGTTTCACGCAGATGATGGAGGTTGCTCTTTCTGTTGTTGCTTAAGGCACTTGTTGCGTAAAGCATTGCAGATTAGCAGCTTGCCATTGCTGTTTGTTTTGGAACCATGCGGATTTTCCGCTTAAGTTAGGGGAGTTTGGTCAACTTCTCATAAAGATCCAGCGCTAAAGCTGGACGTTCCCGTCACATGAGGTAAGGAGAGCACGGAATGAACAAGAACGTTTCTCGTCGTAGTTTTGTGACCGGCGCAACCGGCGTTGGCGCATTTGCAGCACTTGCAGGTCTTGCAGGCTGCAACCAGAAGAAGGACGACGGCGGCCAGAAGGCATCAGGTGAGAAGAAAAAGAAGCTCACCATGGTTACCGATACTGGTGGTGTTAACGACCAGTCCTTTAACCAGTCCGCTTGGGAGGGTATGACCGAGCTCAAGGACAAGAACGGCTGGGATGTCAGCTACCTTGAGTCCAAGCAGGATTCCGATTACGCAACCAACCTTGATAAGGCTGTTGACGCTGAGTCCGACCTTGTTTGGGGCGTTGGCTTTGCTATGGCTGATGCAACTCTTAAGGCTGCTAAGGACAATCCAAACACCCAGTTTGCCATCATCGACAACGGCAACGATTCTCAGGTTTCTAACTTCACTGGCGTTATGTTCCGTGCTCAGGAGCCTTCCTTTGTTGTTGGCTACATTGCCGCTCGTACCACAAAGACTGGTAAGGTTGGCTTTGTTGGTGGCATTTCTTCCGCACTTATCGACCAGTTTGAGTATGGCTACCGCGGTGGCGTTGCTTATGCAAATAAGGAGAAGGGTACCAACGTTGAGATTTCTGCACAGTACGCAGAGTCCTTCTCCGATGCTGCAAAGGGCAAGGCAATTGCTAACTCCATGTACTCCGATGGTTGCGATGTTGTCTTCCACGCTGCTGGTGGCGTAGGAACTGGCGTTATTGAGGCAGCTAAGGACGCAAACAAGCTTGCAATTGGCGTTGACCGTGACCAGGCATATCTTGCTCCAGAGAACGTTCTGACCTCCGCTCTTAAGCGCGTCAACGTTGCTATTGTTGAGATTTCCGAGAAGATCTTGAAGGACGGCCAGAAGGGTGGCACCACCATTTCTCTGGGCGCTTCCGAGGACGCCGTCGGAATTTCCGAGGAGCACCACCTCATGGGTGAGGACACCTACAAGGCAGCTACTGATCTTCTTGACAAGATCAAGGCTGGTTCCGTTGTTCCTCCTACAAACAAGGATGAGTTGGACAAATACGTCAAGTCTTTGAGCTAAGCTCTGACTTAGTATCTAAGCCTTAGGGTTTCTCGCCAGATGGTTTTTGACCTCTGACAGGCCCAAAGGTTGATGAGTTTGGATTTGCTGGTGAGGGGTGCTCTTTGGCACTCCTCACCTCTAGCAAGTGTGTAAAGGAGGTGGCTCGTGGAAGTCAGTTCGGATTACGCTGTTCAGATGCATGGCATTACCAAAGTTTTTGGATCGTTTAAAGCTCTTGACGCCGTAGACCTTAACGTGCGCAAGCAAACTGTCCACGCCATTTTAGGAGAGAACGGCGCAGGTAAAAGTACGCTTATGAACGTACTGTATGGCCTGTATTCTGCTGATGAGGGCGAGGTTTACCTCAACGGAGAGCGTGTATCCATATCTGGCCCAACCGATGCTATCGCTCACGGTATTGGTATGGTTCACCAGCACTTTATGCTGGTCGAGAACTTTACTGTTACAGAAAATATTGTATTGGGCAACGAGGTCACCAAGGCCGGTGGCGTCCTTGATCCAAAGCGAGCTCGCGAGAAGGTCCTGGAGATTGTTGAGGAATACGGCTTTGACGTAGACCCTGACGCCAAGATTGAAGACATTTCTGTTGGTATGCAGCAGCGTGTTGAGATCTTGAAGGCCCTGTATCGCGGCGCTGATACGCTGATTCTTGATGAGCCTACGGCAGTACTTACGCCGCAGGAGATTGAGAAGCTTATTCAGATCATGCATGACCTGGTAAGCAAAGGTAAAACCATCATTGTTATTACCCACAAGCTTAAAGAGATTATGTCTTCTGCTGACGAGTGCACCATTATTCGTCGCGGTAAGTATATGAGCACCGTTGATGTCTCCAAGACATCCGAGACTGAGCTTGCAACACTTATGGTGGGTAGAAACGTTAACCTGCATGTAGAAAAGAAGCCAGCAACTCCTGGCGAGGTCGTTCTCTCTATTAAGGACCTCCACGTCAAGGACGAGCGCAGCATTGAGCAGGTAAACGGTTTTAATTTGGATATTCGTGCCGGCGAGATTGTTGGTCTTGCAGGCATTGACGGCAACGGCCAGAAAGAGCTTGCCGATGCCATAGATGCACTGGTCAAACCTGAGTCGGGCACCATTACCGTTAAAGGTGAAGAGATTCAGGGCACAACCCCTAAGACGGTTATTGACCACGCAGTTGCCACTATTCCTTCAGACCGTCATCGTTGGGGTCTGGTTCTGCCTTTTACGGTTGCCGAGAACATGGTGCTTGAGCGCCACAATGAGGAGAACTTTGGTAAAGGCATTGCACTTGACCTGGCAAAGATAAAGGAATTCTCTCAGAAGCTGATTGACGAATTTGATATTCGTCCTGCAGAGTGCGCAGATCACCAGGCGGTGGGACTTTCCGGCGGTAACCAGCAGAAGGTTATTATCGCCCGTGAGGTCTCTTCTAACCCAGACGTCCTCATTGCCATTCAGCCAACTCGCGGTCTTGATGTTGGTGCTATTGAGTTTGTTCACAAGGCGCTTATTCGCGAGAGGGACCGTGGAGCAGCAATTTTGCTGATTTCCTTTGAGCTGGACGAGATTATGGATGTTGCCGATAAGATGGCAATTATTTACGCCGGCAAGAATGTTGGCGAGTTTGACCAAGGTACTATCACTGAAGAGCAGGCTGGCCTGCTGATGGCAGGAGGTGACGCCGAGTGAGTACGCTTACAAAGATAATGAGAAAGCCAATTACGTCAGCGATTGTTGCAATTTTTGTTGGCCTGTTGGTTGCTTCTATTATTTTGGTTGTTGCAGGATATGACCCTATCAGCTCGTTTGAGGCTCTTATTGGCGGTATGGTAGGTAAGCCAAAATATATTTCTAACGTCATTATTAAGGCAACGCCTTTGCTCTTTACTGGTATTGCTGTTGCTTTTGCATTCCGCGTTGGCCTCTTTAACATTGGCGCTGAGGGTCAGTACATTGTAGGCACTATCCTCGCCGTTATTGTTGGCTACAGTCTTGATCTTCCTCCTGTACTGCAGATTCCTGTAGTTGTTTTGGTTGGTACCGCAGGTGGCGCAGGTATTGGTGCCATTATTGGATGGCTTAAGGCTCAGTTTGGTATCAACGAGGTTATTACCAGCATTATGTTTAACTGGATCAGCCTTTACCTCTGCAACTTTGTGGTTTCTCTTCCACAGTTCCATCAGCCAAACTCAACTTCTTCGTACCCCATTAACGAGTCCGGCTACACCACGCTGTTCTATGGCATGAAGAATTCTGAGGACGGCGCTGAGGCAATTCGTAATATCCCTGTAATTGGTGACGCTATTATGCGTACCGATGTCAACATTGGTATTTTTGTTGCTATTATCGCAGCTATTTTTATTGGCTGGTTGCTTATGCGTACCAAGATTGGCTATGAGATGCGTGCTGTTGGTTTTAACCGTGACGCTGCACAGTTTACCGGCATCAACGTTAAGAAAAACATCACACTCTGCATGGCTATTTCTGGCGCGCTCTGCGGTCTTGCTGGCGCTTTGACCATTACGGGTATTTCCCCTCACAGCATTGCAACACTGGCAGCTTTTGAGAACAACGGTTTTAACGGCCTGTCCGTTGCGTTTATCGCCAACTGCAACCCTGTCGCATGTATTCCTGCATCTTTCCTGTTTGCTGGTCTTCTTTATGGTGGTCAGACTGTTCAGCAGACGGTTGGTGCACCTTCCGAGATTATCAACATTGTTATTGGTACCATCGTGTTCTTTATGGCTCTGGGTGGCGTTATTCCAATGCTTGCCGACCGTCTTGATCACAAGCGTGCCCAGAAGGCTAAGGAAGAAGAGGCAAAGCTTGCTGCTCAAGTGAGTGAAGCGTCCGACCCATCTCAGGAGGAGGCAAACAATGCTCACTAACCTGATTCTTCTTGTTTCCGTTACCCTCATGTACTCGACACCTCTTATTTTTGGTGCTCTGGGCGGCGTTGTCTCCGAGCGCTCCGGTGTTGTCAACATTGGTATTGAGGGCATGATGGGCGTTGGCGCCTTTGCAGGCGTTGCGGGCAGCTACCTCACCGGAAACCCTTGGATTGGCTTCCTTTGTGCAGGTATTGCAGGCGGTCTTATTGCGCTTCTGCACGCCATGGCATCTATTACGTTTAACGCTGACCAGACGGTTTCTGGCGTTGCTATTAATTTGCTGGCACCTGGTATTGCTTTGTTTGCCTGCCGCCTTTTGTTTGACGGCGCTGCAATGTCTCCAGCTGTTAACAAGCTGCCAAAGCTCTTTGGTGAAGGCGCTTTTAACGACACACCGTATTCCAGCTTGAACGTAGACATCACCGTGGTTCTTGCACTTTTGACCGCTCTTCTCGTCTGGTTTGTGCTCTACCGCACTAAGTGGGGCCTGCGTATTCGCTCCGTTGGCGAGCATCCACACGCTTCCGAGACGCTGGGCATTAGCGTTCGTAAGACTCGCTACCTCTGCGTTATTGTTTCTGGTGTGCTTGCAGGATTTGGCGGCGCTTCTGTAACGCTGGCAATTATTTCTCAGTTCACTCAGACCGCTATTTCTGGTCAGGGCTTTATTGCACTGGCTGCAGTTATCTTTGGTAAGTGGAAGCCTCTGAACACCTACGCAGCTTGCCTGCTCTTTGGCTTTACTCAGG
This sequence comes from uncultured Atopobium sp., assembly GCA_938028635.1. Lineage (GTDB taxonomy): Bacteria > Actinomycetota > Coriobacteriia > Coriobacteriales > Atopobiaceae > Lancefieldella. Next base: position 9,480 of record CALIZK010000066.1, read on the forward strand.
CGCTGGCAATTCTTCTTGGTGGCGGTGCAACTCCAATTCCAAGTCAGATCATTGCAATGCTTCCATACTTCATCACTATCATTACACTGGTTCTCTTTGTTGGTAAGTCCGTTGCGCCTAAGGCAGACGGCGTGCCATACATCAAGGGAAGCCGCGCATAATGGCCGAGGTAGAGGGTTCTTGCCACGTTTCTAACGAGGCTCTTGTTCAGCTTGCCATTGAGGCGCGCAACCACGCTTATGTACCGTATTCTCACTATGCTGTTGGAGCTGCACTATTGTGCTCCGACGGCACGGTGTACGGTGGCGCCAACTTAGAAAACGCTGCGTATACGCCTTCCAACTGTGCTGAGCGCACGGCGTTTTTCCGCGCAGTGTTTGAGGGCCGCAGGGATTTTGTGGCCATTGCGGTTGTTGGCGGTCCTGATGGAGAAGCCCCAACAGCTTGGTGCACTCCTTGTGGCGTATGCAGGCAGGTTATCCGCGAGTGGTGCGATCCTGCAACATTCCGCATTGTGCTGGGCAAGGCAGACGCTGCTCCTCGCGAGTATCTGCTCCAGGATATCTTGCCTATGGGATTTGGTCCCGAGGATCTGGGCGAGTCCAGTCCTGCCGGCGCATCGGGTGACGATGTCGTGAAGGGCGCCGATGGCGGCCAGGAGCACGGCGCGGGCGGCCACAGCCGTGGCTGCGGGTGCGGCGAGCACGACGGAGGCAACCAGTAAGCTGCGGCATCAGGCAGCCTGCGCTTTCGGGTGCATATAACCTGGCAGGTTACATGAAATTGCGAGCCGGTAGAGTTTCTCGCTACCGGCTCTTTTACTAGAGAGTTAGCGCGCCGGCAACGGACGCGAAAGCGGCGCCGCAAACGGCAACGAACGCGAAAGCGGAAAGAGGTTCAACTATGCGCATGTACGACGTGATTGAAAAGAAGCGCGATGGCGGCGAGCTTTCCGACGCCGAGATTGACTACTTTGTCTCGGGCTATGTAGCTGGGGATATTCCCGATTATCAGGCCTCCGCACTTGCGATGGCCATTTTCTACAAGGGCATGACCGCGCACGAGACAGCTCACCTGACCATGGCGATGGCAGAGTCCGGCGACATGATGGACCTCTCGGCAATCCCTGGTATTAAGGTTGACAAGCACTCTACCGGCGGCGTTGGCGATAAAACTACGCTGGTTGTTGGCCCACTTGTTGCATCTCTGGGCGTGAAGGTTGCCAAGATGAGCGGTCGCGGCCTGGGCCACACGGGCGGTACGCTGGACAAACTTGAGGCGATCCCAGAACTTTCCATTGAGATTTCCGAGCCCGACTTCTTCAAGCAGGTCTCCGAGATTGGCGTTGCTGTTGCAGGTCAGACGGGTAATCTTGTCCCAGCTGACAAGAAGCTTTATGCGCTGCGCGACGTTACCGCAACGGTTGACTCGGTGCCTCTGATTGCATCGAGCATCATGAGCAAGAAGATTGCTTCTGGCTCCGACTGCATTTTGTTGGACGTTAAGTGTGGTTCCGGCGCCTTTATGAAGGACGTTGACTCCGCAATTGAGCTGGCAGATGCTATGGTTTCCATTGGCGAGCACGTTGGCCGCACCACTGCAGCGCTGATTACCGGCATGGATCGCCCTCTTGGCAAAAACGTAGGCAACTCCCTCGAGGTTATTGAGGCAGTGGCCACGCTTAAGGGTGAGGGTCCTGAGGATCTGACCGATGTCTGCGTTGAACTTGCCGCAAATATGCTTAACCTCGCAGGTAAGGGAAGTGTTGAGGACTGCCGCAAGCTGGCTCGTCAGCAGATTGCAAACGGCGAAGGCCTGGCTAAGCTGGCTCAGATGGTTAAGGCTCAGGGCGGCACAGACGAGGTTATCTTTGACACTACCAAGTTTGAAGCTGCACCATTCCGTCGCGACATTGTGGCCGAGACCAGCGGATATATCACCTCAATGAACGCTGAGCTGGTGGGTATTTCCTCCGTTGCTCTGGGCGCCGGTCGCGAGAAGAAGGGCGATCCGATTGACCCAGCGGCTGGTATTATCCTTGAAAGCAAGACCGGCGATTATGTCGAGAAGGGCGATGTTATTGCAACGCTTCTGACCGGCGACGAAAGCCGTCTTGACGAGGGCGAGCGCATCTTCCGCGAGGCTTTGGTCTTTGGCGAGAATGCTCCCGAGCTGGAACCGCTATTCTTTGCACGCGTCTCCAAGGATGGCGTCGAGCGCTTCGCGTAAGTGCACGGGGTCCGAGCTCCACATAACATGCAGGTGGAGGGCGCGCGAGCTGGGAGCTCCACATAACATGCAGGTCAGACCGGTGTTCACGCAGGTGGACACCGGTTTTTTTGTGCTAACAGCGTCGTGTGCGGGCAAACTCGCAGGTCAAGTGCGCGAAGCGCCGGCTGGGAGTGCATGGGTTTCTCGCCAGGCGCACCATAACAGCATGCGCGCCTGAAAAGTGCAAAGAATCTGTATTTTGAATACAGATTCTTTGACAAAATCAGGCAAATCTACAGTTTCTTTTACCTTTTTAGGCAAAATTTACAGATTCTTTGATGAAATTAGGCGCGTGAAAGATAGACTACGTGGCCCTGAATTTTGAGCCTGAAAAGGGCATCAAGTCTGAGTAAATTTACTCAGACATAGCGAGAAAACCGGCAAATAGCTCAGATATGGTGCGCTTTTCAGGCAAATCGTTCAGACTTGGCGAGAAAATCAGGCTCCATGGAAGGGTGAGCTCGGTCACGCTTTAAACCCCGCCTGAAAAGTGCAAAGAATCTGTGTTTGGGACACAGATTCTTTGATGAAATCAGGCAGAATCCACCGATTCTTTAACGTTCTCAGGCAAAAGTTACAGATTCTTTGCAGAAGTCAGGCGCGCTAGCAGGTCAAGCTAGAAACCTCGCAGGCAGAGCAGACTTGGCGAGAAAATCGGTCTTCTCGCGGTTGCAGTTATTGCACAGAGTGTGTAATAATACTCAGTATGTGCAATAAGTCGGGCGCTACGGTGTTGTTGCGCTGCCGCGCCACCTGCGCCGCCCGCACACCCAGTACGTACCTGCAACCAGGAGAGGCTTCAGAAACGTATGACGCAAACATTGTCTGCACCTGCTGTTTTGTCAGCTTGCAAGCTTGATCGACGTACCGCCAGAACTCGTGCGGCGCTTAGAAAAGCCCTGGCAGAAGAGATAGACGTAACCGGCGACCTTACCTCCGTGACCGTCACGGGCGTAACGGAGCGCGCTGGCCTCACGCGTCGAACCTTTTATTCCCACTACAAAGACATCCCTGACCTGGTCCTTCACATTGAAAAGGAAGCTTTGGCGGAGCTGCGACCTGCTGTTGAACAGCTTGCTCGCGTCAATCTTGTTGAGCTCAGAGAAGCCATTGACTCCTACAGGCCATGTCCCGGCGCAACCGAGATGATCAGAAGCATCCGCAAACACGGCTTCTACCTGCGTCCTTTGCTGGGCAACGGTGGAGACCCTGCGTTCCAGGATAAGCTTAAGCACCTGGTACACGAGGTTATCGCCCAGCGCGCCCTGCATGATCTTGATCCGCGCGCACTTGGTCCCTTCTTTGACTACTATCTGACCTTCGCAATTTCTGCCGAGGTCGGCGTCCTTATCCGCTGGTTAATCGGCGGCATGCGCGAGAGCGACGAGCAGATGGCAGGCCTTATGACCGGCCTTATGTTTGTTGCACCTGGCGATTTGTACGGCAAGCCAATCAAGCTAGACGTTCCCCGATTTGCGCTTGCAACTCTTGTTCTCGGAGAGGAAAACAATGATTAGTCCAAAGTTTGAGCTGGTAGAGAACGGTGCAGAGCTTGCACCAAACGTCCCACTTGACCTGTCTCAGGCCCACCTTATGCTGGGCATCGACGTTGGTTCCACAACGGTAAAGCTGTCCGTCATCGACGAGGACGGTACGCTGGTCTACGCAAACTACGAGCGCCACCACACGGATGTCCGCGCAACGGCTCGCTCCCTGTTCGTTAAAGCTCAGAAGCACATTGGCGAGACACCCATGTACGCCGCAATCACCGGTTCCGGCGGAATGCTGCTGGCGCAATGGCTTGACCTGGAGTTTGTCCAGGAGGTCATCGCTTCCAAGCGCGCTGTTGAGACGCTGATTCCTCAGACCGACGTAGCCATTGAGCTGGGCGGCGAGGATGCAAAGATCATCTACTTTGACAACGGCATTGAGCAGCGTATGAATGGTACCTGCGCTGGTGGTACTGGTGCGTTCATCGACCAGATGGCGTCTCTTTTAAAGACCGACGCAACCGGCCTCAACGAGCTGGCTAAAGACGTCAAGCAGATTTACCCAATTGCATCTCGCTGCGGCGTTTTTGCTAAGTCCGATGTTCAGCCGCTGCTCAATGAGGGTGCCGCTCCTGCTGACATCGCAGCCTCTATCTTCCAGGCTGTTGCAAACCAGACCGTCTCTGGTCTCGCTTGTGGTCACCCTATCCGCGGCCACGTTGCGTTTCTCGGCGGTCCTTTGCAGTACCTCTCTGAGCTGCGCCGTCGCTTCTACATCACGCTTAACCTAGACGATGAGCACATCGTCTTGCCAAAGAACGCCCACCTCTTTGTTGCAACGGGCGCTGCTTTGGCAGGCGAGTCCGATCGACCAGTCACCTTTACGCAGGTCATGGATGCGTTGGATAACCTCAAAGATATCCAGGGTTCAGAGGTTGCTCGTCTTGATCCACTTTTTGCTACCCAGCAGGACTTTGATGACTTCAAGGCTCGTCACGACCAGGAGGTAGTGCCAAAGGGTCAGCTGGCCAACTACCACGGCCGCGTATTCATCGGCATTGACGCAGGTTCTACCACCATGAAGGCTGCTGTTGTTGGCGAGAAGGGCGAGCTGCTGTACACCTGGTACGACAATAACAACGGCGATATCCTGGGCACTGCTCGTAAGATTATGGACTCCATCTACGACGAGATGCCTTCCGACTGCATTATTGGTCACGTCACAACCACAGGTTATGGCGAGGGCATTCTGATTGAGGCTCTGCGTGCAGACTCCGGCGAGATTGAGACCGTTGCTCACCTGCGCGGCGCTAAGGCATTTGTCCCAGACGTTGATTTCATTCTTGATATTGGCGGCCAGGACATGAAGTGTCTGCAGGTCAAAGATGGTGTCATTGAGCACATCATGTTGAACGAGGCTTGCTCTGCAGGCTGCGGTTCCTTTATTGCGTCCTTTGCAGACTCTATGAAAATGGACGTTCGCGAGTTTGCAACCGCTGCAACCAAGGCAACACTCCCTGTTGACCTGGGCTCCCGTTGTACCGTCTTCATGAACTCCCGCGTTAAGCAGGCGCAGAAGGAAGGCGCAACCATCGGCGATGTTGCTGCTGGTCTTTCATACTCCGTCATCAAGAACGCCCTGTTCAAGGTCATCAAGCTCCGCGACTTCAGCGAGATTGGCGAGCACTGCATCGTCCAGGGCGGTACTTTCATGTCCGATGCAACGCTCCGCGCTTTTGAGCTGCTCACCGGCAGAGATGTCATCCGTCCTGATATTGCAGGTGTCATGGGTGCCTACGGCGCCGCTCTTCTCGCCCGCGACCGTGCAGGTATTGACGGTGTATCCACCCTGCTTGACCGCGAGTCCATCGACAACCTGCAGGTCAAGCTTACCAACACGCACTGCCGCATCTGCCCTAACAGCTGCATGCTTACTATCAACGACTTTGGCAGCGGCCACAGGTTTATCACCGGTAACCGTTGCGAGAAAGGCGCAGGTAAGAAGCGTGGTGCCAAGAAGAACGAGGCACCAAACCTCTTTGCGTTCAAGAACAAGCTGCTGTTTGACCGCGAGTCGCTTCCCGCTGACGAGGCTCCACGCGGCACCGTTGGCATTCCTCGCTCGCTGAACATGTACGAGAACTATCCGTTCTGGCACACGTTTTTCACCAAGCTGGGCTTCTCGGTCATTTTGTCCGACCAGACCACCGCAAAGACGTACGACGCGGGTATCGAGTCCATGCCTTCCGAGTCTGCCTGCTATCCTGCAAAGCTTTCCCACGGCCACATCATGAACCTGCTGGCCAAGGACCCAGATTTTATTTGGATGCCCTGTATTCGTTGGGAGCGCAAGGAGGACGACTCCGCAACCAACCACTACAACTGCCCAATTGTCATGAGCTACCCTCAGGCGCTGGGCCTCAACGTGGACGAGCTCTCCGATCCGTCCATCCAGTACATGGCTCCGTTCATTCCGTACGACAAGAAAAACGAGCTCAAGCGCCGTTTGTACGAGCTCATCAGCGAACAGCGCGAGAAGGACGCCCAGGTAGGCAAGGGTCGTTTCCGCGGCGAGCACATCACGCGCGCCGAAATTGACGCCGCTGTCGAGGCTGCTTGGCAGGAAGACATCAACGTCAAGGACCAGATGCACCGCGCAGGTGACGAGGCTCTTGCGTGGATTGAGGAGCACGACGCTCACGGTATTGTTCTTGCAGGTCGCCCATACCACAACGACCCAGAGATTAATCACGCCATTCCTGAGCTGGTCTCTTCGTTTGGCTTTGCCGTGCTCACCGAGGATTCTATTGCTCACAAGATGATGCCTGAGCGCCCCATCCGTATTGTTGACCAGTGGATGTATCATTCGCGTCTGTATCGCGCAGCTCGCTTTGTTGCATCCCGAAACGACCTGGACCTTATTCAGCTCTTCTCGTTTGGTTGCGGCCTTGACGCACTGACCACCGACCAGGTCCAGGAGATTCTTGAGGCTTCGGGCAAGATTTACACCATGCTCAAGGTTGACCAGGTCTCCAACTTGGGTGCTGCACGTATTCGTATCCGCTCGCTGATGGCTGCCTTGAACGAGCAGCAGGCAGAGCTCGAGCGACTTTCAGCTGCTGGCCTGGTTACCGAGGCTGTTCCACAGGGCGTTCGCATGGCCGATGGCTCTCTGGAAAAGGCCAGGAGCGCAAGTTCTTCTCGCCGTGCACCCGTGTATCGCGAGGCAGAATCCGCAGCTTACGAGAAGGTTCGCTACACCAAGGAGATGCAGGAAGCGGGCTATACCATCCTGGCTCCGCAGATGGCGCCGATCCACTTTGAGCTGGTAGAGGAGCTGCTGAAGGGCGCGGGCTACAACGTTGTACTGCTGCCTTCGGTTGACCAGGGCGCCGTTGACATGGGCCTTCGCTACGTCAACAACGACATCTGCTACCCATCTATCCTGGTCACGGGCCAGATTATGGAGGCGGTGCTTTCCGGCAAGTACGATCTGACCAAGACCGCGGTTCTGATTTCGCAGACCGGCGGCGGCTGCCGTGCAACCAACTATATTGCACTGATTCGTAAGGCGCTTAAAGACGCAGGTCACCCAGAGATTCCGGTCATTTCCGTCTCCGCCGCTTCCGGCCTTGACGAGGACAACCCAGGATTCAAGCTGTTCAAGCCTGATTTGCTGATCAAGGCAGTTTACGCGCTGCTGTACGGCGACCTGATCATGCAGCTGCTGTATCGCGTCCGTCCTTACGAGGCGGTCAAGGGCTCCGCAAACGAGCTGTATGACCAGCTCATGGCCGATACACGTTCCAAGATCAACGGAATTTCTCGTAAGGAATTCTATAAGCAATGCCAGCGTACCATTGAGCTGTTTGACAGCCTGCCCGTGGTCAACGACCGCCAGAAGCCACGCGTTGGCGTCGTTGGCGAGATTCTGGTTAAGTTCCACCCAACGGCTAACAACGAGCTGGTCAAGGTCATCGAGTCCGAGGGCTGCGAGGCTAACGTTCCAGGCCTGGTCGACTTCTTCCTGTTTGGCCTCTCCAACGCGATCAACACGCACAAGGAGCTGGGCACCTCGTTCAAGAGCCGCATGACGCACGTCGCGGGCATCAAGATGGTCCAGGGCCTGCGCGCGCCAATCAATAAGATGCTGGAGAAGTCCGAGCGCTTTGAGCCATATCCCAACATCGATGAACTGGCCGAGAAGGCTGGTCAGATTCTCTCGCTCTGCAACACGATGGGCGAGGGTTGGCTGCTCACCGCCGAGATGTGCGACCTCATTGAGACGGGCACACCAAATATCGTCTGCGCTCAGCCGTTTGCCTGCCTGCCAAACCACGTCGTTGGTAAGGCAGTCATCAAGCGCCTGCGCCAGATGCACCCCGAGTCCAACATTGTTGCCGTCGACTACGACCCAGGTGCGTCCGAGGTTAACCAGCTCAACCGTATCAAGCTGATGATTTCGGTTGCTAAGGAGAACTACAAGAATGGCGTAAATGGCGAGTTCAAGCTAGAAAACGCTGACGACCCCGTCACCAACGACGCAACTATGCCGTATACCGGCCGCGACAAGTTTGGCCTGGATTCCGTTGTCCGTGAGGGCGGCCACTCTTGCTCTTCGCACCGCGTGTCTGCACTGGAAGCAACCGGTGCTAACCTGGGCGATCTTGGTCGCACCGCGCCTGACCACGGAAAAGATTACGGTTCCATCAGGCTTTCCGAGGAGCAGATGGCTGCTATTGAGCGCGCCAAGAAGAAGGCCGGCGTCAAGTAGCGCGGTCGACGCGGCCTGTGTGCCGAGGCGTGTGGCTGCGAGTGCGCATCCCGCGCCGACCGGTCGTGCAACCAGCGTAATCGGCTGCGAAGTTGGCGCGCAACTAGTGTGATCGGCTGCGAAGTTGCTGCGCGACCAGCTACAAAGTTGTAATTTGCACGTTAATGAGCCCCAAACTTTAGTTTGGGGCTCATTTTTGGCGATTGTGGGCCCAAAAAGGTAAAAAATGCGTTTAGTTGGTGTATTCATTTTGAAAATGAGGTGTTTTGACTCAATTAGTAAAAGAAATAGTTAAAACTTTTTAGCTTATCCTGGGCAAACGCGAATATAAAAAGTTGAACTAAATTCCTTCATTCCCAACTAAACGCATTTTTTACCGCCTGAAGTCCCAAAAAAGGTGATTTTTCACATCATCGAATTATTTTGTGTATATAGCGTAACGAATATGCAATTTCATGCATAATGACGTTTCTAGCCGCGAAAAAAACGTATCGCTACGGTGACAGCATTGCAAAACGCCCTGTTCTGCGCATCATAACGCATACTCCCACTAGGTCGCGGTCATGTCGCACCCATAGTACGCCATCTACCTGCGCATCACGCGCTACAGCTGCTTGACGCTCTTGCGCGAAACCACGGTGGTATGCAGTTGCGAAATACAAGGCGCGTAATGGGCGTCAGTCGTCTGGTCAATGAGGCGTTTAACTGCGATTTCTCCCATTTCGTGCTTGGGAACGTGCACGGAGGTAAGCGAAGGCTGAATCAGCTTGCAGATGCGGTCGTCGTCAAAACCCACAACCGAGACATCACCTGGAACATCAATGCCCAGCTCACGTAGGGCGCGAACAACGGTAGCTGCTAGACTATCGCTCTCGCAGAAAAACGCGGTAGGCAGCGAGTCGCGCCTCTGTTCCAGCCAATCGACCAGTTGGCGATAGGCCTCCTCGGGCGTCGAGTCGACAAGCACGCGGTTGTTCTCGTCAAATGGGAATCGCATGTCGTCCAGCACGCGACGCATGCCGTGCTCACGCAGGGGATAGTTCTTGCAGCGCTCCACGTGGCCGACGTACCCGATAGCCTCGTGGCCGTGCTCCACCAGCAGGGTACACGCGCGATACGCTGCGGTTTCGTTAGCGGTAACCACGCAATCAAACGGCAACTTGTCGCTCCAACTGTCCACAATCACTAGCGGCAGGCTGAACTCTTCTAGCAAGGAAAACTGATCGTCGGAGACAATCTCGGTGGCGAGAAGAACGACGCCAGCTCCCTCGTTTTGTTCCAGCTCTGCAATGTTTTTCTTGCTAGTAACGGGGTCGGGGAGGTCCAAGGTTACCATCGCCGACGGCAGTCCAAGTCTGCGAGCAGCGCGTTCGATGCCGGTATAAACACCTGCTTGAAAGGCGCTTTCGTCGACGATGTGGCCGTTGACGTGCGCAATCGCAAAAATGATGCGAGAAATCTGAGCCGAGCGGCTGTACCCAAGGCGCGCAATGGCCTCCAGGATGATATTAGTTGCCTTAGCGCCGACGTTGCCTTTTTCGTTGAGGACATTTGAGACGGTTGCAGGAGAGTAGCCTGTTTCTGCAGCTACATCTCGGATGCTTACCCTTGTCATGGCGTCCCCCTCAAACGTCAAAATAAACAATTCAACTAATACGTTAAAAACGTTTTACCTGCAAGTACTCCATAAAACTAATACATCAACTATATAAAAATTGTATAGATAAAACAACATAGACAATCTTGTTTAATTTGTTTACAATACCAACGTTAAGTGTTTAAACGCCGAGAAACCCGGGCAATAAACAGGTAACATCGGCACAACGGTTGATGCCGCCAGCACGGCAGCCGCACGCAGCCACCAGCACGGCAATCGCGCGCCCCGCACGCAGTCCCGCGAAACTGCTTGCGCATCAACCACATATTAGGACGAGAAACCCCGTCCTGTCTCGAAGGAGAAGACATGAAAAAGGTAGTCGTAGCTTGTGGTTCCGGTATCGCAACCTCTACTGCTGTTGAGGCAAAGGTCAAGGATCTTCTCGATTCCAACGGTCTTGCTGGAACTTACAACATTGTTAAATGCTCCATTGGCGAGGCAGTTGGCCAGTGCGCAGATGCAGATATCCTCATTGCAACTACGGAGGCACCTGCAAGCATTACCTGCCCATATGTCAGCGGCGTTCCTTTCCTTACTACCATTGGTAAGGCAGCTGCTGAGCAGCAGATTCTTGACATCCTCAAGTAAGTAGTTCGGTAATTTACACCCGCTCGCCAACGGCTGTTTGCCAACGGCGGCGGGTGTTTGTTTTTTGTTCGAAAGAAGGTAAGTGTGGAAGTAGTAATTTCATTCTTCTCGTTCCTTCAGGGCCTCGGTGTTGCAGTCATGATGCCAATCATCCTGACCATCATCGGTTGCGCTCTGGGAGCAGGCTTTGGTAAAAGCCTCAAGGCTGGCCTTATGGTCGGCGTTGGCTTTATCGGCCTTAACCTCGTCATCAACCAGCTGTTTGGTACCGCAATTGGACCTGCAGTTCAGGAGATGATTCACCGCTTTGGTCTGACTCTCAACGTCATCGACGTCGGTTGGCCAGCAGGTGCAGCAATTGCACTCGGCACCACCATTGGTCTGGTTATCATTCCTTTGGCACTCATCGTTAACCTGCTTCTTGTCCTGGTTAACTTCACCCAGACCGTCAACGTCGACATCTGGAACTACTGGCACTACGCATTCGTCGGCTCCCTTGTTGCAAACGTTACCAACAACATCATGCTTGGCTTCGCTGCAGCAATCATCGACGAGGTCATCTTGCTTGTTCTTGCTGACGCAACCGCAAAGGACGTCCAGAAGGCACTCAACATGCCAGGCGTTTCTATCTCCCAGGGCTTCTCGCTTGCTTACGCACCAGTTGCTATGGGTCTGAACTGGCTGATCGATAAGATCCCTGGCGTTCGCGACATCGACATTGACGTCGAGTCCATGCAGAAGCGCTTTGGCGTCTTCGGCGAGCCACTGTTCATCGGCACCGTTATCGGCCTCATCATCGGCTGCGTTGCATACTTCGACGCTGCTGACATCGCAGGCTCCATTACCAAGATCCTGACCATCGGCGTCACCCTTGGCTCCGTTCTAATCCTCATCCCTCGTATGGCAGCTCTTCTGATGGAAGGCCTCCTGCCAATCTCCGAGGCAGCTTCTAACTTCATCCAGCAGCGCGTTAAGAACCGCGGTAACATCTGGATTGGCCTCGACTCTGCAGTTGCAGTTGGTCACCCAGTAACCCTGTCCTTGGCTCTTATCTGCATTCCTCTGATGGTTCTGTTTGCACTTCTGCTTCAGCCAGTTGGCAACCAGACTCTGCCATTTGTCGACCTTGCTGCTGGCACCTACATGCTCGCAGTCGCAGTTCCTGTCTGCAAGGGTAACGGCTTCCGCGGCTTGATCATCGGCATTGTTTCCGTCATCATCGGTCTGCTAATCTCCACCGCTCTTGCTCCACTCATCACACAGTCTGCAACTCAGGCTGGCTTCGACATCGCAGCTGCAGTTGGTAGCACCGGCGTTGCCGGTTCTTCCCTGATCACCGTCCTTTCCGACGGCGGCAGTCCACTGTCCGGCCTGTTTGTCCTGTTCTCCAGCATCAACCCAATCGTTGGCGTTGTAGTAACCGGCGCAATCGCTTGCGCACTTGCTGTGTGGAACCGTAGCCGCATCCTCAAGGAGGCTGCTGCAATGCACGAGGCTCAGGAGGCTTAGTCCCGTCCCGAACAGGCCTCGTTGCCTACAAAACATCGCAAGGAGGCTCGTCCAGGTTTTGCTTGGCGAGCCTCTCTGTTTACCGCTTGATTCCAAAGGCGAGAAACCATGTCCACTCCAAAGTCCTCTTCAACCAGCAAGCGCCCGTCGGCCGACGACCGCGCCGCAGCTCGCACCGTCGCCGCGACCCGCACCGACGCCGTGACTAGCGCTGCTGCCGCGGCCAAGCCGGTCACGTACACGTACGACCGTCGCCGCTACGTCATCGACGTGCTGCTGCCCAACTACGTCTCAATCGTCGTGCTCATCGCGGCAGTCGTGCTTTTTGCGCTGGGGTTTATCCGCTGGTTGATGCTCTTTCTGGTTGTGGTTTGCCTGTACTCGATTCTCAACGCGTTTCTCGCGCATGCCTATCCTGAACAGGTTATTCTCGCCCCAGACTCAATCACATTTGTAACGGGTAAACACAAATCAACCTACAAGTTGTCCCAGATCACACAGATTCGCGTGCGAGAGGCCCCGCAAGGACTGCGCTCGTACGTGCGCATCAACAAGGTCACGCCGCTGCAAGGTCGCTTCTACCTGACCTGCGGCGATATGACCGATGCGCAGGGCAACGACGCCCGAGAGGTCTACAAGCTGCTGCTCGACCTCGAGGCAAAACTAGATCCCAACGGACTGCGCGTGCGAGCGCGCCGCCAGCAACAGAAAGGGGAGTAGCAATGGCTACAACCGACGCTGAGCTCCTAAAGCCCGAGCTTGTTTTCTTTGACATTGAGGCTAAGGACGCCTTTGAGCTGTTTGACCAGCTCGAGACCCGCCTGAGCAACCTCGGCTACATCAAGAACACCTGGAAAGACGCTATTTCAACTCGCGAGAAGAACTATCCAACCGGACTCGCTTTTCCTGCAGGTGAGATCGCAATTCCACACACCGATCCTGTCAACCTTGAGAAGCCTTACATTGCAATCGTGAAGCCATCCAGCACAATCAACTTTGAGCCAATGGGCGGCGACGGCGACACTGTTCCAGCAAAACTCGTCGTTAACCTGGGTATTATGCGTGACGGCGGCCAGGTAGAGATGCTCCAGAGCCTGATGGGAATCTTCATGGACGAGGCAAAGTCTGCCGACGTCTTTGGCCAGACCACCGCAGATGGCATGGTCGCTGCGTTCTCCAAGTACCTCTCCGAGTAGCGCGAACTACCATGAGCGCGCGACCAGCGTGAACGACCATGCGCGAGCGGCCATGAAGGTTCGCTTGCTTGCAACGACCACTGAGATTGCACGTTAATGAGCCCCAAACTTTGGTTTGGGGCTCATTTTTGGCGAATTTGGTCCCAAAAAGGTAAAAAATGCGTTTAGTTGGTGTATTCATTTTAAAAATGAGCAGTTTTGGCGTTATTAGTAAAAGAAATAGTTAAAACTTTTTCGCTTATCCTGGGCAAACACGAATATAAAAAGTTGAACTAAATTCGTACATCCCCAACTAAACGCATTTTTTACCGCTGGAGCTCTCAAAAACGGCAATTTTCCGAGTCCTGTGAAAATTTTGCGTATAAAATGCATGAAATATGCAATTTTGTGCATAACCAGTAAATCAACGACAAATAGCCGGCGCTTCTATGGTGACGGAATCAAACTGTCGCCGGTAGTCTTACTAAGTTACTCGATTAGGCTGTATTCTCGTGAGCTAGCAGCAACAAAAGTGCTGCTCAACGTTAGCCGCTCAGATGCAGGGAACCAGCGTGTCGAGAAAACCGCACGTCCATCGTTCAGATAAATCTCCACGGTAGACCCATCAACAATAACGCGCAGGTCAAAAAGCTCCTTTAGCCTAATAGAGCGTTGAGTTCTGCCTGCAGCGGTGTCCTCGTCAATGAATTTCAGGGTAAAAGTGCCCTTGGAGTAAGAAAGCACAAGCGCGTCGTTGAGAGTAAGAGTTCCGTCTCCGGATATGTCCGTAATCTCAATATCTGCAGATAGTTGATCTATTTTGACGACAGCGTCGGCGACAAATTCCACACATTCTCGTCGCTTAGCATCAAGCTCTTTAACTGGATGTTGCAGGATAACACCATCACCAGACAACGAAAGTTCTCGGGGCAGAGTAAGGTTGTGGCAGAATTCAATGCCTTCAGGATAACTATGGTAAGTCGGATCGATGATGCCCATCCATCCAATCAAAATGGTTCGGCCAGAATCATCGACGAACGTTTGAGGTGCGTAGAAGTCAAAACCATGATCCCAGAGCACAAAGCTATCGGTGGAAACAGTTTCAACATTGATAAGCTTTTGGCCCTCTGGAAGCGGAAAATATCCCGACTGCCAGATGTTTTGCCACTTGTCGAGAGGCTCGCTTGAAGCACTTTCTTGCAAGTTAGCGGAATCGCTCAAGCGCGATCCCTTGGACGCATCGGCGCTTGGTTCCGTACCAGCACTTGGTTCCGCATCGGTGCTTGGCTCCGTACCAGCGCCTTCTCTTAGCCCCTGCGGACACACAGATAGAAACTCCTGGCCATCTAGCTGCACCAAAAAAGGGCATTCCCACATGTAGCCAAACGCCTCGCGATGACCCAGGTCGTTAGCCCCGCGTATAACCGAGTGGAGCGTCCACGACTCGCCACAATCACTGGAGTCGTAAATCAACACCGATCCCGAATCGCAGCGTTCATCTGCGGATTTCACGGGACCAGCCGCAGTGTCTTTCTCGCGAGCGCCTAACAGCATGCGGAGAGCCCCGTCTTGCTTCCAAACTTTCGGATCGCGTACATGGTTTGTGCAGGTACCGGGGTAGTCGTTCGGCTTCAAAACAACGTACTTTGGCGAGAAACTTTGTCCATCTTCAGAGGTCAGCATAACTTGATAGGCCTCTCGACCGACATCAATGCCGTCGGCTTCTGGGTGTGCTTCGTCCATAACGTTGCCGGTGTAGAAGAGCCGCATGACCTCGCCGGTCGCCACACCGTTGCCGGCCGCCACACCGTCACCGGTCGCCTCACCGTCGCCGTCTCCCGCGCCATGCATCTCAATCCAGGCCGAACCCGAAAACGCACCGTCCTTATCGCAAGCTGCGTCTGGAGAAATCGCAATAGGGAGCGTCTTCCAAGAGAGTAGATCCTTACTCACAGCATGTCCCCAAAAGCGAAGTTCGTTAGCAGGCCACTCTGGAGTGTACTGGTAAAACGCATGGTAGACGGACTTAAACTGACAAAGTCCGTTAGGATCATTCATCCAACCCTGAGGTGGGAAGAGATGAAATTGTGGCGTCCAAAAGTCGTTTGTCATAGCGCTCCATCTTTCTCATTTCTTGCAATTATTATGGCATGCGCGCGCAAAGTTTGTGCAGGTAGGTTTAATTCGTTTTGAGTTGCGGTACAGTAAATGCATACAACATCCAAGGCTGGCGGCTGCGACCCGCATCACCTGCGCACCCGTGCCGCGACCCGCACCACCTGCGCAGCCCGCGGCGCGACCCGCACCGCCCGCCGCACCGGCCTTGCCCGAACAAGAGAGGATACCCATGTCTGAAACCGCAACTAACCAGCTCCCCGATGTTGCCGAGCGCTTCATGCGCTACGTGCAGGTTGACTCCCAGTCCAACCCCGAGAACGACACCGTCACCCCTTCAACGCCTGTTCAGCACGAGATGGCTCGCTACCTGGGCGAAGAGCTCAAGGCGCTGGGCTGCACTGACGTCACCGTCGACGAGCACGCCTACGTCACCGGCACCTTCGCCGCATCCAAGGGTGCCGAGTCGGCTCCCGCGCTGATGCTCTGCTCGCACCTGGACTCTGTCATTGACGCGCCTGCCTCGGGCATTAAGCCACACGTCGTCCACTACGAGGGCGGTGACCTGGTGGCCGGCGTCGTCGATGGCAAGACCATCGCTACCACCCAGGAGCAGGTCCCTGACCTCAAGGATTTTGTGGGCATGGACATTATTTGCTCCGACGGTTCCACGCTGCTTTCCGCTGACGATAAGGCCGGTGTGGCTGAGATTTGTGCGCTGCTCAAGCGCCTGGGCGACAACCCCGAGCTCGCGCACCCTACGCTCAAGATTGCGTTTGTCCCCGACGAGGAGATCGGTCACGGCGCAAGCCTGCTTGACCTGGATAAACTCGGTGCCGCGTACGGATACACCGTCGACGGCGAGGCTCTCGGTGAGTTCAACTACGAGTGCTTCAACGCCGCCCACGCCGACGTCTACTTCAAGGGCGTCATGGTGCACCCCGGCAGCGCCAAGGACGTTATGATCAACGCAATTACCGTGGCATCCGAGTTCCAGCAGATGGTCCCCGCCTTCGAGCGTCCTGAGCACACCGAGGGCTACGAGGGCTTCTACCATCCAATCACCATCGAGGGTTCCGCGTCCGAGGTTAAGCTCAGCTACATCGTCCGCGACCACGACGCCCAGATTTTTGCCAACCGCCAGCAGGTCCTGCAGGATATCGCCGCGTTCTTGAACAAGCGCTATGGCGAGAATACCGTCCGCGTTGAGATTCACCAGGAGTATCGCAATATGGCCGAGAAGTTCGACGGCTACGAGTTCCTGATTGATTATGCGCTTGAGGCAAATCGTGAGGTCGGTATTGAGCCTAAGCCAGTTGCCGCTCGTGGCGGTACCGATGGTGCCCAGCTCACCTTCCGCGGACTGCCATGCCCCAACATTGCTACCGGTGGATATAACGCCCACTCCGTGCGTGAGTTTGTCCCCGTGCCAAGCCTTGAAGTTACCGTTGACCTTCTGGAGAAGCTCGTCGCCAAGTTTGCCGCCCGCAGCTAGCGCCTGCGCTGACCGCGCTGCTTGCTGCTCGCAGCTAGCGCCGTCGCACCCGCATCGCACGCGAGCCGCGCCGACGCACCTGCGCCGCCGCGCCGCGCTCGCACTGCCCGCAACCCGCGCCGCTCGAGCTGTGCACAACCGTTTGACGTGCAGCTTTGCCATTCATAGCTAGATTTCTACCGTCTACGCCCCCGCTCAACCTTGTCAACAAAATGGTGAGCAGGGGCGTAGCATAATTATGAAGGGTCATTGTTCTTTTTTCACGGAGTAAGGGAGGTCGCAATGCTCGCAGTGTTTTTTGGAATTGTTGTCGTTGCGGCACCCGTCATAGCTGCGTTTTTAGAGCACTCGGGAAACGTTGGAATTTCCGAGCGTCGCCACAGCCATCACGATACCTACGTGACTCCCGCCGCGCTCACACGTTCGCTCATTATTGACATGGCATTTGTCAGTGCAATCGCAGTTATTCTCGGCTGGCTTTGCTACGTTAACGTATTTACGCCAAACCCAGATATTGTTATGGCGTTTTTTGCGTCCTTCTCGGTTGTCATGTTTATGGCGTGGTACATCTTGAGTCGTTATAAGGTCTCGCTTTTTGATGACGAGATGGTTGTAGTGCCCTTTGTAGGCTCTGAAATTTCCATCAACTACCAGGACATTAAGCGCATGGAGTGGGTTGGCGGCCGTCGGGGCTCCGGGTTTAGAGATCTTCTAATTTTGACTTCGAATGCGTCAAAGGTGCGTCTCTCGGGTATGATTGGACTAGACCAAGTGTTGCTCAAGATTGATCGCTTTGACGTCTTGGCACATAGTTCAACTAGATAGAAGTACAATGCTGCGACTTAGCTCGTGTCGGCTTAGCTCGTGTCGGCTTGGCTCGTGTCAGCGTAGAGCGTGCTAGCTTGGAGCTGCGTTGGCGTAAGGCTGCGTCTGCTTGGGCTTCGATGCGCGTCGCGTTTGCCCAGCTACGCAGCATGCAGTAACGGGGGACGTTTGTGATTAAGCTTGTTTTATCTGATATGGACAACACGCTGGTACCCTTCGGAAACAAGCGTGTGTCGGACTTCACACGCAAGGCTATTCACACGCTTCTGGAAGAAACAGACATCGCTTTTGGCCCTTGTACCGGCCGAGATTACGTTGAGCTGATGCGTCTTTTTAGCCTCGACGAGGCGTGCATGCAAACAGGCGTCATGTCTACAGGCAAACGCGTGCTGTACAAAGGCAAGACCATCTCGCTCTCCATCTTTGACCACAAAACGTTGCAGGGCGTCGCAGATGCTCTTGCTGACGAGAAGAACATGTTCTTGGTCTGCTATCCAGAGAAGACTAACCTCTTTAACCCGGCATATGTTGTCGGTCCGCTTGACAAAGACATTCTCGCCGATTACGAGCGCAAACTGGTATTTGTCTCAGGCATTGTTGATCAAGTCCCGGACGACGTTGATTTTGTCGCCGCAACAATTGCGTGCCCAGGCACGGAGGAGGACATGGAGCGCTGTCGCCAAAAAGTGGCCGCAGCTTGTCCAGACGTGTACACCATGTCGGTGGTCCCTCAGTGGTTTGACGTGCTGCCCAAGGGTGTGTCCAAGCTGACCGGCTTTGAAACGCTCCTGGAAAGAACGGGCATTTCTCCAGAAGAGGTGCTTGTTTTTGGAGATGGCGAGAATGACGTCGAGATTTTAAGTAAAGTTCCGCACTCGGTGGCGGTGGCAAACGCAATTCCAGAGGTCAAGCAGGTGGCAAAGCATCACGTGGGTGCATCTGCAGACGATGGCGTTGCGCACGCCCTGCTAGAGCTGGTGCGCGCGACAAAAGCAGGGGAGACTCCCCGTTTTATGATGGAGAACTAGCATGATTAGACTCATTGCATCGGACATGGACGGTACGCTGCTGGACCAGAATTCCGAGGTTCCGCCAGAGACATTTGAACTTATCGAAGAGCTGTACAAACGCGGCGTTCACTTTGTCGCAAGCTCCGGTCGTCGTTACGATACGCTGCGCTGGTTGTTTGAGCCGGTTGCAGACAAGATTGACTACGTGGCCTCTCTTGGCACGCAGGTCTATGTAGAGAACGAGGTCATCGACCGCGAGGTTTTCTCGTCAGCTTCTATTCGTAAGCTGTTTGAGTTGACGTCTGAGTTTGACTGCATTCACCTGGTTGTTTATGACCGCACGCATACGTATCTGCTGGACGATCAGAGTTCGTTTGTGCGTGAGCTGGATAAAGACCTGCCAAACGCTGAGCGCGTGTTTGATCCGCCTTCACCTGACGTTAGTATCATCAAGGCTGCTATTTGCTGCGATTCCAGGGCTCGATCCATGGATATGGCCATGATTCTTGAGCGCGAGATGGGCGACAGGCTTTCGTTCATGCCTTCCGGTGAGACTTGGATTGACGTGGTGCCTCGTGGCGTGAACAAGGCTACGGGACTTGAGCAGATTCGCAGGTACTATGGTATTTCTCGCGATGAGATTGCCGTCTTTGGCGATTCCATGAACGACTACGCTATGCTGCGTTATGCGGGCACTGCGTACGTTATGGACAACGCTCGCTACGCGCTCAAGACGATTGCCTCCAAGGTCATTGCTCCTCATACCGAGCAGGGCGTTCAGAAAGAAATGCGTCGCATTCTGGAAGAGCTGGCGTAAGATTTGTGCAAAGGTCGTGCAATGAAGACGCAGAATTCATAATTGCCGCCGAAGAATTGTGGAAGCTGTGATAAACTTCTACAGTCACGGGCGATTGGCGCAGCGGCTAGCGCAGGTGCTTTACACGCACAAGGCCGGGAGTTCAAATCTCTCATCGCCCACCATGGAACCTCACGCGGCGCCCTCGGGTGTCGCGTTTTTTCTTAGGAGTGCAATGGATAACCAGGTAAAAAGCACGTTTTCTGGCGAGAAGCCCGCGCAGGTCGACGCCGTCACGCAGACCGGAGCCACCGCCCAGGTCGACGCAGCTACGCAGGCCGGATCCGACACGCAGGCTGCGCGCTCGTTTGACCGCGCGTGGGACCAGATGCGCCCCGTTACCCTTGAGCGCAACGTTATGAAGAACGCCGACGGATCGTGCCTGGTCACGTTTGGCGACACGCGCGTCCTGTGCACCGCTACCGTTGAGGAGGGCGTCCCCGCGTGGCGACGCAGTTCTCGCGCGGGTTGGGTTACGGCTGAATATGCCATGCTACCTGCGTCGACTAACCGCCGCACCAAGCGAGAGCGCGCCAACCGCAAGGGTCGCTCCATGGAGATTGAGCGCCTGATCGGCCGCTCGTTGCGCTCCGTTGTTGACCTCAACCGCCTGGGCGAGTACACCATCACGCTGGACTGCGACGTCCTTCAGGCAGACGGCGGCACTAGAACCGCCAGCATCACCGGTGCTTGGGTGGCGCTTCACGACGCACTCTACTCACTTGTCGAGAAGGACCTCTTGCCCAGACTTCCTCTTACAGGTCAAGTAGCTGCGATTTCTATGGGTTACGTAAACGGTCAGCCGCTGCTGGACCTTGACTATCCCGAGGATTCTCATGCGGACATTGACATGAACCTTGTGGGAACAGAAACTGGACAGATAATTGAAGTGCAAGGAACAGGCGAGGGTGGCCCGTTTGATCGTGAGCAACTCAATCAGTTGCTCGACTTTGGTCAGGCAGGCATCGCCCACCTTGTTGACCTGCAGAATCAAGTGACTGGATTTAGGGAGTAACCATGAGTCAAAACAGTGAAAATCAGGGTTCTAACGCTGTGACCTTTGATCCAAATACAACCGTGGTAGTTGCAACGGGCAACGCTCACAAACTTGTTGAGATTGAAGCTATCCTTTCTAAGGTAATGCCTGGTATGAGCTTTGTGGCTCTTGGTCAGCTGGGGGATTTTCCTGATCCAGAGGAGAACGGTCAGACGTTCCGCGATAACGCTCTGATCAAGGCAATGGCTGCGCTTGACGAGGTAGATTGCGTAGCGGCCATTGCAGACGACTCTGGCATTTGTGTTGACGCTCTGGACGGAGCTCCTGGAATTTATTCAGCTCGCTATGCTGGCGAGCATGGCAATGATGCTGCAAACAATCAGAAGCTCTTAGCAGAACTTGCCGACGTTGCCGACGAGGACCGTACTGCCCGCTTCCACTCCACTGTTGCTCTGGTCTACAGAGACGGATCCGTGCTGGTAGGAGAGGGTGACTGCGAGGGCGTTATCGGTCACGAACCAAAGGGTCACAATGGCTTTGGCTACGATCCACTCTTCTGGCCTGAGGATGCTCCAGGTAAAACCATGGCAGAGCTTGAGCCAGACGAGAAGAACGCTATCTCTCACCGTTTCCACGCTCTGCAGAATCTTTCCAGGCAGATTCAGGGATAAGCGACGTAGGCTCTGCGTCAGATTTGCGTCAGGTTGACGTCAAGTCCACGTCAGATTCTGGACAGATAATTGCCGCCACGTCAGGTTTGCGTCAGACTCGCGACAGATTCCAGACAGATAACTGCCACCGTGTTAGCTTCACGAAAGATTCGCGTCAGACTCGCGACAGATTAGTGACAGAAACACGCCATATAACAGGCCCAAACCGGTCAGCGAGATATTTGTTCTTCTCGCCGACCGGTTACTTTTTTACTTGCTTCAAATGTTAAACTAAATGTAACTGTGACTTCTGTCTTGGAGGTAGACATGAGGATTGTTCGCACCCGCGATTACGAGGATATGAGCAGAAAAGCTGCAAACGTCATCTCTGCACAAATCATTTTGAAGCCAAATTGCGTTCTTGGTCTGGCAACTGGTTCAACGCCAATTGGCACCTATGCTCAGCTCGCTGATTGGTGCAAGAGGGGAGACCTGGACTTCTCGCAGGTTTCTACGTACAACCTTGACGAGTACCGCGGTCTTTCTCACGAAGATCCTCAGAGCTATCACTATTTCATGCGCAAAAATCTCTTTGACCTGGTAAATATTGATCTTGAGAACACCCATGTGCCCGACGGCTCTAATCCTGACGTTGAGGCAGCTTGCACCGAGTACGATAAGCTTGTTGCTAAGGCTGGCTATCCTGACCTGCAGCTTCTTGGTATTGGCCACAACGGCCACATTGGTTTCAACGAGCCTGACGACCATTTCTCCAAGGGTACGCACTGCGTTGACCTTACCGAGAGCACTATTCAGGCGAACAGCCGCCTGTTTGAGCGCATGGAGGACGTCCCTCGCCAGGCTTACACCATGGGCACGCAGACCATCATGTTTGCGCGCAGCATTTTGATTGTGGCTAGCGGCGAGGACAAGGCTAAGGCTGTTTACGACATGTGCTTCGGCAACGTTTCGCCTCAGTGCCCAGCCTCTATCCTGCAACTTCACGCTAACTGCACCGTTATTGCTGACGAGGCCGCCCTCTCGCTCTGCCCAGCCGAGTAAGGTCTGGTTGTCCAAAGCATCCAAAAGGTATCCAAAGGGCATCTTAAAGGCGCCTTAAAAGCTTCAAATAGCATCTGCCGAGAAAACAAAACTCCCATTCAGGTGAATGGGAGTTTTTTTGTTGCGGCTTATTTTGCGCGTTCAGCGACACATGGTCAGTTGTACTCCTTTATTGGAATACCAAAAATTACTTATAATCCTTGAAGTAACTGCTGATAGCCAAAAGGACCTGGTAGTTAAGGCCAAGCACATAGTCTCCCTGATCGGTATGAACCGTGCGAAGCGTAAACTCAAGATTGTCACCAACCGTGATTTTATCGCCATCTTTTTTGCCAGTACGAGACATATCACCAGTTGTAAGTGGGAAAATTCTTCCAGCTGGATTGACCGAAGTAACAAAGAATATAAAAGGCTCGACGGCGTTTTCACCAGGGTTGATGTGCAGTTGTTTGAAAATCTGACTGTTTGTTGACACATAGACTACTTCGTTTCTGTCAAACTCCTTCTTCAGCTCTGGAAGAGTCGCTGCTACCCAAGGTAGATCATGGTGAACAAAGGGATTGTCGCTTGCGAGCGACTGCGCAATAGGCGAGCCATACTGATAGACGTAAACGATCTTGTTGTAGAGCTCGTTGACATCATTAACAGAGGTCTGAGCTGGTGCGGCCTGGTTTGCCTGAACAAGCTCGATAAGGTTCATGGAATTGAGTTGGTCAGATGAAGCACCCTTAGATTGTGCTTCTAAAACAGTTGCTCCACCAAATGCAAATGAGCCTGCAGCAAGAACCAGGCAAAATACCGATAAAGCAACAAGAACTTTAGATGATTTCTTTTTGGAAAGGAATGCGATTCTGATAGCAAGAACAACAAAAATTAGCACGATATACCAG
>CALIZK010000067.1:0-2064 GCA_938028635.1 uncultured Atopobium sp.
AGATGAAGTTTATGCATAAAGATGCATATCAGTCAGTACGACCGCCTAGCTGCCTGGCTATCTTGATTAGGAACATGTCGATTCTTCAGCGAGACATAAGAAAGCTGCGCTATTTGTGCGCCAGGCCTAAAAGCCGACGCTAACACGCTGCAGAATCATAATCCCCCGCATATGAACAGCCCCTCCTATTCAGGAGAGGCTGTTACTAGTTCAAACGATTACAAAGGGTGCTGCGTCTGAGCGACTATGCACGCTTGCGAAGACGAATACCAGAAGCTATTGCGCCTGCAGCAGCAATCATACTGACAGAAGACAAAACAACGGAAGCGTCAGAGGTATCTGGTAGCACTCCCTTCTTGTGTGACTTGTGCTTCTTCTGAGAGCTGTTCGTGCCGTTGTTGGTGCTGTTGTTAGAGCTGCTATTAGATGGGTCGCTTGCAGTATCAGTCACGGTAAGAGTTCCAGAAACGTAAACGAACTCGTAGTCGTCAGCTGAACCACCTGCAGGAGTCAGCTCGTGCGCACCAACGCTCAGGTCAGTTGCGCTGAGGGTAGGAGCGGTGTAGTTGCGAGCAGTATCAGCAGTCTCACCGTTTACAAAACCGGTAACAGTAAGCGTAAGCTGAGGAGCAACGCCCTTCTCAACAGTCTCGCCATCATAGGTCACAACAAGCTGAGCCTTATTGATTGTCCAAGTTGCATCCTTGGTGCCACTGGTGCCCTCTTCCCAGGTGTAGTTCACAGGGTCTGCAAGATCAAGCTCAACGTCATACGTACCAGGATAAGTTGCTGAAACCTGGCCACTAACAACTACCTGTGGGTTAGCGGTGGCATCAAAGCCTCTTCGCAGATGACCGTTATAGGTATAGTTGGTTGCGGTTGGAACAGCAACGGTACCCTTCTGAACGCTCATCTTCATAGGAATGGTGAAGTCGTACAGACTGCCATTCTTGATGGTGATGCGTGTATAACCGTTACTTGCAGCAGTTGGAGTACCAGAAATAGTTGCGGTGCTTCTACGAGCAGTTGCGTCATTCTCCATTGGACTGAGTGTAAGACCAGCAGGCAGATTGTCTACAGTAAAGGTGTCATAACCCATAGTGGACGCGGCCCAAGGAATGGTGATTGGCTCGTTGTAGGCCTCGCCAACCTTTGCAGGAGTGATCTTGTTAGAAGGAAGCACCACGCCAGCGGTATTGTTGGAATTCTGGAACCTGGTATTCTCGATAGTCAAATCACCGCTATCGGTGGTGGTAAGGTCAATCTGAACAACCGTGGAGTTCTTAACGGTTGAAGTTCCCCTGTTATCAAGGCCGTTGTAGAACGTAACGTTGTCAAAGGTTACGTTTGCACCAGCCTCAACAATTACCTCGCCCTCAAACAGCATATTTGAGACGGTTCCGTTAAAGCCGGCTGGGAAAATAATGCGAGAACCCCTAGGGCTCAGACCAGCGTAAACCTGAACGCGCGTACCGTTACCCAGGTACGTACTCTGATAGGTACTGGTAATGTTAGTTACTGTGGTAGGAACAGTGAAGTCCTGAATAGAAGAACCGCTACTGGCACCAATAGTTACCCTTGAACCAGAGAAAGACCATGTGGATGCAGCATCCATTGCAGTCTTGTTGTTGCTGTAGATGTATTGCAAACTACTAGAACCATAGCCCGAGAGCCAGTCAGTAATCTCAAACGTTCCATCTGCATAAGCCTTTGTTACAAATGGCGAGAAAAACAAGCAAGCAGCAATTGCCATCACAACAGCAAACTGAGCACGGAGCCTACTTGGCACATGCTTAACGTACATAGAGCTTCCCCCAATCTAACTGTTTTACGTGAATTCTCCAAGTGAGCCACAACAGTTTTGCCCATATAACATTCACATCTTATCAGATAAGTTAGCCTTGTATAACAAAAAAGATCAAACAAAAAGACCCAAGTTTTTAACCTTGGGTCTAATAAATGCTTTAACTAATTTGCTTAGCTACTTATTTACTTAAGCGCTTCTTAATTTCTTGCTTAAAAACAATGGAACGAGTAAGAAACGTGGCAGCTACAGGAATGACC
>CALIZK010000068.1:0-5689 GCA_938028635.1 uncultured Atopobium sp.
TAAGCCCAATCGAAGAAGCACAAGGTTATAAGCAGCTAATTAAACAGGAGAACTTAACCCAAGACGATTTGGCCAAGGTCCTCTCAAAATCAAGATCTGCAATCACAAATACCCTACGTCTTCTTGACCTTCCAACAGAGGTACAGACTTTGATGGTAGAAGGACGTATCAGTGCTGGACACGCTCGTGCAATTCTTTCCGTTAGTGGTAAAGAAGGAAGAATCAAACTTGCTCAGAAAGTAATTGAAGAGAACTTGTCTGTCCGCCAGACAGAAAACCTTGCTCCACTATTTTCTGTCACTAATGTAGAGAAACCAAAAAGACAACCAACTCCACAGGCATATAAGCGTGCGGCAAGGCAATTAAGAATTGCTTTGGATACTCCAGTCAAAGTGCGAAATATTCGTGGCAAGAATAAAATTGAAATCGAATTCAATGATGAAGACGAGCTTGCTGCTTTAGTTGAAAAACTATCAAACGGTAAAGAAGCATAATGAAGATAAAATTTGCAATTATATCCACAGTTTCATTGCTTGGAATAGCTTTTCTCGCTAAGCACACCTTGTTGACTAAAGAAGCGCAAAGAAGTTTTCTCCACGCAATGAGAAGGTCGAGAAGGGCACTTGATGCAATTCTCGATGATTATTCAGGTGGTGTTGACAGAAAAACTTCAAAAAACATTCTCTCTCATCAAGCGAGAGTAGAAAAAGAATGGCTAAAAGCAATTAATTAGAACAAATGTTCTACATATGAACTAAAAAAGAAGGGACTCGAGAGGGTCCCTTCTTCACCTGTAATGTGTAGGGTATGTCGCGTTTAACGTGCATTTCTCTTTTGAAAGAGTTGTCCACAAGCCGCATCAATGTCAGATCCACGAGAAAGACGGATAGTTGCTTCAACGCCAACAGAGTTGAGACTGTTTACAAACTCCTGTGCGCGGGCAGGGGATGTTGGATGGAACTTAGAGCCCTCAATCTCGTTAAGCTGAATGATGTTAACGTGGCAGAGCGTTCCTCGACAGAAGTCTCTCAAAGCTCCAAGCTCATTGTCAGAATCGTTAACGCCTTTGATCAGCGCATATTCATACGTTGGACGACGACCGGTCTTATCGACATACTCACCCATAATGTCATACAGGTGAATCAGTGAGTATTTACGAACTCCTGGCATGAGGGCGTCTCGCGTCTTTTGTACCGCAGAGTGAAGCGAAACAGCAAGTGTAAATTGCTCTGGTTCAGAGGCAAAACGCTTAATCATAGGTATAACACCGCAGGTAGAAACCGTAATATGGCGTGCACCAATGCCAGCTCCGTCAGGGGAGTTAAGACGTCTCATTGCCGCAAGAGTAGCGTCGTAGTTCATGAAGGGCTCGCCCTGTCCCATAAGAACAACGCTGGTAACGCGCGCGTCAAAATCGTCGCGGACGTGCATAACCTGCTCGTAAATCTCGCTCGCAGAAAGAGAACGGGTGAGACCAGCAGCGCCTGTTGCACAGAAAGCACAGCCCATGGCGCAGCCAGCCTGTGTAGAAGCACAGACCGAAAGCTTATTGCCGGTTGGCATGCCAACGCACTCGACAGAAGTACCATCAGGGTAGCGAAGCAGGTATTTACGACTTCCATCCTCAGAGACCTGGCGAACAATTTGTTCAGCACCAACAAGCGTAACCTGCTTAGATAGTTCTTCTCGCAGTGTTTTTGGAAGATTACTCATCTGATCAAAAGAGGTAGCGCCCTTAGACCAGATCCACTCCTCAATCTGCTTTGCACGGAATTTTGGCTGGCCAAGGGACGTCACAAGCTCAAGAATTTGCTCTGATGAGAGGCTTCTGAGGTCAGATTTGGCGGCAGCCTTCTGTGGGCGAGAATCAAGCGCGGAGATGTCTGCGCCGTCAGCCGTGGTGTTTGTGCCGTCAAGAGTATTATTTGATTGCATTTTTGTCCTTCTCCAACTCTTCTAAGCTATCTGCGGTATCTTAGAAGAAATACGTTTACTAGAGTTTACCCTATGGGAGACTTATCTGAAGGAGCGGAAATGACACGCGAAGAGCTCAAAAAGCTTCATGTAGCAGTTGTTTCAGGTGGCTGGTCAGACGAGCATGAGATTGCAATGGAGTCTGGCAAGCAGTGTGCAGCAGCACTCAAAGAAGCTGGCTTTACCAGTGTTGACCTGCTTGATGTTGCAGAAAAAGACTTTGTAGTTACCCTTGCTCAGGGCGGTTATGATGTCGTGTACGTTGCTATGCACGGTCGTTTTGGTGAGGATGGCTGCATCCAGGGTCTTCTCGAGATTCTGCACATTCCTTACACGTTTTCTGGCGTCCTTGCGTCTGCTATGGGAACTGAAAAAGAGCTGTCGAAGCTCATGTATAGGCAGGCAGGTGTTCCAACTCCTAAGGGAATTGACGTTGCCGCAGGTACCGTCTTTACAGATGAGCAGGTAGACAAGCTTATTGAGGACCTCGGACTCCCTATGTTTGTAAAGCCGTCTGGCAACGGCTCCAGCTACGGCGTTACGCGCGTTACTTCGCGAGAAGAGCTTCCCGCTGCACTTGAACTTGCAGGTGAGCAGGGCGAGCGCATTCTAATCGAGGAGAGCATTGAGGGAACGGAGATTACCGTTCCTGTTATTGGCAACGAGGACCCAACAGCTCTGCCAATCGTTGAGATTGTTACGGGCGATGAGTTCTACAGCATTAAGACAAAATATGAGCCAGCATCCCTGCACCATGTGATTCCAGCTCGTCTTGAGCCTGCAGTATATGCACGTGCTCAGGAGCTAGCTATCAAGGCTCACAATGCACTTGGTTGCCGCGGCGTTTCTCGTAGTGACTTTATTGTTACGAAGGACGGCGTCCCAGTGGTACTGGAGACAAATACCATTCCTGGTATGACTGCCCGTTCTTTGCTGCCTGATTCTGCACGTACCGGCGGCATTGATTTCCCTGAGCTCTGCACTCGCTTTATTGAGTTTGCACTTGAGGATCGCCAGTAGATTTGTAGGTTATGACCAGCACTAAAAGCGCTACGCAAAAACTAGAAGAACTCATTCTTCCAGGTACCCCCTCTGCGGTTTGCAAGAAGTATTTAGAACTTGCAGAGAGGGCGGAGCATGAGTCGTTTGATGTCTTAGAGGACGACATTGTTGTTTTGGATACCGAGACAACAGGTCTGTCCTTTAAGAAATGCTCCCTTATTGAGATTTCTGCTGCTAAATTGAGTGGTAGAGAGATTGTGGAGCGCTTTCAGACTTTTGTTGACCCAGGGTGTCCAATTCCAGAAGAAATTACGGCCCTCACTTCAATCACCGATGAAGACGTTAAGGGCGCGCCAAGCGCAAAGGAAGCCGTTGCTGCTCTTGCAGAATTTGTTGGCGGTCTTCCAGTATTGGCACACAACGCCACCTTTGACCGTACGTTTATTGAACGGGTGCCCGGCGGAACTTCTGTATCCGACACCTGGATTGATACGCTGTCGCTCTCACGCATAGCGCTACCTCGGCTTTCTTCGCACAAGCTTTCGAGCATGGCAGAAGCATTTGGCACCATGAAGGTTACGCATCGCGCAAGTGACGACGTAGATGCTCTTTGTGGCATGTGGCGCATCTTGCTTTTGGGACTTATGAATCTGCCCCGCGGTCTTCTCGCCAAACTGGCGTCAATGCACGACGGCGTGGAGTGGACGTTTAGGCCAATCTTCTCGTATTTGTCGCAAATGAAGGAAGAAGAGGCTGTTCAGCGGGGTGTCGCAAAGAAAGATGCAACAGGTGCCGAACTTGCAGATGCAGAGATCTCTGGCACATTCTTCTCGCTCAAGGATATTCGCAGCCAGCTTGTTGCCGACATAAAAGCAAAGGCGAGAAGAGACGCGGACGACCCTGAGACGCCTGCTATGCTGCCTATTTCTAAAAATGAGATTCACAGAGCGTTTGCTAAACCGGGCATTGTCTCGCAGATGTACGACAAGTTTGAGACTCGCAGCGAGCAAGTCAGTATGTCCGTTGAGGTCAGAAATGCGCTGGTAACTTCTTCGCACAGAGAGCTTGAGGCGGGGACTGGTATTGGCAAGTCGATTGCATACCTGCTGCCTGAGGTGTTTTTTGCGCAAAAAAATGACGTTACCGTAGGCATTGCTACAAAGACAAACGCCTTGACTGACCAGCTAGTTGCTCATGACCTTCCGGCTCTTGCACGAGCGTTGCCAAATGGATTGAGTTTCTGCAGCTTAAAAGGATACGAGCACTATCCGTGCCTGCATCGCGTTGATAGGGCCGCTCTTGAGGAACTTCCACTGACGCTGTTTGATCAGGAAGGGCGCTCGAGCAACAGCGTTGCGTCTGACATGCTGACCGCAATTGCGGTGATTTATGCCTACGCGTGCCAGTCGGCTGATGGCGATTTGGATGCGTTGGGGATTCGCTGGCGCTCGGTTCCACGAGAGATGGTAACTATCAAAGCAGCGGAGTGCCTGCGCTCCAAGTGCCCGTATTACCCTCATGAGTGCTTTGTTCATGGAGCTCGTAAACGTGCGGGATCTTCGGATGTTGTGGTAACCAATCACTCTCTGTTGCTGAGAAACGTTGCTGCTGACGGAAAAATTCTGCCACCTATCAGACATTGGGTGATTGACGAGGCTCATGGCTTTGAGGCTGAAGCTCGCCATCAGTGGGCAGTAGAAATTTCTGCTAAAGAGATGCGAAACGGCTTTGAGCTGCTTGGCGGAATTAAGTCCGGAGCCATTCATGCTGCTATGGTAGGCGCCGCTAATCTTGAGGACTCTACGCTGCTCACCGGTCTTCTCACGCGCTCTGCAGCCGCAGTTCAGCGAGCTATGGCAGCAATGGGCAACCTTATGGCCACCGTGCATGAGTTGGCTCCGTTGGCCAAAAGCGACGGCGGCTATAACTCCCTTCAGCTTTGGATTAACGATGAAGTAAGAGAGACAGAGGAATGGAAAGAGGTCTTGGAGACCGCTTCCGTTGCTCTTTCTGCTCTTGAAGAAGCGACGCTTCGTATAGGAAAAACCACCGAGGCGCTCATTGCATCAGCTCCAAACCTTGCAAGCAACTTGAGCGAGGCGGGGGTGTTCTTGAGCACCCTTCTGCAGTCTCTGAAGCTCATTTGCGAGGGAACAGACAAGAGTTACGTCTATTCGGCAAAGTTGACTCGACTGAAGCGTGATATTGGCTCTGAGGCTCTTGTGGCTGAGAAGCTTGATATTGGAGCAGAGTTAGCAGAGAAGTGGCTACCGGAGACGCACTCTGTTGTGTTTACCTCAGCAACCATTGCTGTTGGAGATGATTTCTCGCATTTTGAGCACGCTGTTGGCCTAGATAGAGGCTCCTTTGAGCACAAGAGCCTGCACTTAGAGTCAAGCTTTGACTACGAGAATCATATGGGCGTCTTTGTGGCTGAGGATATGCCTGCGCCAACTGATCCAGGTTACCTAGATGCTCTGGAAAAGCTGCTATACGACGTTCATGTTCAGATGGGCGGCTCGGTGCTGACGCTCTTCACTAACAGACGCGATATGGAGCGCCTCTTTGAAGCGTTGGAGCCACGCTTGAGTGAGCAGGGCCTTAATCTTGCCTGCCAGGAGCGCTCTTCTTCTGCTCGACGTGTTCGTGAAAAGTTCCTAGCCGAAAAGAACCTCTCGCTGTTTGCTCTTAAATCGTTCTGGGAAGGCTTTGA
>CALIZK010000069.1:0-3115 GCA_938028635.1 uncultured Atopobium sp.
ATGAGGAAATCCGAGGGACAGAAAATACCGGAAAAAGAAATCGTTAAACAGAAATATATTGCTGCGGTGCATTCGTATTTTGCTTCGCTTCAAACGTACAATTCCAGTTTGTCAATTACAGGTGACATTGAAAGAGCCAGCCCATTCAAGGTGCTGGCTCTTTCAAAAATTCCATTCTAATTTATGCGTCTGTGCCTTCAAACTGACTCTCATACAGCTTGGCATAGAAGCCGCCCTTAGCTAAGAGCTCATCATGGGTGCCGCGTTCAAGAATTGAGCCGTCCTTGAGAACAAGAATGCAATCCGCTCCCTGGATGGTTGAGAGCCTGTGAGCAACAACCAGTGAAGTTCTGCCCTTCATGATGGTGTCAAACGCCTTTTGTACCAGCTGTTCTGTACGCGTATCAATACTTGAAGTTGCCTCATCCAGAAGCAGAATAGGTGGATTGGCAAGCATAACGCGAGCAATGCAGAGAAGCTGCTGCTGGCCCTGAGACAAAGATCCGCCAGACTCTCCTACCATGGTGTCGTAACCCTGAGAAAGCTGCTGGATAAACTCGTGTGCCTGAGCCTTTTGAGCTGCAGCGATAATCTCTTCATCGGTGGCGTCTGGCTTTGCATAGCGGATATTCTCTTTGATGGTTCCCTTAAAGAGCCACGTATCCTGCAGCACCATACCAAACTGCTCTCTCAGTGATGCACGGGAGAGCTTTTGCGTGTTATGACCGTCTACATAAATTGCGCCAGAATCAATGCTATAGAACCTGAGTAGCAGGTTAATAAGGGTGGTCTTGCCGCAGCCAGTTGGGCCAACAAGAGCAATCTTCTGGCCAGGCTCTGCCCTGAATGAGATGTGGCTGAGCAGCGGGTGCTTGAGATCATAGGAGAACGCCACGTCATCAAACTCAATGGAGCCCTGTGGATTCTGGATAACTTCAGCGTCTACTGGATCAGGCTTGATTTCCTTTGCGTCGAGAAGATCAAAGACTCGACGAGCGCTTGCATAAGCTGTCTGAACCTGTGTAACAACAGCAGAAATGGCATTAAAAGGCTTCATGTATTGATTGGCATATGAGAGGAAGCTTTGTACCTGACCAATAGAGAGCGGAGAAGGAACACCAGTCAGAACGCAAATACAACCAAGAGCAGCTACTAATGCATAAATGAAGTTGTTTACCAAGCGCGTGGAAGGATTAGAAAGCGATGAAGCAAACTGTGCACGCTCTCCTACTACACGGAGCTTCTCGTTAATAGCTTCAAACTGCTCAATAATGGCATCTTTGTGGGCAAAAGCAGTAATGAGTTCCTGGTTGGAGACCATTTCTTCTGCGTATCCGCCAAGCTGACCCTGATAACCTTGTTGCTTGCTAAAAGAAGAGCTTGCGTACTTGGTAATAACGGAAGCAACAATAATAGAGAGCGGCGTAGCTAGAGCAACTACAAGGCCCATAGGAATCGACATGTAGAACATGAAGCATAAGGTTCCAATAATGGTCACCACGCCCGTGAGGAACTGCGTCAGGCCCTGCTGAAGGCCATCACCCAGCTGATCAACATCGTTAACTACCCTAGAGAGCAAGTCTCCCTGAGAATGCGTGTCAATGTATGAGAGCGGTAAGTTTGCAACCTTGGCGTGAGCTGCGTTTCTGAGATCGCGTGTAACCAGGTAGGTAAGCTTATTGGTAGACCAAGAAGCAAGCCACTGCGTAGCACTTGCAAGCAAAACTACCAGTGAGAGCTGAGCGAGTGTAAGCAAAAGTGCTGCCTCGGCGCCCTGTACCAGCTTGATGAGCTGGTCGATGGCACTACCCACAATGATGGGTACCCAGAGCTGCAGAATAACGGTTGCAATAGATGACACAGACGCCAGAACCAGAAAACCTCTGTGAGGAGAAATCCATACAGCTAGTCGGCGTGTGACTTCTGCTGCGGACATGGAAATAGCGTCAGCGGAGCCGCCTTTGCCGCGCTCAGGAGCGCTTGATGCAATAGCGGAGGTTCTTCCGCCAGAATACATATCAGCCATTACTCCACCTCCTCAGGACGAAGCTGTGAAAGACAAATCTCTTTATACAGCGGACACGTGGCGAGAAGTTCTTTGTGCGTCCCGAGCCCCACTTGTTTGCCATGGTCGAGAACAAGGATCTTATCTGCCTGCATAACTGCAGCTACACGCTGCGAAATAATGATGCTTGTAGTGGTTGCGCTGAGCTTGCGAAGAGCTGTGCGGAGGCGTGCATCCGTAGCAAAATCAAGAGCGGAAGCAGCGTCGTCTAAGATGACAATGCGCGGGTTTCCCACCAGGGCACGAGCAATGGTTAAGCGCTGGCGCTGACCACCCGAGAAGTTCTTGCCGCCACGCTCAACAATGCTGTCAAGCTGATCGGGTTTCTCGCGCACAAAGTCTGCTGCTTGAGCAACCTCAAGAGCTGCCCAAAGCTCCTCATCAGAGGCGTTTGGGTTCTTCCAGCAGAGATTAGAGCGAATGGTGCCGCTGACCAGTGAGGTGTGCTGCGGAACAAAGCCAATAAGGGAACGCAGCTGTTCAAACGTATACGTTTTGACGTCGTGGCCAAAGACACTTACAGAACCGGTCTCCGTATCAAAAAGACGCGGGATGAGAGCAGCAAAACTGGACTTACCAGAGCCCGTACCGCCAATAATGCCCAGCGTCTGACCAGCCTGGAGCAAGAGGTTGATGCCAGAAAGTGCAGGCTCTCCTCCACCATCGTAGACAAGTGAGGCGTCTTTGAATGCCACAGCGGTGCCGGTAAAATCGGACTCTGTGAGGTTGATTTGCCTGTTTCCCTCATCGGTGAGCGTGGGCTTGGTGTTGAGTACTTCCATAATACGATTAGCAGATGCCACACCGCGTGTAATGATAATAACCAGGTTAGCAACGTAGCCAATAGCCAAAAGCGCACTGGTCATATAGCTGACAAGTGCTACCACGGTTCCTTGCGATAGTGTACCCGCGGTAATCTGAGGTGCCGCAAGCCAAAGTGTTACGGCAATTCCCAGGTACATGACTAGGAAGGTTGCAGGGTTCAGAAGGGCTGAATAATTTGCTGCATTTGTAGCCGTTTCTGTCTGAGCAAGAACTGCCTCGGAGAAT
>CALIZK010000070.1:0-2277 GCA_938028635.1 uncultured Atopobium sp.
ACGTAGCCATACCGTTCACAAAAAATATTGATAGGTGAACGGTAGAAAATTGCTATTTTTTGCAGCGAATTATTGCATTTTTGATGCGCATTACGCATGGTTCGCATGCGTTAAGCGATTTTAGCGTGGAACTGGACGGGTTTCTCGCAATTACCGCAGCAGCGTTACAGAGCACTACGATAGGGCTACATCAACGTTACAAGCACCACAGCAATGCTGCGCTAGCGCTAAAGCAGCTCAGCGAGAAAACGGGGAAGCCCGTCGGCGGAAATCGGTTCCTCGGCGCCTGCAACAAGAGGACGCAGGTAAGTTAGGGCAGCATCGGTGACATTGAAGCCATCCTCGGAGATCATTTCTCGAGGTACAAGCTTTACCTTGTTGGCAACATCAGCAACGGGTGTAGTGCGAATCTCCGTGGCATAAGGTGCATCTGAGATTCTATGAACACCAACCATAACACCTGTTTTACCTTGGAGAACCGCTTCAACTCCCGTAGTGCCTAGCGCCTCGGCTTCGTCTAAGTCAACCTTACTAGCAGCATGCGAAGCACAGCGCTGCAGTGTATTGAGCTCAATGCCACGAGACTTTACGCCCAACTGATCTTTGGCCAACTGCGACAAGTATTGAGCCGTTCCGGACTGTGCCGCGAGGTGACCAAACGTGTCAATCGCAACGGACTTTGCATCAAAAAGGAAACTACCATCTGCGTGATGGACGCCCTCGCTGACAACTACGATCACGTTGTTCTTCTCGCGAAGTCGCTGTTCAATGGCAGAAAGTAGTGCGTGTTCATCAAGCGGAACCTCGGGGAGAAGTACAAAATCTGGCGCGACTCCGCAAATATCTTGCGCCAGTGCTCCGGCTGCCGTGAGCCAGCCAGCGTCACGACCCATGGCCTCGATAAACGTAACGTTTTTGCTGTTGTAGACGATGCCGTCGCGGGTGAGCTCAGCGGTTACCGTTGCGACGAATCGTGCTGCACTACCAAAGCCGGGGGTGTGATCGGTTCCCTCGAGGTCGTTGTCTATGGTCTTTGGCACACCGACGACACGAACAGCACTTTCTACCTGAGAAAAGTAGCGAGACAGCTTGTCCGTGGTATCCATGGAATCGTTGCCACCGATATAGAGTACAGCGTCTACCTGGTATTTCTTAAGTTGTGTGTCAATCTGCTGGTAGATAGAGGAGACGCCCGCTGATTCAGAGCTCAAGCAAGTGGCAGGATTAGGCTCAAGCTCCGGCAGCTTAAAGCGACAGCTGCCCAGCCAGCTTGAAGGAGTTTTTCTTAGGAGCTGAAGGTTTTTCTCACCAGGATTTACTTCGTTTTGATTGAACACCTCGAGTTCAAGCGCTTCAGCCAGGTCAACGACGTTGCCCTCAAGAAACCCCTGGATTCCGTTACGCATTCCAAGCACGCGAAGACCCTGGGTATGAGCCGTGCGAACAACGCCTGCGAGCGACGTATTAATCGCGGCGGTTGGTCCGCCCGACTGTCCGACCAGGATTGTGCGGATTGCGTGCTGGGATGTTGTATGCATGAGCACCTCGGATTCTTGAGTGTTGACGTATCAAGTATAACCGTGACAGGGGATTGCGACATTTGTGAGGCTTCTCGGGTGAAAGGCGCTTTTTCGTAGCAGCTCATTAGGCGGCAGCGTTTTATTTCAACTAGAGACAAATCCGCAGATAAAACATGGCTAGATGTCTCAAATGTAGCTTGGCGTGGCTACTTCAACGAAATTATAATTCAACTCAATTAAGTTGAATTCAATATTATGTATAAATTCTATTTAATATACAGAATTATGAATGAAGTTATATAAAAGGTTTAACTTTCCTAATTTTCAGGTTTGAGCAAACACATCTATGTCGGATATTCTGTGAAATCAGGAGGAAATAACACACCTAATGACGATATTCTGCACGAAGTGAGCATTTTTCACATAATGTATAGGCTTTTTTTGCAGAATATCCGACATAGGTGTGGTCGGACGTTTCAAAATCGGCGCGGATGAGCCTACGTGACACAAAATTGCCACAAAACGCACTCCCGCTCAGCAAGAAGCTCATCCGCGTGGCGAGAAACCCGCAGGTATTGCTGCCAGTCCTGGTTCCGCGTCGCTCTGCACCCGACGTCCGCCATTCGACCTCTCGCCGTCCTGCACCCGAAGACCGCATCGCACCCTCGCGCACAAAAAAGCCGCACCTCAAATGAGATGCGGCTTCGTAGCTCTTAGCGTACAACCTGCAAGTTTAGCGAAGGTTGTAGAAAGCGTC
>CALIZK010000071.1:0-1841 GCA_938028635.1 uncultured Atopobium sp.
GCTCTTCCGTGAGCGCGCAGCAGACGTTGCTGACGTAAAGACCGGTCTTCTCGCTGACCTTCTTGGTAAAGAGGTTGTTGACCTCTCCACACTTCCAGAGAACTCCGTCATTGTCTGCCATGAGCTGACTCCTTCTATGACCGCAGACATCGATAAGGACCACGTTGCAGGTATTGTTACCGAGACTGGTGGTCGTACTTCTCACTCCGCAATTATTGCTCGTGCTCTTGAGATTCCTGCAGTTCTTTCTGTTCCTAACATCACTTCTGAGGTTGCAACTGGCAACGCTATTGTTGTCGACGGCACCAATGGCAAGGTTGTTGTTAATCCTTCTGAGGCTGAGCTTGCTGAGTACAAGACTCAAGCTGAGGCTTATGCTGCAGAGAAGGCCGCTCTTGAGGCTTATCGTGGCAAGGAGACCGTAACTGCTGACGGCATCAAGGTTCTGCTTGTTGCTAATATCGGCAACCCAGATGATGCTAACGGCGCAGTTGAAGCTGACGCTGAGGGCATTGGTCTTTTCCGCTCCGAGTTCCTGTTCATGGACGCAAAGGAGCTTCCAAGTGAGGAAGAGCAGTTTGCTGCTTACCAGAAGGTTGCTCTACGCATGAAGGATAAGCCTGTCATCATCCGCACTCTTGATGTTGGTGGCGATAAGGAGATTCCTTACCTCAACATGAAGGCTGAGGAGAACCCATTCATGGGCTTCCGCGCTATCCGTTACTGCCTCAACAATGCTGAGCAGTACAAGGTTCAGCTTCGCGCTCTTCTCCGCGCATCCGCATTTGGCGACATCAAGATTATGCTTCCTCTTGTTACTGCTGTTGACGAGGTCCGCCAGGCAAAGGCTCTTGTTGAGGAGTGCAAGCGTGAGCTTGACGCTGAGGGCGTAGCTTACAACAAGGATATTGAGGTTGGCACCATGATTGAGACCCCATCTGCATCTCTGATTGCAGATAAGCTGGCTCGTGAGTGCGACTTCTTCTCCATTGGCACCAACGACCTCATCGGTTACACCATGTGCGCTGACCGCGGCAATGATCGCGTTGCCTACCTCTACGAGGTCTACCAGCCATCCGTTCTTCGTTCCCTCAAGTTCCTCATCGGCGAGGGCAACAAGGAGAAGATCATGGTTGGTATGTGCGGCGAGGCAGCTGCAGACCCACTGCTCATTCCAGTTCTGCTTTCCTTCGGCCTGGACGAGTTCTCCGTTTCTGCCCCATCTGTCCTGCGCACCCGTAAAACCATTGCTGCTTGGACAAAGGCTGAGGCAGATGAACTGACTGCTCGCGTTATGGAGCTTGATACCGCAGCTGAGGTTAAGGCTCTGCTTGAGCGTGAAGCTCGCTAAGTTCTAGTCGTAAAGTCTTAGCTTACACGATACAAATTCAGGGGCATCTGCGCTGGCAGGTGCCCCTGTTTCTTTGAATCAAACATTTTGGCGAGAAGATCGGTCTTCTCGCGACGTCACGTTTGGCACGCGAGCTGCACAAACTGTGTCAACCACGCAGCGCTGTGCCGCGTGCTAGGGGACAATCACGGAAAGTGCAGCTGGGATGACCTCGACCACAAACTGCTCTGCAAAAGGAAGCTCTTCACCGTCAACCTGAACAGGGACTGGCTTGTGGAAGCTGACCACTGCTTTCTTGAGGTGACGCTCTACTATGATGCGTGAATTAATGTGCTTGCCAGCTTTTGCCAGGCCAAATAAGGCTAGCAGGTGGGGGATGTTAGGTACCTTGGTGTTGTAGCAGACGGTGAGAAGCCCATCGTCTGGCTGGGCGTGTGGACAGACCTTAAAGCCGCCGCCATACGTAGGGCCAATCTGGAAGGCCATGATA
>CALIZK010000072.1:0-3393 GCA_938028635.1 uncultured Atopobium sp.
TTTGCCGTCGTCGATGCCCTTGCCGAGCGCCACGGCGTTTCGTACTGGAAAAGCGAGGCGGGCTGCCAAGTCGCGGAGATCATCCTTCCCGCAGCTCCCGGAGCCGCATCTGGCGAGAAACGCCATGTACTCCTGGCCAAACCCCAGGACTTCATGAACACCAGCGGTGGCCCCCTTTCCAAACTTGCTCGTGCACACCACCTTCAACCTGCGCAAATCCTGGTCATTCACGACGAGGTTGACCTCGCAGAGGGCCAGCTCAACTTCAAAGAAGGCGGCGGACTCAACTCGCATAACGGTCTGCGTTCCATCGCCGACAAACTCCAGACCAGGGATTTTATGCGTCTGCAGTTTGGCATCGGTCGCCCTCCCGGAAAGATGCCGGTGGCAGACTACGTTCTACGCGAGCTCAAGGGAAACAACCTGGAAGACTTTCTAGTCACCGCCCAAACGGCCGCCGATCAGGTGGAGCAACTCCTACGCAGCTAGCGGTCACCGCGCTCCGCCGCACTCCGCCCCGTGCCGTCACCGCGTGTCGTCACGTCGCGAGCCCACCGATCTTCTCGCCCACCCTCCGCAGCTAGCAGGCAAAACATTCTACGAAATATTTATGCTCATTCATGAATTACTCATGTCTTGAATCATGCGCAAATAGTACAATAGATATGTTGTTTGCGAATACGGGGTTACCCAGACCTCGTATGCGTGAGATACATGCGTCACCTGTCACTGTCTTCTTACCAGAAGGCACGTTGTAGTGCGGCGCGTCGACTCACTCGCAGTTTTGTTGTGTTAGGAGAGGAGTACCGCTGAATGTATAAGATCCTCGAAAAGACTCAGTTCTCCGAGAAGGTCTTCAAGTTCCGCATCGAGGCACCACAGATGGCCAAGCATGCACATGCTGGTCAGTTCCTGATGGTCCGCGCAAATGAGTGTGGCGAGCGCGTTCCATTTACCTTTGCGGATTGGAATC
Organism: uncultured Atopobium sp.; assembly: GCA_938028635.1. GTDB lineage: Bacteria > Actinomycetota > Coriobacteriia > Coriobacteriales > Atopobiaceae > Lancefieldella. The sequence continues at coordinate 974 of CALIZK010000072.1, forward strand.
CTGAGGAGGGTTGGGTCGAGTTTATCTTCATGGTAATCGGCAAGACCACCAGGATGCTTTCTACCTACGAGGTTGGTGATTTCCTGCAGGACGTCACTGGTCCTCTGGGTGAGCCTACCGAGATGGGCGAGGGCAAATGGGCAGTTATCGGCGGCGGCGTTGGCTTGGCTATCGCCTTCCCTGTTGCTCGTCAGCTCGTAGCAGCTGGCCGCGAGGTCCACGCAATCATGGGCGCTCGTACCAAAGAGCTGCTCCTGCTTGAGGATCAGTTCCGTTCCATTCTGGACGACGATCACATCCACATCACCACAGATGACGGTTCTCTTGGCGAGAAGGGCGTTGTAACTGCACCTCTCGAGCGTCTTCTGCAGGACAAGCAGGTCGACCGCGTATTCTGCGTTGGCCCAGTTCCAATGATGAAGTTCTCCACTCTCACTGCCGAGAAGTACGACACACCTATCATCGCTTCCCTGAACCCAATCATGGTCGACGGCACTGGTATGTGCGGTTGCTGCCGTGTTGAGGTTGGTGGCGAGACCAAGTTTGCTTGTGTTGACGGTCCTGACTTTGACGCAACCAAGGTTGACTGGAACGACCTTCGCGCACGTCAGGCAGCCTACCTCACCGAGGAAGGCCAGTCCATTAAGGCTTACGAGGAGACGAGGTGCGCATGCCACAAGTAAACGGTCGCTACATTCCAAACGTCAAGGCACCTCGTACAGCTGACAACGAAGAGCCAGCTGCAGAGCGCGCACAAGACTTCCGCCCTGTCGACAAGGGTTTCACTAAAGAGATGGCAATTGCAGAGGCAAACCGCTGCCTGGATTGTAAGAATCCGCTGTGTGTTCAGGGCTGCCCTGTAAACATCAACATTCCTCGCTTCATCGAGGCTATCCGTGCAGAGGAGTTTGGTCGCGGTCTTGACATCATCCGCGAGTCCTCTATGCTTCCTGCAGTTTGTGGTCGTGTTTGCCCACAGGAGAACCAGTGCGAGGGCGTCTGCATCATGGGTAAGCGCAGCGAACCAGTTGCTATTGGTCAGCTTGAGCGCTTCCTTGGCGACCAGCCTGAGCTTGCTTCTAAGCCAGCTATCGCTCCAAAGAACGGCAAGAAGGTTGCAGTTGTAGGCTCCGGTCCTTCCGGTATTGCTTGCGCTGGCGAGCTTGCTCGTAACGGCTTTGACGTAACCGTCTTTGAGGCATTCTTCACCGGCGGCGGCGTTCTGGTTTACGGTATTCCTGAGTTCCGTCTTCCAAAGGCTGTTGTTAAGCGCGAGATCGACGGCCTTCAGGAGCTGGGCGTTAAGTTTGAGTTCAACTCTGTTGTCGGTCGTATCACCGATGCAGAAGAGCTCTTTGAGCAGGGCTTTGACGCAATCTATATTGCAACCGGCGCTGGCCTTCCAAAGCTTCTCAACATCCCTGGTGAGAACCTGCCAAACGTCTTCTTTGCAAACGAGTACCTCACCCGCGTTAACCTCATGAAGGCTAACAACTTCCCTGAGTATGACACTCCAACCAAGCACGGCAAGAACGTCGTTGTCTTTGGTGGCGGCAACGTTGCTATGGACGCTGTTCGTACTGCTAAGCGTCTTGGCGCAGAGCGTGCAATCATTGCTTACCGTCGTACCGAGGACGAGATGCCTGCTCGTCGTGCAGAGCTGCACCACGCAAAGGCTGAGGGCGTTGAGGTTCTTCCTCTCGTCTCCCCTCTCGAGTTTGTCGCTGGCGAGGACGGCGCAGTTTGCGCAGTTCGCGTCCAGAAGATGGAGCTCGGCGAGCCTGACGCTGACGGACGTCGTCGTCCAGTTGCTATCGAGGGTGCTATCGAGGACATTCCTTGCGACGTTGCAATTTCTGCAATCGGCACTAACGCTAACCCATTCGCAAAGATGATCGGCGATATCAAGCTCAACAAGTGGGGCTACATTGAGGCCGACGAAGAGGGTCGTACTTCCGATCCTCGCATCTGGGCTGGTGGCGACATCGTAACTGGTGCTGCAACCGTCATTCTGGCAATGGGTGCTGGTAAGGTAGCAGCTGCTTCCATTACCAAGCACCTTGGCTAATTCAGTTTCGCTGACGTAGCCGCAGCTCACTGAACGAGCTAACATGTAACAAAGAGAGACCTGGTACCACACGGTGCCAGGTCTTTTTCATGCCGAGAAATGCCGCGGCCCAACACTCGAGCGTCTGGCGAGAAACCCGTCCACTAGCAGCGTATCCGCACAAGAAACCCGGTATCCACACGAAATAGATACCGGGTCAAAATCGCTCTCAACCTGCGTCCACGCGCGGTTGACCTGTAGCGTTGCCGTACTCACACGCGTCGATAACCTGCGGCGTTGCCGTTGCAGCTCTCGCACGCGTCTACGAAAGCAGGAACTCCCTGACGCGAGCGGCAATACCTTCAGCGTCCAA
>CALIZK010000073.1:0-19667 GCA_938028635.1 uncultured Atopobium sp.
GAGGTCCTGTATTTAGAGACAAGACGTGATGCTGCTATCAGTCAAGGCGTTGAGCTGGTAAAGTCTATCTCAAAGCGTTCTTCAGGTCTTGCAAATGCTGTGCTTAGAAAAATTTCTGAAAAAGAAGCTCAGCTTACGCGTGCAAAGAATCCCAAAACACCTTCAGAGCTTTCATGGGCGTCAGGTATTCCTGAATGGATTTGCCTGGAGATTACTGAGTCTCTTGGAGAATCTGCTGCTCAAAAACTCATTCTTAATCTTAAAAACCCAGCTCCCGTGTATGTTCTACAAAGAAACGTATCAGAGCAGCAATTGCAGAGCAGCTCTTTAGAGCTACAGCAAACAGTTCTGCCAGATGTGTATGAGGTAAAAAATCCTGCTCAACTTAACGTTGACGCATATGTAAAGAAAGTTCAGCTTGTTCCCGCAGATTTAGCTTCTCAACTGGTGGCACTTCTCGCGGCATCCTATGTAGACCAAGATATGCTTGAGATTGGACAAGGCAGAGGAACCAAGTCCTTGTTGCTCTCTCACGCATTTGAAGTACTTGGTAAAAAGGATGTTCCGATTACTGCGGTGGAGCTTGTAAAGGGAAAGTCCCACGTTTCAAAAAGAAGATTGAAAACTGCTGGCCTTTCAGATCAGGTTACATCACTCACGTTTGACGCTACACAGTTTGTGTCGCCAGAGGTTCCAGAGGAGCTTAATCAGAGCTTTGACGTGGTGTTTATTGACGCTCCCTGTTCTGGTTTGGGCACCCTTCGTCGCCATCCAGAGATTGCGTGGAATCTGTTACCAGAAAGTCTGTATGACGGGGGAGAGCTTACTGCTTTACAGACCAAACTCTTACAAAGCTGTAGCAGCCGTGTAGAGATTGGTGGTTATTTAGTCTATGCAACGTGTTCGCTCTCAAATTCAGAGAATCAGCAGGTTATTGACGATTTTCTTGCAAGTTCAGAGGGCTCTCATTTTGAGGTGCAAAGTCTTTTTGAGTGTCCCGCACGTGCAGGCTTAACGACAGAAGCACAAGAGTTTCTCGATACGTGCATTACACCAGAGGGATTTTTGCAGACAGCTTTTGCGTCTGCTGATTGTGATGCTCACTTTATGGCGGTTCTTAAGCGCAAATAAAAGCTCTTGCTGTGTATCACAACAAGAGCTTCATAGGTGCTGTTGATGAGCGTGCAGAGCATCTAAAACGTCTAGTGTCTTAGAGCGCGGGATTACTTTCCTTTGCTATCGGTGTTATAAAAACCGCTGCCCTTAAAGACAATGGTTGAGGTGTTGTAAACGCGCTCAGTCTCATGTCCGCATTTTGGGCACTGAGGAGCTTCAATCTTCAGGCTCATTGGGCGCTCAATCTCAAAGGTATTGTCGCAGTGTGTGCAATGATAGCTATAACGTGCCATGCGTCCTCCATGAAAACAATTTATAAACGTGAGATACTTTACCCTACTTAGAGTAGATATTTCACGATTGCAACTAATAAGTTTGTTTACGGAGGCATTATGCAGGTGACCGGTGCAATATTTGATTGCGATGGAACCCTCGTTGATTCAATGTGTGTTTGGCGCAATGTGTTTGGTGCTGTTCTTCCTAAATACGGCAAGACCATTGACTCAGATTTTTTTAATCAAGTTGAGGCTGTTTCGCTTATGGATGGCTGCAAATTATGTGTGGACCATCTGGGACTGCCTATCACTGCAGAAACTTTGTATGAAGAGTTCTGCGCGTACGTAACTGATCAGTACCAACATCATGTTTCAATCATTCCCGGTGCAAAGGAGTTCTTACAGGAGCTCTACGACGCAGGTATTCCTATGGCCGTTGCTTCGTCAACTCCCGTGCGAGAAGTTCGTGCAGCTCTGGCAGCTCAAGGTATTGAGCACCTCTTTAAAACAGTGGTCTCAACAGAAGATGTGGGGGGAGTGGACAAGGTTGAGCCCGATGTTTACCTTGAGGCCCTTCGCCGTCTTGGCACCGATAAGGCAACTACCTGGGTCTTCGAGGATGCTCCGTTTGGCGCACGGACAGCTCAAAATGCAGGCTTTCCTGTGGTTGCACTCTACAACGACCACGACGGCCGCGATCCCGTCTTTATGCGAGAGCACTCTAACATCTTTGCCCACACCTACGGCGAGCTGTCGCTTCTGCGCCTTCAGGACTACGAGCGTCCTCTGGCCGCAGCGCCTTCTGGCGAGAAACCCCTTGAGGTCCTTGTTGTGGGCGGATCCCCAGAAGCGGTTTCGCACACGACGCTGTCTACCTGCGCCCAAAGCGCTGACTACCTAATAGCGGTCGATCGTGGCGCGGATATATGTCGCACTGCTGGAGTAACTCCACAACTTGCGCTTGGAGACTTTGACTCGGCTACACCAGAAACCCTGACTTGGCTCAAAGAGCAACAGGTACCTTGCATGAAGTTTAATGCGGACAAGTACGATACTGACCTGGCGCTAGCATTGAAATCAGCTGAATATGAGGCAATCCGCAGGGATAGCAAGCTCTCTCTCACGGTTGTCTCCACATCTGGCGGACACCTTGATCACCAGCTTGTAGTGCTTGGTCTTCTCGCTACATGGGCAAAGACGGGCAAGGCAAGTGTTCGAGTTATTGAAAATGACTTTGAGATGCGCTTTTTAGCTGCAAGTCAGGTTAATTCTTGGCAGCTGAGCTCAGCTAATGCAGGTAAAAAGATTTCTCTTGTGGCTTTGTCAGAGGAGTGCGAGGTTTCTGAGGCTGGCATGAAGTGGAATCTTGATCACCAGAAGTTCACCTTGCTGGGAGACGACGGTATTTCAAATATCATTGAATCAGACAATGCTTGGGTAAGGTGCGAGAAGGGCTGTCTTTTGGTGCAGCTTTGGAACTAAAACGTTTATTGAGTCGCGTCTGCGCTGCGTTTGAGAAACAAAGTCCCAACGAGCGGCTGTAAGTCCAGCAAGAAGTATTAGATGTTGCAGTCAGATAATCGAGCTAAGAAAAAAGGTCGCCGAAGCGACCTTTTTAAGTTTGAGGTAAGACGAACTGAGTTGCTTAGTTGCGAGCAATCTTGCCGGACTTGAGGCAACGGGAGCAAACATTCATCTTCTTGCGCTGGCCATCGACAACGACAGTAACACGCTGGATGTTTGGCTTAAAGGTGCGGGCCACAGTACGGTGAGAGTGGGAGATGGAGCGACCGGCAACGGCGTGCTTACCGCAGAAATCACAGACCTTCGACATGAGTAAGACCTCCATAGGATAGGCGCCCTCTGCGCCTAAAATTTCCAAATAGCCGAATAAATATAGCACAATATATTGTGTTGTCAAAGCATGAATATAACATTCACAATTAGATAGCTTTGAGACAGCTTTTGAATGTTTTTCATTTATTACACCAAGATTAAATAACAAGAAAAAGATTTGTCAATTGCAAGGTTATCAACTTGTATATATAAGCCGCTTTAATAATAAATGTGCTCTGCGGTATACTAAATAACAATGACTAACCCTGGTTCTTGCGAGAGGAGTTATGTAATGACTACCGCTGTTCCCGGAACACTAAGAGTTTCTAATGATTGCCTTGCTGACCTGGCGGGCTATGCAGCTATGGAATGTTATGGCGTTGTTGGCATGGCAGAGATTGATGAGGCAGCAGGTGTTGCTCGTCTTCTTCCAACGTACCGACTTCGTAAGGGTATTGATGTGACCCCAACTCCTAAGGGAGTTCAGGTTGACCTTCACATTGTTGTTGAGCAGGGCGTTAACATGGCGTCTGTTGTCGACAATCTTGAGAGCTCAGTAAAGTTTTTGCTTAAGCAAATTGCAGAGCTTTCATGTGTTGATGTAACTGTACATATCGAGGCCATGCGTAATTCTCGCTAAGCTTTTTGCTTCAAATGAGTAGGAACTGAGGTCTAACGTGATTTCAAATGTCATTCGTACCTGCTTCCCTGTAGCAGCTCTTGCCGTTGCAGACAAAGCAGAAGAGATCAACAAGCTCAACGTTTTCCCTGTACCAGATGGAGACACCGGCACTAACATGTCCCTTACCCTGGGCACCGTTGTTCGTGAGGTTCAAGATCTTCCTCAAGATGCAAGCATGCAGGATATTGCAAAGGCAATCACTCACGGTTCTTTGATGGGCGCTCGTGGTAACTCTGGTGTTATTACGTCTCAGATTCTTCGTGGTATTGCCGAGGGTCTGTGTGACGTTAAAAATCCTGAGGCAGTAACTCCAAAGGATATTGCTCACGCATTCCGCCGCGGTAAAGAGGTTGCTTTTAAGGCTGTTAGAAAGCCTGTTGAGGGCACTATTCTTACCGTCCTTAAAGACGTTTCTGCTAAGGCAGACTCCCTTGAGAAGTCTCAGCTCACCCCAGTTGAGGTCTTGGATGCTCTAGTTGTTGAGGCATATGAGTCCGTTGCTCGCACTCCTGAGCTTCTTCCTGTTCTTAAAGAGAATGGTGTTGTTGACTCCGGTGCGTTTGGTTTTGCAACCTTCCTTGAGGGCTTTGTAAACGCTGTTACTGGCAAGACTGAGACTACTGATTTCCAGACAACCGTTTCTGTTTCTGATGCTAAGGCTGCTACCAGTGCAAAGGTTGAGATTGAGCTCAACGATGACTGGGAGGGTTCTGAGTATCGCTACTGCAATGAGTTCCTCTTTAAGGCAGATAGTCCTGACTTTGACGAGGATGCAGCTCTGAACTTCCTGGCAACTATGGGTGATTGCGAGCTTCTTGTTGGTGCAAATCCAGACTACAAGATTCACGTTCACTCAAATACTCCAAACAAGGTTCTTGAGTACATGCTTCAGTACGGTCAGATTTTTGAGGTCTTCATCCATAACATGGACCTTGAGGCTAAGGAGCGTACCGAGAAGATCGCTGAAGATAAGAAGGCTGCCGCAGCACCTAAAAAGGAGCTTGGCTTTGTTGCCGTAACCGCTGGTTCTGGCGCTGCATCAATCTTGAAGTCTCTTGGCGTGGACGTTGTTGTTTCTGGTGGTCAGACTATGAACCCTTCAACTGCAGATATTCTTGCTGCAATTGAAGAGGCCAATGCAGACCAGGTCATTGTTATGCCAAACAACTCCAACATTCGTATGGCAGCAGAGGCTGCTGCCAGCGCATGCGAGGATGTTAAGGTTGCTGTCATTCCAACCAAGTCTGTTCTTCAGGCATTTGCTGCAATGTTTGTTGTTGCGGATGGCGTTTCATTTGAAGAGCTTGTAGAAGAGATGACAGACGCTATCTCTGGCGTTCGCTACGGCGAGGTAACCACTGCAGTCCGTGATTCTGCTGCAGCTGACGGCACTCCTATCCACGATGGTGATGTCATGGGTATCCAGGGCGGCTCCATTGATGTTGTCGGCTCTGATGTCATGAAGGTCACGCTTGACCTTGTTGCTAAGATGCAAGATGAGGAAGAGGGCGACAACCTCACCATTCTTGCAGGTGAAGACTTCTCTGACGAGCAGCTTGAACTTCTCGCCAGCAAGATTGAGGACACCTATCCAGACCTTGAGGTCGATGCTCAGCGCGGCGAGCAGCCACTCTATCCAGTCATCTTCTCTATTGAGTAGGAAATGTCTGAGTCCAAGGTAAGCATCGCTCCCGCATCAGAGCGAGTAGCACATACCTGCTCACTTGTTGATAGTGTGACCAGGTTAAGGTATGTCAATGCAAATCGTGCCGAGGCGCTTGAGCGTCTCGGCATTCTGCGTGTACGAGACCTTTTGCTCAATGTTCCTCACCGGTATCTTGATTTTTCGCATCGCGTTCAGATTGCTTTTGCGCAGATAGGTGAGGACGCTACCATCACGGGCCGCGTTGCTTCGGTAAAGACTAAGCGTCCACGTCCTAAAATGGTCATTGTTGAGATTGAGGTTGTGGATGATACGGGCGTGCTCACGGCTTCGTTTTTTAGGCAGCCTTGGATAGCTGAGCAAATCCACGTTGACGATGAAGTGGCGCTAAGCGGTAAGATTCTCTTTGCCTACGGTTACCGCCAGATGAAGTCGCCATTCTACGAGGTGCTTAGCACGGCAAAGTCTGACTCAAACGATGAAGCACGCTCCAAAGAAGCACCTTCTAAAGCGGCAATTCTTCCTGTTCACCCAGCTACCGAAGGTGTGAGTCCTGCATGGATGCGTCGCATTATGTCAGCGGCTTTGGCGGACACGGGAAGCGTGTGTGACTGGCTGCCTTCAGAGCTTGTCACCAAACACCACCTCATGTCGCTCTCATCGGCGCTTCGTGAGGTTCATTTTCCCTCCAGTTTGGACGCAGCTGAACAGGCTCGTCGCCGTCTTGCTTTTGATGAGCTCCTAAGTTTGCAGCTTGCTCTTTTGGCGAGAAGAAACTTGGAGCTTGCAGGTCATAGGCCTTTTGAGCACGTTACAGACGGACCTAAAGTTAAGGCTCTGATTGAGGCTTTGCCCTTTGCCCTGACTGACGAGCAAAATCACGCAGCTCAAGAGATTCTTTCTGATATGGCTGCACCACGTATTATGAATCGCTTGCTCTTGGGTGATGTTGGTACTGGTAAAACAGCCGTTGCTGCCGTTGCCTTGGCTGCAGCAGCAGACTCTTCAACTCAGGCAGCTGTGATGGCTCCTACCTCAGTTCTCGCTCAGCAGTACGCTCAAAAAATCGGTCCTTTGCTTTCGCTTGCGGGAATTACGTGGGCTCTTATCACAGGGTCTACCTCTGAAGAGGAGAGACAGCAGATTGAGCTTTGCTTGGCCGACGGCTCTCTGTCCGTTGTCTTTGGCACTACGGCGCTTCTCTCAGATCGCGTGGTATTTAAGCAGCTTACCCTTGCTGTTGTTGACGAGCAGCATCGTTTTGGCGTTGATCAAAGAACTGCACTGCGCAAAAAAGGACAAGGCGTAGACCTTCTCGCCATGAGTGCAACGCCAATCCCGCGTACGCTGGCGCTTTCTTTATATGGAGATGTTGATACATCTCGCATTACCAAGAGGCCAAAGGCAGGAGCTGGCGTTACTACCAAGTTGTGTGTGCCAGAAAACCTTGATCAGGCATACGCTGCTGTCGCCGAAGCTGTTCAAGCGGGTCATCAGGCGTATTTGGTCTGCCCTTTGATTGATCCAAGCGATTCTGAAGAAGAGCTTGAAGATGTTCCTGAGGCCGCTCGCACAAACGGTAAGCTCTACAGTGCAACTCGCGTATATGAGGAGCTTTCAAAGACCGTTTTCAAAGACTTTACCTGTGATCTTTTGACTGGTCGATTGCCTGAAACTCAAAAAGATCAGGTGATGGAAAAGTTCCGTGCAAATAAGGCACAGATTCTGGTCTCTACTACCGTCATTGAGGTTGGCGTTGACGTCCCCAATGCTACGGTCATGGTTGTCTTTAACGCTGATCGTTTTGGTTTGGCTACCTTGCACCAGCTCAGAGGCCGTGTTGGTCGAGGAGACTTCCCAGGAACTGTGTATCTTGCCAGCAACGCCAAGCGAGGATCTACCGCAAGAAAGCGCTTAGCCGCGCTTGAGCAAACCTCCGACGGCGCGCGTCTGGCAGAGCTTGACCTTGAGCTCAGGCACGAGGGAGAAACCCTGGGATACCGTCAGTCGGGCGGCACCACGCTCAAGATTTCTGATCTTTACGCGGATGCGGACCTGATTGAGGCAGCTCACATGGACGCTTTGGCAATTACTGCTCAAGACCCAAATCTTACCAGCGATGCCTATGCTACGCTGGGAATTGAGGCAAAAGATCGCTTTGGTATCTACTTTGAAGAGCTTGGCTATAAGTAATAACCTGCAGGTAAACTGCAGTACAAGATAGGTTTGGTGGCGAGAAACCCATGAGGATTGTTGGCGGAAAATGGAAAGGTCGTGCAATTGAGGCCCCTGATGGTAAGGGGACTACGCGACCAACCACTGATCGTACGCGTGAGGCTATTGCAAGTTCTATCTTGGCTTCTCGCGGTCTTGACCTCAGCGAGTCTAGAGTGCTTGACGCTTTTGCAGGTTCAGGTGCAATGGGTTTTGAGCTTCTTTCTAGAGGAGCCCTGTACGCTGTCTTTATTGATAAAGATAGAAAGACGTGTGATCGCATTAAGCGTACGGCTAAATCTCTTGGCGTAAGCACCTCTGAGATGAGTGTTATCTGTGGTGATACAGCTCGCTTAGCTGAGTCATCCCAGCTGTTTGGAGGCCCTTTTGACGTGGTATTTTTGGACCCTCCTTATGCCGTCGAGACAGAGGTAGTATCCAAGCTGCTCAAAGACTTGACTCAGGCGGGAAGTCTGACAAAAGATGCTGTAGTAGTCTATGAGCATAGCCATAAATCTGATTCAGTTTCTCTTGATAACTTTGAGCTTTCTAAGAGTAAGCGTTATGGTATTGCTCAAGTTGATTTACTTGTTCGTTGTGAGGGATAGGAGATACGTTGAACAGCATCACTCACGTAGTTGTACCAGGTACTTTTGATCCCGTCACAAACGGACACCTTGATGTAATCAAACGAGCTTCTCGCCTTTTTGAAAATGTTACGGTAGCTGTTGCAGCTTCCAAGCGCAAACACGGCACGGGAACTACGTTTTCTCTTGAAGAGCGTGTACAGATGCTCAAAGACGCTCTGGTAGATGAAGGACTTGTGGACGTTTCTGTAGAGCCTATGGAAGGTCTTCTCGTTGATTTCTGCAATTCTCGCGGCGCAGGTGGTGTTGTTAAAGGCCTGAGGGCTATGACAGACTTTGAGTATGAGCTGCAACAGGCAGACCTTAACGCTCATATGGCTCCTGAGCTGGAGAGCGTCTTTGTTATGTCCAGTCCAGAGTACGGCTATATTTCTTCCTCAATTGTGAGAGAAATTTCAGCTATGGGCGCAGATGTATCATTTTTGGTACCAAAGAACGTCATTAAAAAGCTTGAAGCTCTGCATAATTGCGGTAATTAAGTATATTTGCCCTGCATTTTCATTATATTCTGCTAACATTCTTAAAAAGGTGTTTTATGCGTCGTGCTCATAAGGGCTAAAACTGCATATAACACGGCTTGTGTATAGGATTGAAAGGAGCCCTGGATGCAGCCAGGCGAGGAAATTGAGAGCCTTGTATCTGAGATTGAGCAGATGGTAACTGAGGCTAAGTCACCTTTTATGGATGGCGGTAACAAGAAGATTATTGATGCCCAGGACTTCTACGAGCTGCTTGACGAGATCCGTCGTGTCTTCCCAGAAGAGTTTGCAACTGCTCGTCGCATCATCAAGGAAGAGGATGAGACCCTTGAGCGCGCACGTGCTCAGGCAGAATCCATCATTGCTGACGCACAGCAGCAGGCTATGATTCTTGCTGGTGACCAGGAGGTTGTCCGCCTTGCTCAGCAGCAGGCAGACGCCATTCGTGATCAGGCAGAGCAGTACGAGCGTGATACTCGCTACAACGCTGAGGAGTACGCAGATACCGTTCTTGCTCACCTTGAGGAGAACCTTAAGAGCCTGACAAATTCTGTCTCTCGTGTTCGTCAGACACTTGATGAGAACTCTGGTCCTCGTAACACCAGCAATAACGTTGCCTGGTAATTCCAATGCAACCAGTTCTTTATGCACTAGATGATCGTCTTGCAAATGCAGGCGATACTGTTTCTTATGCGGGCCATCTTAATGAAGACTCGTATGAGCTAGGGGAGCATGAATTTTCTCTTCCTATGGGAATTGATTTTGATCTAGTGCTTACCAACGCGGGTGAGGGCATTTTGGTTACCGGAATGCTTCGTGCTGACGCAGTTGGTACGTGTGACCGTTGTCTTGAGGACGCACATCTCTCTTTAAACGCAGAGGTAGATGAGTATTATCTCTTTGAAGAGCCTGTAATTTCTGCAGATGATGAAGATGAGGCAGATTACGTTTTAGTAAATGCCGATAAAACCATCGATCTTGCAGAGGCTCTTTTGCCTTCGCTTGTTATGGAGACGCCTTATGTTGTACTGTGCAAGTCCGACTGCAAGGGACTTTGCCCAGTATGCGGTTGCAATCTGAATGAAGAGGATTGCGGTCACGCAGCTCAGATTGAGCAGAAGCGAGAAGAAGAAAAGCTTGCTTCAAACCCGTTTGCGGCTCTCAAAAATCTTGTGATTGAGCCGGATTCGGAAGTGTAAAATAAAATTTCTTCTCCTAAATGGTGAAGAAATGCTGTATCTACGTACAAAATGTGTCAGTACGTGGTATAGTATCCAACGCATTATGTGAATGGGTCGCGCCCTCATGTGTTTTAGGGGCGCTAGCAAGAGCAAAAGAGGTTTAAGATGGCAGTACCTAAGCAAAAGAAGGGCCGCGGCGCAACCCACACCCGTCGTTCGGCAAACAGCAAGCTTAACGCAGCAGCTCGCTCTGTATGCCCACAGTGCGGCGCTCCAAAGCTTCCTCACCACGTATGCCCTAACTGTGGCTTCTACAAGGACCGTGAGGTTGTTGTTACTGAGTAACACTCATACATTGTATGGCCAAGAAGGCCGGTTCTTTAGGGGCCGGCCTTCTTTTTTATAGCACTAAGGAGTTATCATGCCCGTTATTTGTGTAGACGTTATGGGATCTGACCAAAGCCCTGAGGTTGTTCTTGAGGGAGTTCGTATGGCTCTCGAGAAGGACAAAGAGCTAGAGGTTCTTCTCGCCGGAGCTGATGAGTTTGTTACTCCTTTTGCAAACAAGCACAATCGTGCAAAAGCTTTGGTAACTACTGAAGTTATTGCAATGAGCGAGCATCCTGCTAATGCGGTTAGACAGAAAAAAGACGCCAGTATTGTAAGAGCTGCCCAGGCAGTCAAGGCAGGAGAGGCCGATGGTCTTTTCTCAGCAGGCTCCACAGGAGCAGTGCTCACCGCTGCTACCTTTGGAATTGGTCGCATCAAAGGCGTAAAGCGGCCTGCACTTACCCTGATTCTTCCTGGACTTGGCGGTCACAAAACAGTCTTTTTGGATACTGGCGCCAACGCTGATGTACGTCCAGATGTTTTGGTGCAATTTGCGCAAATGGGCAAGGCTTTTGCCAATGCTTCGCTTGGAATTGAAAACCCAACCATAGGTCTTCTCTGCAATGGCTCTGAAGAGACCAAGGGTTCTGAGCTTGCTCTCTCATATCATGCAGCTCTTGCAGAGGCTCCTATTAATTTTGGTGGAAACGCTGAAGGAACTGATATTTTAGGAAGCCGTTTTGACGTCATTGTGACAGACGGCTTTACCGGAAATGTAGCTTTGAAATCTATTGAGAGCACGGGCAAATTTATTATGTCTAGCCTCAAGGATGCAATTAATTCTTCCAAGAAGGCTGCGTTTGGTGCACTCCTTTTGAAAGACGCTCTTAAGGCAACGGCAGCAGAACTTTCAGGAGATTCTGTTGGAGGTGCTTTCTTGCTGGGCGTCTCGGCTCCTGTACTCAAAGGACATGGTGCTACCAGCTCTTCTGCTGTGTGCGCAGGAACACTTTCTGCAGCAAATGCAGTACGTGCCAACCTTATCGAGAAAATTTCTTCGTCAATTCAGCTGTAGTAAAAGCGCCTGTTGCATAAAATTTTTATTAGGTATGGTGGAGCCCATGGACAATTCTGTGGGCTTTACTTTTTTTAAGATTGTTTGTTTCAGCTTTAGTAATGTCATCATACAGATGCCCATCACGGGGTAAAATTAATAGCGTCATTGTTGTGTGCAAGGAGGATGTATGGATCGCACAGAAACACTTGAAAAGGTAATTGACGTTGTTAGAGAGACACTGGACCTTGACGATTCCGTTGAGCTCACAGAGGGTACCTCATTTAAGGACCTTGGTGCAGACTCATTTGATCTTTTGCAGCTTGTCACAGACCTTGAGCAAGAGTTTGATATGACTTTTGATGCAGAGAACATCGATGAGATTGCTACCGTTGGAGACGCAGTAGACGCTATTCTTGCTGCTTAAGTGGGTTTTATACGTGAAATTGCACGAACGAGTAGCTGCTGCAGAAGCTATTTGCGGTCACACATTTACCAATAAAGAACTTATCGAGGCTGCCCTCACACACCCTTCGGCGGTGGAGGGCAAGCCTGTTTCTGCTTCGTATGAGCGCCTGGAGTTTCTGGGTGACTCAATTCTTGGTGCCATTATTGCAACGGAGCTGTTTGAGCGTTATCCAGATATGGATGAAGGTCAGCTTACTAGGCTGAAAATCTCTCTGGTATCTGGTCACACACTCTCCATTGTCTCTGATGCTCTAGGAATTTCTCCCTTAATTGTTATGGGAATTTCCGAGAAGGGCACGGGAAAGCGTGGCATGAAGTCTGCTCTGGAGAACGTCTACGAATCCATTGTTGGCGCGCTCTACCTTGATGCGGGTTTTGATCCAACGCATGATTTTGTTATTCGTACGCTTGGACCTCACATTTCTCCAGCGCTGGCAGTTCGTTCGGTAAGCCCTAAATCTCGTTTGCAAGAAGCGGTACAGGCTAAAGGCAAGGCTACCCCTGAATATAAGCTTATTGGCGAGAGTGGACCTGCTCACACACCAACGTTTACCGCTGTGGTATTTGTCGACGGCCTTAAGGTGGGTCGTGGACAGGGACCATCAAAGAAAGCCGCAGAGTCAGAAGCCGCTCAAGATGCACTGGTGCGTCTTGGTGTGGATGATACTCCGCTTGATACTGATGCAGAAATGCACCTAAGGTAGAAAGGTACCCTGTACCCGTGTATCTAAAATCGCTGACACTTAAGGGTTTTAAGTCATTCGCTGATAAAACTCAGATGGTTTTTGACCCCGGTCTTACCGTTGTCGTTGGTCCTAACGGCTCGGGTAAGTCCAATGTCTCTGACGCAATTCTCTGGGTATTGGGCGAGCAGAGCGCAAAGATGCTCCGTGGCCAAGCCATGGAAGACGTTATCTTCTCTGGCTCGTCAGCAAGGGGAGCGGTGGGCGTTGCTGAGGTAACGCTGGTTCTGGATAACTCCGACCACACTATTCCTATTGATTTCTCTGAAATTGGTATCACCAGGCGCATGTATCGCTCTGGAGAGTCTGAGTACCTGATTAACGGTGCTCCTTCAAGGCTCATGGATATCCAGGACATTTTGCATGACTCTGGCCTGGGCAAAGATACCCACTCCATTATTTCTCAGGGCAAGCTCGATTCCATCTTGTCTAGCCGTCCTGAGCAGCGTCGTGAGCTCATTGAAGAGGCAGCAGATATCTCTAAGCATCGCCGCCGCAAAGAGCGTGCGGAGCGCAAGATTTCTTCCATGGATGAGAATCTCACGCGAGCTAAAGTAGTTTCTCGCGAGATTACCCGCCAGCTTAAACCGCTTGAGAGGCAGGTAGACAAGGCTTCTCGCGCTAAAGATCTGTCTGCTCAGCTCAAAGATTTGACGGTTCAGCTTGCGGTTGATGACCTTCGTCAGCTGCAGTTTACGCATGGAAAGTTGGAGGCTCGCGCTAAAGAGGCAGAGGCTGCTATTGAGCTTGCTCAGTATCGCGCGGGCGAGAAAAACCGTGAGCTTGAAAAGCTCCAGTCACTTCTTGAGCAAAAGGGTCTCTTTGTTGGAGACTTGGGTGAGCAGCGCCGTCGCATGCAAGAGATTCTTGGTCGTATGGGATCTGACATGCGTCTTTTGGAGGAGAAGGGCAAGAACATGGTTTCTCGCCTTTCTGACACGCGTATGCAGCTTTCTGTGATGGATAAACAGAAGGCAGACGCCGCAAAAGAGAACGAAGAGCTTTCTGGTCAGCTGGCAACAATTCGTGCAAAGGTTGCGGATCTGACGGAGAGCGTGAACGCGCTCCAAGAGTCGGCTAACCAGGCAATTGCCGAGCGTCGTGCTCTTGATGTAAAGATTTCTGACTGCACTGCGTCTGAGCGAAGTGCGCGTAATACCGCTGATAAAGAAACGCTTGCGTATGTAAAGCTTGAAGAGCAGATTGCTCATGCGCAGGTAGAAGACCAGATGTTTGAGTCTAGGTTGACTCAGATTACGGAAGCGCTTGAGATTGCTCGTGCTGCCCTGGAAGATAGTGGCGCTAAAGAAGCAGAGCTCACGGCGGCTCTTGAGAAAGCTCGTCAGGAGTCCGAGGCGTTTGTCGCTGAGATTTCTGAGCGTGCTTCTGCACTTGAGGCGGCTCGCGAGGCAGAGCGTACTGCTCGCCAGGAACTCTCAAGCAGTGAAGCTACGCTTGAGGCACTTCGTGCGCTTGATGTGGAAGTCCAAAAGGGAAGTCCTCTGGCAGAAAAGCTTGTTGCGGATGCAGCAACCGCTTCTCTTGTTTCTGGCAGACTTGCTGATTATCTTGAGGTTCAGCCAGAGTTTGAGGCTCTTGTTGAGCAGCTTTTGGGAGAAGATCTTTCCGCGCTTGTTGTAGACAAGCAGCAAAACATTCAGACGCTCTTTGAGCGTGTTCAGACGCTTTCTGAGGACGGCAAGGCTACGTTGGTTGCTCTTTCTGACACAACTCCAGCTCTTGCTGCGCCTGCACGTACAACGTCTTTGCTTGAGCACGTATCTGCGCAGAAGGGTTCCGAAGCTCTTGTGCAGGCGCTTTTTGGTCACGTTTTTGTCGCTCAGAGTCTTGACGATGCCTACACTGCTCGCAAAGTTGAGTCTCGCGGGCTTTATGCGCTTCCTGACGGCACGTTGCTCTATCCAGACGGTCGTCTGGTCCTGGGACACACATCTCAGGCTGAGGACGGCTCTCTTGAGCGTAAGCGTCGTATTCGCGAGCTTGAGGGTGCGCTTCCTTCCCTCAAACGCCATCTTGAGGCTGCTCGCTCTGCAGTTACCAACTGCGAGAATGAGCTAGCTTCAGTTCGCGAGAAAAGCGCGCAGTCCAAGGGTGAGGTTGCTCGCCTCAACGGTGAGCTTACCTCTATTGCTGCGGAGCGAGGCCGTCTTGAGGGACAGGTTGCGTCTTCTCAGGCTGAGCTGAAGCAGGTGAGCACTTCTCGAGAGCAGGCCAAAGAGCGCGCTCAAGAGGCTCGTGCGCACATTGATGAGCACAAGCGTGCGGCAGAAGAGGCTAAGGCTCGCATGGAGTCGCTAGCCTCGGAGCTCAAAGAGCTGCAGGATCAGCATGAGGATGCCATTCGCGCACAGGGTAGGGCCAACCGAGAGCTTTCGGATGCAAAGACGGACCTGACTGTTGCAAAAGAGCGCGCAACGAGCATGGCTTCTCGCCAGGCAGAGCTTGAGAGGCGTCTGTCTCAGCTGGATGAGCAGCTTGCTGCTGCTAAACAGGCAACGCACGCGCTTGAGGTAATCAGGCTTCGCGTAGACCCGCTGTACAAGCGCTACGATGCTCTGCACCAGAAGGCGCTCGAGTGGGCGTCTAGGCTCAAGGATCGCGCGTCGTTGGCTGAGGCAGACTCCGAGACGCTGCGAGAGACCATCTCTGAGGCAAAAGATGCAGCTTCTGAAGCTGCGCTTGCGGTAGAAAAAGAGAAAGACGCCGCTAACCAGATTAGCGTTGAGATTGGTAAGCTTGAGGTTCAGGTTCAAAACGCCATCGAGGCCATTCTTGCTACGGGCGCCTCATTGGACGAGGCATTGACGCTTCCTGAGCCAGAAGATAGAGAGCAGGCAGAACGCCTTGCTGCGTCGCTTAAGAGTCAGCTTGAGGCACTTGGTCCTGTCAACGCCGTTGCCATGGATGAGTACGAGCGCCTCAAAGAGCGCGCTGATTACATTAACGAGCAGGTAGCTGACTTAGAGGCCGCACGAACTTCTCTGAAGAAAATCATCTCGGCGATTGACCGTAAGATGCGTAGTCGATTCCTTGTTGTCTTTGACCGTGTCAACCAGAACTTCTCCGAGATCTTCTCGATGCTGTTCCCTGGAGGTCATGCTCACATTGAGCTTACTGACCCAGACCATCTCTCCGAGACAGGCATTGAGATTGTGGCTCAGCCGCGCGGTAAGCGCATTACCAAGATGATGCTCATGTCAGGTGGCGAGAAGAGCCTCACCGCCCTGGCATTGCTCTTTGCTGTGTATAGGACGCGTACTGTTCCGTTCTACGTCTTTGATGAGGTTGAGGCTGCGCTCGACGACGCCAACCTCTCCAAGCTGCTTGATGCCATTGAGCAGCTCAAAGAGACAACACAGTTGATTGTCATTTCTCACCAGAGGCGCACTATGGAGCAGGCAGACGTACTGTACGGTGTATCTATGCAGGCAGATGGTGTCAGCCACGTTGTCTCTCAGAGGCTTGATAAGACAACCGGAAAGGTAGTTGATATCTAATGGGCTTTATGGACAATCTTCGCCGCGGTCTTGAGCGTTCCCGCGAGACCTTAAGCGAAATCTTTTATATGGGTGGAGAGGTCACTGAAGATTTTTGGGATGACCTTGAGGATACGCTGGTTATGGGAGACATGGGTGCTGAGGTGGCTATGCGCGTCACCGATGACCTGCGTGAACGTGCTGCGCGAGAAAACCTTATGCGCTCCGATCAGCTCCGCCGCGCTCTTGTAGAGCGTCTTACGGCAGAGTTTCCTGTTGCAGAAAGAGATCCTTTTACGGATACGCCCTCTATTGTTTTGTTTGTAGGTATTAACGGTGCTGGTAAAACTACCACTGTTGGTAAGATTGCTGGCCGCGCACATGCTAATGGCGTAAAGACTTTGATTGGCGGTGCTGACACCTTCCGTGCTGCTGCAATTGAGCAGCTACAGGTTTGGGGAGAGCGCTCTGGTATTGAGGTAGTAACCAGAGAGCGTGGCGCTGATCCTGCAAGCGTTTGTTTTGAGGTTGTTGAAACGGCAGAAAAACAAGGCACTGAACTGGTGCTTATTGATACTGCTGGACGTCTGCACACCTCATCCGATCTGATGCGTGAGCTTGCTAAGGTTGTTTCGGTTACCAGAAAGCGCGCAGGGGATATTCCCGTGAGCGTTGTCTTGGTTATTGATGCAACTACCGGACAAAACGGCCTTAATCAGGCAAAAGAGTTTAACGACGCACTGTCTTTGGACGGTCTTATTGTTACAAAGCTTGATGGCACCGCAAAGGGAGGAATTGCTCTGGCAATTTCTAACCAGCTTAACCTGCCTTTTTATCGTATTGGTGTGGGCGAGTCAATTGATGATCTTCAGACGTTTGATGCTCGTTCATTCTGTGAAGCACTTGTTGGTGAGGGAGTTCAGTAATGTTTAACAGCCTGCAAGATAGACTGCAAAATACATTTTCCGCTCTGCGCGGAAAGGGCCGTCTCACTGAGGACGATATCAATTCAGCAATGCGAGAAATTCGCATGGCTCTTCTCGAGGCTGACGTTAACTACAAGGTAGTTAAAGAATTTGTTGGCCGCTGCAAAGAGCAGTGCATGACCGCTGACGTCCTGGAGTCTTTGTCCCCAGCTCAAAACGTTGTCCGTATTGTTCTGGATGAGCTCACGGCGCTGCTTGGCTCAACCGAGTCCAAGCTTACGCTGGCACAGAACCGCATTCCAAACGTCATCATGCTCGTTGGTCTTCAGGGCTCCGGTAAGACTACCGCGGCTGCAAAACTTGCCTACCTGCTTAAGTCTCAGGGAAAGAATCCTCTGCTTGCCGCCTGCGACGTTCACCGTCCTGCAGCAGCAGATCAGCTCGAAACACTTGGTTCAGAGATTGGCGTAGCAGTCTATCGCGGCGATGGCAAAGACGCTGTTGCTATTGCGTCTCAGGCAATCCAGGAGGCTGTTGATCACCTCAACGACCTGGTAATTGTCGATACCGCTGGTCGTCTTCAAATTGACGAAGAAATGATGGAAGAGGCCGTTGCCATCAAGCGCGCCGTCAAGCCAGATCAGATTCTTATGGTTGTCGACGCCATGACCGGCCAGGATATTGTCAACGTTGTGAGCACCTTCGCCGAGCGCGTAGACTTTGACGGCGTTATCATGTCCAAGCTTGATGGCGATGCTCGTGGCGGTGGCGCACTTTCCGTACGCGAGGTTACCGGCAAGCCTATCAAGTTTGTTTCTATGGGCGAGAAACCCGATTCACTTGAGGTTTTCCACCCAGATCGTATGGCTAAGCGCATCCTTGGCATGGGCGACGTTATCTCTATTGTCGAGAAGGCCCAGCAAGCAGCAGATGAGAAGCAGGTTGAAGATGCTGAGCGCATGTTGCGCGAGGGCTTCACTATGGATGACCTGCTTAATCAGATGAACCAAATCCGCAAGATGGGCGGTCTTGCAAAGCTTATTAGTGCTCTACCTGGTGGTGACCGCATGATGGCCCAGCAGGGTGGTGTGGATGATAGCTCTATGGGAAAGATTGAAGCCATCATTCATTCAATGACCAAGGAAGAGCGTGCACGTCCTAAGATTATTAACGGACAGCGCCGTCGTCGTATTTCCATGGGTTCTGGTCGTAGTGTTCAGGAAGTCAATCAGCTTATTCGTCAGTGGGGAGAGATGAATAAGATGATGGGCAAAATGAAGGCTATGACTCAGGGTGGTAATGCAAAGAAAGGCCGTCGTGCCATGGAGTCCATGATGAAGAACATGGGCTTTGGCGGAGGTCAAATGCCACGTTTTTAGGCTTTACCAATAAATATTTTTATATAAGAAATACGTTGGTCTGATTACTATCCCTACTGCTTTTTGTTACACATGGTAAACTCTCTCAAAAAGCAGTAGGGAGTATTTATGTCAATTAAGCGTATTTCCTTTGTTGTATTAGGTTGTATAAGCTTGGCACTTGCTGTGCTTGGTGTGGTGCTTCCTATTTTGCCTACTGTTCCATTTTTGGCACTTGCTGCATTTTGCTTTGCAAAATCATCCGACCGACTTAATAATTGGCTTATTAACACGAAGTTTTATCAAAATGATCTTGCTGATTTTAAAGCTGGAAAAGGGATGACTGTTAAGACTAAAGTGCGCATCCTTGCCACAGTAACCTTGGTCATGGCTGTAGGTCTGATTGCCATGCTTATGAAAGGTGTTATTGTTGGCAGTATTATCCTTAGTGTTGTTTGGCTAGGCCACATTTACTATTTTGGTTTTAAAGTTAAAACGCTTGAAGAGTAAACAATTGTTACAATAGCTTCTAGTTAGTTTCATTATTATTCGTTAATGATGAGGTGACTGAAGATGCAGAGTAGGAAAAGAATTATTGTAGGCATAATATTGTTGTCAGCTGGGCTGATATTAGGCCTAATAGTGTTCTATAAACCAAAAAATGTATCATCACTTCAAATAACAAATTTAAAGAAATCGGCCGCACAATGTGTTGCTAGTCAGCTCAAAACATTTAATGATTACAGTGAAGAACTGGGGCCAGAGTATAACTATTTGAAGATAGATAACATCGAAGATCTTGAGATATCAGGTCCTATTTTATGTGCTACAAAAATGGAAAATGGAGATATTGCAACAACAGGACTCTTGTGGGTTATCAGTAGGAATAACAAGTTGGTAGCAGTTGTTGATCAGGATATTTACGCATTATCTATACTTTCAAATTTTGGATTTTCTATCAATCAAAGCATGTATCAAATGAGTGCTCCTTTACTTGAAGAAATGCATACACGAGGATTACCCGTCATAAAGTGGAGTGTTCAAAATGCAAGTGGCGGAGAATTGTACCTATCAGACGGTCTATTAGGTTCACATGCGTATAACAATATTACTGATATTGGTATTAGACAAAGTGATCCTGATTTTCCTTCTGCCAGTTCTTTGATTACGTCTCGCTTAGGTTCAGAGTATCTTGATT
>CALIZK010000074.1:0-1054 GCA_938028635.1 uncultured Atopobium sp.
GTAATTGCGATAAGCCCAGTTCATCAGAATGGCGGTATCGTCAAAACGACCTTGCGTAGTCTCGCAACCAAGCACGCAGGTGTAGAGCGTCACGTTGCCACGCATAGAAGCACCAAGAAATGCAGTTCCTGAGTCCTCGGCACCTGTTTTAATGCCAAGTAAGCCACGGTAAGTATCCATAAGGTCATCAGTAGAGTGAAATGTACGTTGCTCCCCTCCAACTGTTGTAGTGAATGACCTGGTGTGAACGGCGCTTGCGATAAACGGATAGTGTTCGCGTGCGTAACGGCCCATGAGCGCAAGGTCTCGTGCGGTTGAATGGTGCCCATCTGCATCTAGGCCATGGGGGTTTTGGAAGTGCGTGTGGGTCATTCCAATCTCTTCAGCCTTTTTGTTCATCTGGTCAACAAAAGCCTGTTCAGAGCCAGAAACATTGACAGCAATGTTATAGGCAGCGTCGTTTGCTGAATAGACCAGCATCATCATAAGAAGCTGTCTAAGCGTTGGGCTATCATCAGGGGTTAAACCAGCAAGCTGTGAGCCTTCTTCAAGATCTGGTGCAGTGATTTCACAGGGTTTATCAAGGTCAATACCTGAGTCAAGCGCAACAATTGCAGACATAACCTTGGTGATTGAAGCCATAGAAAGCTCTTGATCTGGATTTTTACTCCAGAGTACATTACCCTGTGCGTCAGTAATAATAGCTGCAGTTGCCTCAGTGAGTTCTGGCTCATCTGTAATAGAACTTTTCTTTGATGAAGAGTTCTCTGCTAAAGAACGAGTCACGGGTGCAAAAGGGGCAGCTAGAGTGCTGATAAGTAATACGCTTACAAGAAAAGCCAGCATCTTGTGAGAGAGCTGGCGTAAAGATACAGAGCTGCGCTGAGTGGATGTCATAAACAACCTAACTTAAGCTTGAGTACTTTTACTATCCTTATAAATTTTAGCTGCTTCACCAGTATAAACAATGGCAGTAATTGCCGAGAAAACAATTCCGATATACACAAAGAAGATACCGACAGCAGAACTCTGTGAATTAAGTCCTGGAAGCCAA
>CALIZK010000075.1:0-30218 GCA_938028635.1 uncultured Atopobium sp.
GGTGTAGTGCTCGTTATTGGAGGTGACATTAGGCAATAAGGAACTTTTGGTAATTTTGAGTGAGCCAGATTGCTGTCCAAAGAAAAACAGAACCTGTTTGTCTCCTGTGGGTACAAAGAGCTTAGCAACTCCGTTTTCTGGACCGCTGCCATTGTTTTGAGCATAGTTCATAGCATCGGAATAGAACTGCTCAATAGGCTGATGAAGCTCTGCCTGAGGAACACTTACCGCAAGCGCATGGGCTTCACCACGCATAACAGCCCAAAGCACAAACTGCGTGATGGCTCGCGCCTTCCATCCTGTATATCCATACACGTCCTTTTCTTGGGATGCGGTAGCTCCGTGATAAATGATGTAATCAATAGCTCGAAGCTGTTCATTTGTATACGTTCCACCGCGAGTGCCGTTGGCTGAGGTGAGCTTTGTATAAGACTGCGGGTCAACCACACTTCCCGTTGCTCCTGGCCATGCACCATAGTGGTTAAATTCGTCTCCACAGTAAAGATAGGTACCGTCGCTAGCGGTCCACATGGGAATTTGCTGTCCACCAGGAAAATCTTCTCTTTGTGCAACGGTAAATGAGGGCTCTTGTGCAAAAGCAAGCCTATGAGCAGGCTCTAGGAAAAAATGGCTGAGAAGAAGAGCTCCAAGTAATAGAGGAATAAACCAGAAGTGAAAGACAGAAGAAGAAGTTTGTCTTCGTGCGACTTTTTCCTTCTTAGGTTTTGAGGATTTTGTGATAAACATACGTGCCTCCAAACTGAAAAATCAGAGGTAGATTGCGTATATAGAGATAATTGGTAATGCATAAACGTGAGCTTTTGTTGCAACATATAGACAATTAGTGTTAACGTATTCAGTAATCAGTAACACTTACTAATTAATGAGGTTATCGTGCGTTACAGCAAGCAACGTGAGGCAATTCGTACTTATATGGAAGGCCGCCATGACCATCCAACGGCAGATAGTGTGTATGCAGCAGTAAGAGAGGAATTACCAAACATCTCTCTTGGAACTGTTTACCGTAACCTTATGCAGCTTGTTGACGCAGGCGAGCTCCAGGTTGTTAATACCGGCGATAATATCTCTCGTTTTGATCCAACCACAACCGAGCATGCACACTTCCAGTGTCATGAGTGCGGTCGCGTCTTTGATGTTGACGGACCAGTCCTGAGGGACCTTACCAGCCTCACCAAGGATTCTTGCGGCGAGATCGACTCTTACGCTCTGTGCTTTACGGGTATTTGTAACGAGTGCCTCGCTAAGAACCCAGCGCTCCATCACAGCGTTAACTAATTATGCTGCTACAAAACAGCTTTCTTTAAGGCCGGTGCTTCACCGGTCTTTTTCTTTATGGAGGGGCCTCGGGTTTGCGAGAA
This sequence comes from uncultured Atopobium sp., assembly GCA_938028635.1. Classification (GTDB taxonomy): domain Bacteria; phylum Actinomycetota; class Coriobacteriia; order Coriobacteriales; family Atopobiaceae; genus Lancefieldella. The sequence continues at coordinate 1,380 of CALIZK010000075.1, forward strand.
AATCTGTCTGCTAGACGTGCCCGTAGACCCGCATGTCCTACAGAAGGGAAGCTACTTGGCATGACGGGATCTCCGCCAAGCAGCTTTGCCCGAGGAAGGTGGAGTTGTCGGGTGGAGAGCAGGCGCCTATAAGAGGTGGGATAGTGGTGTGCGGGGGTTTCTCGCCAGAAGTACTTTTGCATAGCGCTCCTTTCGTTGGAGAGCATGCTAAAGAGTGACTTTGTTCCTATTCTGACCAGCGCTTGTCCAGTTTCTGTCAGGGAAAATTTGTGTAGGCACATACTTGTTGTGTATGTGCAGCTAGGCAGTAAACAATGCATCAAACTTTTATTTAGTTGCTAAGCCATGCAATTAAAAGGCAAAAAATACTGTGATAAAATCTACACAATTGCGGGTATCGCCAAGTGGTAAGGCAATGGCTTCCCAAGCCATCATCCGCGGGTTCGAATCCCGTTGCCCGCTCCAAAGACATACAAGAGCCCTTCGGGGCTCTTTTTATGGACGAGATTGAAATTTGGTGTTGTGAAGAAGGTTGTTCGGGTAGAAGTTGAGCGGAAATATTTTGGATATATCTTTGATAGAGCGTGCTTAAGTACTCGAATTACGCGGATTGATGGTTGAAGGGAACAACATGGCACAAATTCCTATGACAGATCAAGAGGTAAAGATTGCCCTTGATGCGCTGTCTGATCAGATTGATAAATACGCAGAGCTTCTTGTTAAGAAGGGATGCGCAATTTCTGAGGGAAGTCAGCTGGTAATTAACGCTTCAATTGAGATTGCTGATTTTGCCCGTAGGGTTCAGCGAGCAGCTTATGCGGCTGGCGCAGAATTTGTCACAGTTATTTGGGGCGATCAAGAGTCCTCAAGAATTATGTACGAAAACGTTGACTTAGCGCGTCTCTCTAAGACACCAAGCTGGAAGATTGAGCAGCTTAACTCCCTTGCAGAGCAGGGTGCAGCATTTTTGTTTCTCTCGTCTGATAATCCAAATGGTCTAAAGGGAATTGATCCAGAAAAGCCAGCTGCTGTTTCTCGTGCAAGAAACCTAGAGTGCGACGTCTTTAGAAACGGTATGGACTTTGGTAAAAACGTTTGGTGTATTGCTGGTGTTCCTGCAGCTGAATGGGCAAAGGTAATTTTCCCAGAGCTTTCTGAGGCTGAGGCAATCTACAGGCTTTGGATTGCAATTTTGGACGTTGCTCATGCAAGTGGAGAAGATCCTCAGAGTGCTTGGGAGACCCACAATGCAACATTTGAGAAGACCAAGCGCTTCATGAATTCTCATCAGTTTGAAGAGCTTCGTTATGAGTCTTCAAATGGAACTAACCTGACTATCGGCATGAATCCAGGACATCTTTGGGAGGGCGGTGCTGGAAAGACTCAGGATGGAACGTTGTTTTTCCCCAACATTCCTACCGAGGAAGTCTTTACAACGCCAAACTATCGCGAGGTAAACGGCACTGTTCACTCTGCGTTGCCTCTGATTCATGCCGGCCAGATTGTTAAAAACTTCTGGTTTACCTTCAAAGACGGCGAGGTTGTTGACTACGGCGCTGAGCAGGGCAAAGACGTTCTGACTTCTATTGTTTCTCAAAAGGGCGGCAAGTACCTGGGAGAATGTGCTCTTATCTCTAAGAACACGCCTATTCGCCAGAGCGGCATTTTGTTCTACGATACCCTGTATGACGAGAACGCTAGCTGCCATTTAGCACTTGGAATGGGCTTCCCAGAGTGCCTGAAGGGCGGCCTTGAAATGAGTCCAGAAGAGCTTTTGGCCCACGGCGTTAATCAGAGCACTACACACGTTGATTTTATGATTGGTGCAGACGATTTGAACATTTGGGGAATTTCTGCCGATGGAAAAGAAACACCAATTTTCGTAAATGGACAATGGGCATGGGAGTAAACTGCTACACTATCCTAGTTGCGTGGTAAAATTGCCACGCCCGATAATGGGCCGTTAGCTCAGTTGGTAGAGCAGGGGACTTTTAATCCCAAGGTCTAGGGTTCGAACCCCTAACGGCCCACCAGGTAATTCAAAGGTCGGGTACCATAGTGGTACTCGACCTTTTCTTTTACGAGCAGAAGGAGTCTCATCGTGGTAGATCGCTACACCGGCAAAGAAATGGGCCACATCTTTTCTTTGGAGAACAAGTACGCCGTTTGGCAGGAGATTGAAGTCCTTGCGTGCGAAGCACAGGCTGAGCTTGGTGTTATTGGCATTTCTCGCGAAGAGGCAGCTTGGATTCGTGAGCACGCTGCGTTTAATCGCGCTGAGGTAGACGAGATTGAGGCCGTTACCAACCACGACGTCATTGCCTTTCTGACCAATATGGGCTCCTACATCGATGCTAAGGTTCCAGAGGGTGAGCTCAAGCCAAGCCGCTGGGTTCACTACGGTATGACCTCAACGGACCTGGGCGATACCGCCCTTTGCTATCAGCTCACCCAGGCATGTGACCTGCTTATTGCTGCGGTTCGTCGCTGCGCTGCTATCTGCAAGCGTCGCGCATTTGAGGAGCGCGATACTCTGTGCGTTGGTCGTACTCATGGCATTCATGCTGAGCCTATGACCTTTGGCATGAAATTTGGTAGCTGGGCCTGGGAGTTTAAGCGCGACCTTGACCGCTTGAAGGATGCTCGTAAAAACGTCGCGTATGGTGCAATTTCTGGTGCTGTTGGAACCTACTCTTCCATTGATCCTTTTGTAGAGGAGTATGTTTGCGAGAAACTCGGTCTTGTCCACGATCCACTTTCAACCCAGGTAATTTCTCGCGACCACCACGCTTATCTTGCTGGCGTTCTGGCAACCGTTGCCGCTACCTGTGAGCGTATTGCAACTGAGATGCGTGCGCTGCAGAAGACCGATACCCTCGAGGCCGAGGAGCCATTCCGCAAGGGCCAGAAGGGCTCTTCCGCTATGCCTCACAAGCGCAACCCTATTACTGCCGAGAAGATCTGTGGTTTATCCCGCGTAGTTAAGGCAAACGCACAGGTTGCCTTTGATAACGTTGCTCTTTGGCACGAGCGTGATATCAGCCACTCTTCTGCTGAGCGCGTTGCCCAGGCAGACAGCTTTATTGCTCTTGACCACATGCTGTCAAAGCTTGAGTTCCTGCTTGATGGCATGGTCCTGTATCCAGAGCAGATGATGGCCAACCTCAATAAGACCCGTGGCATGCTCTTCTCGTCAAAGGTTCTTCTTGCCCTGGTCAACACTGGTATTACTCGTGAAGAGGCATACAAGATTGTTCAGTCCAACGCTATGAAGGTCTGGGCAGATATTCAGCAGTGCAAGGAAGGACCATCCTACCAGGAGCTTCTTGAGGCAGACCCAGCCTGTACGCTGAGCCATGAGGAGCTTGAGAAAATCTTTGATCCTCGCGCATTCCTTACCCGTTCAAACGTTTTGTTTGACCGTCTTGAGCATCTTGAATTGGACTAAATCGTGTCACTGTTTGGGAACATTTCTCGTCGAAACTTCTTTAAGACGGGAGCGGCTGGTGTCGTAGTTACGGGTGCAATTAGCATCGCGGCTGGCTGTTCTCATCAAGAAGGCTCGGGAGATGCAGGAAAACCGCTGGTACTTGACGAGTCTTCTGGCACAAATGTGCTGGACTCCTATAGCTCGACGGAGTATTCTGCCCAACCTAGCCAGACCTGGAGTCTTCCTTTGGGAAGCGTGTTACATCCAGCCGATGGAAATTGGATTCCCGTCACCACGGCCGGCGCATCTGCTACGCCAATGGTAAAGGGATCTGCTCTTTCGCTAACGTCTGGCCAGGTTGTTGATGTTGTTCCTGCGGCTCAGATGAACAATACCACCGCCGTAATTTACGACGTTCGCTGCTCCGACTCCGTTTATGCATGGGTTGAGGTGGATACCACAACTTTTGACTGGGAGCTTCTTGCCGCACCATTTTCTGACGGCAAGCTTACTGGAGATGCAAAGGTCCTCTACAAGGCCGATAAAAACTGGGATCCGGCTCCGTTTGCCTGCGGAGACGATAAGGTGGTTTGGCTCGTCCAACCAGCTTCTTCTGGCGAGAAAACCCGTGAATCTTCGCACTGCTACGTGTGGCGTGTGGGGGATTCTGAGGGAACGGATGCCGTTGAATCTCCAGGTAGATTTGCTACTGCACCGTCTATCTCAAAGGGCGTAGTTACCCTTACTCCTCGAGTTCGTGCCTCCGAAGGCACCTTCTATGGCGTTACAGCATATCTGCTGGGAGACAACCTTAAAACCAAGGTTGACCAGCTTGTTATGCCTCAATCCGTCAAGCCTTTTGCAGCAAGTCGCGTAGACGATAAGTTTATTGTGTCGGTTGAAGCAAGTTATGACTCGGGCGGTCTGCTGGGCAAGATGGGAACATATATCCTGCCTGCTTCAGGCGAAAACCCTTACGTCATTGAGCGTGAACCTTATGCAATATCGGCAGGTAAAGGTAGTCTTTACATAGTTAAGAGCCGCGCCTCTTACGTGCTTGTTGATACGCAAAATCAAACGGCAAACTGGCTCTATTCAATGGATAGAAGCGTTGATTACGGAGAGTTTCCCGCTCGAGAAGGCAACTGTGATTCTTTTGTAACCTACTCAACTGTTAAGGATCCTACCAGTGGATATCCGGCTTCCGTGACAGTTCGTGTTTTTTCTTTGTAGATTATTTGTAGGTATAGAGATAGAATGAATACAAATAATTAATGAATAATCGTAATGTGCCATACGCACATACATGCAGGGCAAAAGAAAAGGGGAGACAATGGCTTCCGACGAGAAGAAAATTCTGATTGTCGAAGATGAGAAAGTCATCCGTGACGCCGTCTCAGCATATCTTGAGCGCGAAAATTACGTTGTTAAGGGCGTTGGCGACGGTCAAAGTGCAGTTGAAGAGTTTGAAAAGCACGCATTTGACCTGGTGATTCTCGATCTTATGCTCCCAAAACTTTCTGGAGAGCGCGTTTGCCGTGCAATTAGAGATACCTCTAACGTGCCTATCATTATGCTTACCGCAAAAGGTGAGGTGGAAGACAGAATTATTGGTCTTGAGCTTGGTGCTGATGACTATCTTGTTAAGCCTTTCTCGCCACGTGAGCTGGTGGCACGCGTTCGCGCGCTGTTCCGCCGTACGTATTCTGAGCCAGACACTGCTGTTGACGTGCTTGATTACGGTACCCTTACTATTGATATTTCTGGTCACAAGATTCTCATCAACAACGAGGAAGTTGACCTGACCGCTTCAGAGTTTAAGCTGCTCACCACCCTTGCTCGCTATCCTGGTCGCGTGTACACACGTATGGAGCTTGTCGAGAAGGTCCTGGGTTATGATTTTGAGGGCTATGAGCGCACTATTGATTCGCATGTCAAGAACTTGCGCGCAAAGCTCGGCGATGATCCTCGTAATCCTCACTGGCTGTTCACCGTTCACGGTGTCGGCTATCGCTTTGAGGCTGGCAACGCTAGCCACGAGTCCTAAGCTCTAGAGTTTTGGCGCTCTTCAAGAAACATCATTCAAATTCTCTTAAGAACCCTCCGGAAACTGAGGGTTCTTACAAAACTATTAAGCCTGATCCTGTTGGTACTCAGAGCTTTACCACCCGCATGGCGGCGTTCTTTGCGCTGACTGCGGTCATGACGGTTTTGGTGCTTATTTCTGTCTTGGGTATTGTGTGGGAGAGTCGCTTTACTGCTTATACCAGGGAGAACCTACAAAACACCGTTGATACTACCGCGCTCAATATGTCTCAGGCATACGCGCGCGCAGATGGCTGGAATGCCGACGTTCTCTCTATTGCACGTCAGGCCTCTGCAACCAATTCCGATATTGGTATCCAGGTCTTAGATGTTTCTGGCGTGGTTCTGTATGACGACTCGGCGCCAAATGCTCGCCGACCTGGCGGAGAAAGCGCACTATCTGGCCCTCAGACGGGTGACGCCGTGGTTTATGCAGTTGTTCAAAACCTCCAAGGTGAGCCTGTGGGCAGCATTAGAATTTGGACGTTTGGTTCTGAGCCGTTCCTGACCCAGCGAGACATTGCGTTCCGTAATGGCTCCTACCAGGCAATTAGTCTTGCTGCAGCCATTGCAATCTCGCTTTCTGGACTGATTGGTATTTTGGCTTCACGCTCGCTTACCAAGCCGGTACGTCGTATTACCGAGACGGCTGTCCAGATCAGAAGCGGCAATCTTGCAGCTCGCTCAGGCATACGTGGCGAGAATGAACTAGGGCGCCTGGGAGAAACCTTTGATGACATGGCGTCTTCACTCGAAAGAGACATTAAGCTTGAACGCCGTCTGACCAGCGATGTTGCACACGAGCTCAGAACTCCGCTCATGGCTATCATGGCCACTGTTGAGGCAATCCAAGATGGCATCTTACCTGCAGATGAAGAGCGCTTGGAAAACATTGTGTCTGAGAGTAGACGTCTTTCTCGCCTGGTAGACGCCATGCTCCACCTCTCAAGGCTTGAGAACGGAAAGACAAAGTTCAATCCAGAAAGCGTCAATGTTGTGGCTATGGTGGCGAGTCTCGTTGCGGTACAAGAAACACTCTTTAAGGAGAATAACCGCACGTTGACCTTTGTGGATAAGACACCCGAGGGTAATTGTTTTGTTGATATTGATTCGGACATGATTCGAGAAGCCCTGACCAATTTGCTGAGCAATGCCATTCGCTACACCGACGACGGGGGTCATGTTGTTATAACCGTATCAATTGATGATACCGATGCGGTTATCTCCGTGACTGATGATGGTATGGGAATTGCTCCTGAGGACATTCCACAGACCTTCTCGCGATTCTGGCGTGCAGAAGAAAGCCGCGAGCGCGCTTCGGGCGGTCTTGGCGTTGGATTGGCAATTACAAAAGAGATTATGGACCGTCATAACGGCACTATCTCGGTAGAATCCGAGCTTGGAAAGGGCACGACCTTCTCGCTGCACCTTCCTCTGCTTGCCCAAAATAATATCTCTGTAACAGATACTTTGTTGTAGGTCGATTTTTGGACATTTTGCCGTACAATCAAAAGTCCTGCAATACAACGCGCTTTGCGCAGAAGTGAGGTCATTGTGGCTGGAGCTGAGCTTCGTCCTGATTCGCACGGTAAGGTTCGCGATATCTACGATTGTGGCGACAAACTTTTGATGGTTGCGAGCGATCGCATTAGTGCTTTTGACTTTATTCTCCCTGACGAGATTCCTTTCAAGGGAGAAATTCTGACACGTATCAGTGCTTTCTGGTTTAATCGCTTCAAGGACCTTCTGCCTAACCACATGATTTCTGTTCTGCCAGATCAGACTCCTGAGCAGTTTGCAGATTACACTGAGTATCTTGCTGGCCGCGCAATGCTAGTAAAGAAAGCACAGACCGTGCCAATCGAGTGCATTGTCCGTGGTTACCTTACTGGTTCTGGCAAAAAGACCTATGACCAGGACGGTACCGTCTGCGGCATTAAGCTGCCTGATGGCCTGACCGAGGCATCTAAACTTCCTGAGCCAATCTTCACTCCTTCTACTAAGGCTGAGCTTGGCGATCATGACGAGAATATCTCGTTTGAGCGCTGCTGCGAGATTGTTGGTGAGGATGTTGCCACTCAGCTGAAGGAAGCCTCGCTTGCAATTTATAAGGCTGCTGCAGAATATGCTGCAACTCGTGGAATTATTATTGCAGATACTAAATTTGAGTTTGGTTTTATCGACGGAAAACTTACACTTATTGATGAGTGCCTTACACCCGATTCAAGTCGTTTTTGGCCTGCTGAGGGTTATTCTGAGGGACACGTTCAGCCAAGCTACGACAAACAGTATGTACGCGATTGGCTGAAAGCCCACTGGGACATGCAAGGAGAGCCACCTCATCTTCCAGAAGAGGTTATTGAGGGCACGTCCGAGCGTTATCGTACGGCATTCCAGATTATTACGGGAACTGAGTTTGTACCACTGAAGGAGACCAATGTCACTGCGTGACACCATTACAGGCGCAACCAAAGAAGCGCGTGAGGCTACCGCAAGCCTTTCAAAGAAAGAAACCTCTGAGGAGACTGAGCGTCCTACGTATTCCGCTTTTGGTCGCAAATCTGCTGCTACTGCTAAACCAGTACGAGAGGCAGCTGCGTCTGTACGTGTGAGTGGCTCTGGCTCTGGCTCCAGTGCTCCAAAGAGCAAAGAGGAGAAGCGTGCTGCACGTGCTCGCCAGCGCGAGCGCGAGGATATTCGCAGCCGTGGATTTGAGGCTATGCTGCGCGCGGATCCAGACTATCATCGTGCCGAGCGCGTTTGGTGGGTCTTCCTAGGTCTTGGCTTTGTTGCAACCATCATTACACTGGTGCTTTCGTATATGGTTCCTGAGTCCAGGGACCTGAACACCGGCGTTGGTATGATTTCTGCCATTATGCTGGTCTTTGCTTACTTCTGCATCTTTGGCTCGGTTGTCTACAGCTTCTTTAAGATGCGTCCTCTTCGCAAGAAGATCGAGGCTAAGGTTGCTGGCATGACCGACAAGAAGCTCAACGATTTCTACCTCGAACGTCAGGCTGAGTACGACAGAAAGAGAGCCGAGCGCAAGGCTCGTCGCAAGTAGCAGCATCGCGCTGCTGCCGGCGCTGCAAGCGTTGGCGAGATTTGCGTACGCGAGCCTACGTGAGTAGAATATCCCACATGCCTTCGTAGCTCAGGGGATAGAGCACCGCTCTCCTAAAGCGGGTGTCGGCCGTTCGAATCGGCCCGGGGGCACCATTGATTTCAAACCGGTAGCTTTGCGCTGCCGGTTTTTCTTTGTTACGGCGTGTCAGCGTCGGCTTTTAGGTTTGGCGTACAAAATAGCGCAGCTTAGCCGCGCCCCGCTGAAGAATCGACTGGCTTTTAATCAAGATAACTGGATAACAGGGCTCAATGTCTGATATTTAGAGAGCCTCAATACCTGATATACATTTCTATACATAAACTTCAATTAATATGCTGAATGATGAATAGACATATATAAGAGATTTAACTATAGGTAAATTCTGCACCTAAGGAACACACCTACGGCGGATATTCTGCTCAATTACGGGCATATTACACACCTAATGAAGATAATCTGCATGCCTTAGCTATTTTCAGCGTCATGTATACGTCTTTTTGACAGATTATCTGACATAGGTGTGTTTGGCCATCAGCAAATGGATCCGATCGGCCGTATTCCGAAAAATGATGCGAGTAAGCCTTGGTCATTCGAAGATGTTTTGTTGCTGGAGACACTCGTGATAATCGCGGCAATAAAACGCTCGCAGCGCTGAAGCGCTTGCTTCGCCGGTTCCGGCGACGCCACGTGCCGCTGTCGAACTATTTCCGTGGTAGCAAAAAGCCCTGCAACCAAACACGGTTGCAGGGCTTGAACGTACTGGTTGAGCACATTGCACGCCGCAGTGATTACGCTGATGGACGAGGTCCGCTGGAGACGCGGATGGTGATAGTAGCGCCAGCTGCAGCACTTGAAGGTGTTTGGCCAACTACGTTTCCGGTTGCGACGTTGTCGTCGTAGACCCAGACCGTGTTGACCTGGAAGCCCGCGTTTTCCAGCGTGGACTGAGCGGTTTCAAAGTCCTTGCCAACAACGTTTGGAACAGAGCCGCTCTGAGCACCGGAAGAAACAACGATGGTTACCGTGGAACCCTTATCTGCCTTGCCGTTAGCTGGAGACTGGGAGATGACACGACCTTCAGGAACGCTAGAAGATGGCTGTTTCTGAGTATCTACCTTGAAGCCTGCATCTTTCAAAACATCGGACGCACGCTCGGCAGTCATCTCGGTGACGTCTGGAACATCTGCCTTACCCTTGCCAGTAGACAGGTGATAGGTGATAGTGTCGCCAGCTTTAGCATCGCTACCTGCGGCTGGTTCCTGTGTTGCAACATAACCAACGGTTACGTCGTCCGACTCAACCGAGTCACCATTTCTTGCTTTGAGGCCAACGGCAGCAAGAGCAGACTCAGCCTCTGATGGACTCTTGTTGGTAAGATCAGGCACCTTAACTGCAGCAGCAGGTTTAGCGCCCTTAGAAATGACAAGGTTAACCGCGGTTCCTTCAGGAGCCTGTTTGTTAGCGCTTGGAGTCTGGTCAATGACCTGGCCTTCAGGAGCAGAATCACTGTAGCTTTCTGTAACAGTTCCCAGCTTAAAGTGGCTATCAGAAGCATTTAGTGCCTGAGTAGCCTGGTCTTTTGTCTGACCAACAAACTGTGGAACCAGATACTGCTGGGCGGAGTTGCCGAGCATCTGTGCAATAGCAAAGCCGGCAAGAGCCAGGACAACCAAAGCGCCTAAAACGCCGAGAATAACGTTGCGCTTGTGACGCTTATTCTCGCGCTTGTCCAGCTCATCAGCCTCTTCGCGAGAATGGACGCGGTTCAAGCGACCAGTGTCGCCACCGCGCGTAATGTAGGTGTTGGAGCCGTCGATGCCGCGACGATCCAACCTGGAAGTTGGCTGAGGTGGCGTCACAATGCGGGGGCTCACGGTGGTGTTGCTTGGAATAGTGGCGCGACCAGCAATAAAATCGCGCAGCGCACGAGCAAGCTCGTCAGCACTCTGATAGCGGTCAGCTGGGTTTTTCTCCATACAGCGAAGAATGATTGCCTCGAGTGCGGGGTCAACGTTGGGGTTGATCAGCGATGGTGGCTGAGGAGCCTCGTTGACCTGCTTCATAGCAACGCTGATAGCGTCGTCACCAACAAAGGGAACGCGGCCAGTTGCAGCCTCGTACATGACAATGCCTAGGGAATAGATATCGGTGGTTGGTCCCAAAGGCTTGCCCGTACTCTGCTCTGGAGAAACGTAATGGGCGGTGCCAAGAACAGAGTTATCGGTGGTTAGACTGCTGTTCTTTGCACGAGCAATGCCAAAGTCCATGACCTTGATGTTGCCATCTGGCTGGACCATGATGTTCTGTGGCTTGATGTCACGGTGAATGATGTCGTGACGATGTGCTACAGAGAGCGCCTGAGCAATCTGAGAGCCAATCTGAGCGACCTTACGGGAATCAAGGGCTCCATGTTTGCGGATGCCACTCTTAAGGTCTGTACCGCGCAGATACTCCATGACAATGTAGTAGGACTCGCCGTCCTTACCCCAGTCGTATATCGAGACAATATAAGGACTGGAGAGCGCCGCTGCGGCTTGTGCCTCCTGCTTGAAGCGGGCAGCAAAGGAAGGATCGTTTGCGTACTGCGGCAGCATCATCTTGATGGCAACAGTACGACCAAGAACCTGGTCCTGTCCGCGGTAAACGGTGGCCATTCCACCGGTACCAATTTTGTCTTGAACCTGGTAACGCCCACTGAGCATTCTACCTGGCATAACTCAACTCCTATCAAGCGTGCGATTTTCTCGCCACGTCACTTACTATCTTAGAACACACCCAACTACTTGGGGAGAAGACCGTGCGGTGTTTTAGGCGCTACGAAGCAGCTCCCAAAGCCTGGATGTTCAGGCACTGCGCAAGAACACGTCCGCCAACTTGAGCACCGTAACCTAAAACGTTCTCGCCGTTGCCTTCGATGACAACAGAAACAACAAGGGTTGGGTGGTCGTAAGGCGCAAAACCGATGAAGAACGAGTTAAAGTTACCGTTCTCAACGTCTGCTGTACCTGTTTTACCTGCAATCTTGACACCCGGAACGCGAGCTCCCATACCAGTGCCGGATTCAACAACGCCCAACATTGCCTCTCGGACCTGCGCAGCGGTATCCGCAGACACTGCCTGTCCAAGCGATTTTGGTGACGTTGTAGAAACAACAGCTCCCTCTGGCGAGAGAACGCGATCAACGATGTAAGGGTTCATGACCACGCCGCCGTTAGCAATTGCAGCTGCAACAACGGCGTTTTGCATGACGGTGGTCTGAGGACCTGCAGGGCTTGCATGCTCTCCAACAGGAAGGCCGCAAGACGCCCAACCAAGCTCCCAGGTGGTCATCTCGGCAGGATTTGGCATCAGCGATGGTGTAGTGGAGAAGTCCTGACCAAGAGCTGTGCCATAACCAAAGGCACGTGCATAGCTGACCAGGTTGTCTGCGCCAAGTGCTACGCCAAGCTGCGCCAACGCCGTGTTAGAAGAGCGAGCAAATGCCTCACGCAGAGGAATAGTGCCCATGTCCTCGTTGGCGTAGTTGTGGATGGTTCCACCGCCAAGCTCCATAGTTCCTGGAGCTGAATAGGTGGTGTCCAGCGTGGTGGTATGTGTGTCAATTCCAGCAGAAAGCGTAATGGTCTTAAACGACGAACCAGGGGAGTAGAGCGCCTGGGTAGTTCTGTCAACCAGTTGACTGCCGGTACCGGACTCGATAACAGTGCCCAGATCAGCGTGGGTGTATGAAGGGCTTGAAGCCTTTGCAAGCACGGCTCCGGTTGCTGGATCCATAACAACAATGGAGCCGGAATATCCCTGGAGTGCAGCTTCTGCTACAGCCTGCATCTGGGAATTGATGGTTAAAACAACGCTTGAACCAGCGGTATTAACACCTGCCATCGAGTACAGAGCGCTTCTCCAGTCGGAATGATCTGCGTGTCCGGTGAGCGTCTCGTTCATGGAGGACTCGATACCTGCAGTTCCATACTGGGTAGAGATGTAGCCAACGGTGTGAGAAGCCATACCGTCGTGTGGATAGTTACGCACGTAGGTGCCGTCGTCTTGCTTGACACTCTCTGCCAGGGTGACGCCGTCAGAAGTCATGATGGCGCCGCGCTGAACATATGCGCTCTTGGCAATAGTGTGGTTGTTGGTAGGGAGCGCCTGAAGTCTAGGTGCGTCAATGACCATCAAGAAGGTCAAGTTGCCGAGAAGAACGGTGAAGAAGAGGGTAAATACGGTAACCAAATTGGTCAGACGTTTTCCGAGAGCAACACGTCCCAGAACACCAGATTCCTCAGACTGCAGACCAAAGCCTCCACGGATGTGGCTGCCATGCAAAACGGAAGAGGCGTGAGCTCCACCAGAAGAAATTTCGAGCCTCTGGGAGTCAAGCGTTTTCTTGCTTGGCTCAAGCTCTGTTTCGCGACCAGTTCCCTCGTCACCTGCCCTGAGCAGCAGGGCAACAATGATAAAGCTGGAAAGAAGAGAGCTACCGCCCTGACTCATAAAGGGCAGGGTAACGCCGGTTAGAGGCATGAGCTTAGTAACGCCTGCAACAATGAGGAAGGTTTGGAACGCCAAAACACTGGTAAGACCAGCAGCTGCAAAAGCAGATGAATCGGACTTTGCACGAGCAGCTGTTGCAAGACCGCGCACAGTAAGGAGCAGGAACAGGGTAATAATTGCCGCTCCGCCAAAGAGTCCCAGCTCCTCAGCAATGGCCGAGAAAATAAAGTCAGACTCAACAATAGGGATAAGCGTAGGCATTCCCTTATCAATTCCGGTGCCAGCAAGGCCTCCATCTGCGATGGAATAGAGGGACTGGACAATTTGGTAGCCGTCTCCAGCGGGATCTTTGAAGGGGTTAAGCCAAATGTTGACACGAGTCTGAACGTGACCAAAGAAGTGATAAAGCACCACGCCGCCAATGGCCAAGAGCGCAATACTGACAAAAACGTAGCTTGCGCGACCTGTTGCTACATAGAGCATGATGACAAAGAACACGAAGAAGAGCAGAGCGCTACCAAGGTCGCGTTCAAAAATAACAACAATCAGGCTGATGCCCCACATGACAAACAGAGGAAGCAGCATTTTAAAGCGAGGAATGCGGAAAGGTCCAAAAGAACGCATGGAGACCGATAGGGCTTCTCGATTCAGTGCAAGATAAAATGCCAGGAAGAGCGTAATGGCAATCTTTGCAAGCTCGCCAGGCTGGAAGGTGAATGCGCCAAAAGAAATCCAGAGTTTTGCGCCGTAGCGATCCTGGCCAATAACAATTGGCAGAAGAAGCAGTATGACGCCGAGAATACCAATGGAGTATTTGTAGCGTGCTAACGCGTCAAGATTTCTAATGACCGCTAGTACCACAATCATCACAACAACAGAGATAAAGAGCCAAATCGTTTGGTTGACTGCAAGATTTGGCGCAAGTCTGGTGACCATGGTGATGCCAATTCCCGAGAGTACAAACACAATAGGGAGAATGGCGGGGTCTGCTGCGGGAGCAAGGAACCTAATAGCAATGTGAGCTACGGTAAATGCTGCAAAGAGACCAATAGGAACGGCCATTGTCTCAAGGCTGAGCGTTGAGCGAGCAGTAATCATGTACATGGCGTACAGCAGAAATACAGGGATTGCTCCTACAAATAGTAAGAAGAGCTCTGTATTACGCCTTAGTCCTCCTGCTTTTTCCATTCCTACTCACCTCCCGAACTTGTTGTTGACGTTGTTGTTTCTGTTGTGGGTGTTCCGCCAGACTGAACGTCTTCTTTCTTTTTGACCGCTTTGTTGTTGGCGTCGTCAATTTGTTTGCGGTAATTCTCGACAGTGCTATGAGCTTCGTCCTCGTTTTTAACGCGAATTCCGTCTGCAAGAGAGTCTTGAACTGCGTCGGGCAAATCTTTTATTTCAATCGACGTAGTTTCAACAAGCGAAGACATGTTTATGCCGGCAATTGTTGTAGGAATACCTCGATAAACGCCAACGGTAGTTCCGTTAATTCCTAAGTACCACTCGCTGCTTACAAACAGGAAGAACACCGCAACAGTGGCTGCAAAGAGGGCAAGGAACGAGACAAACGTGGCAATGACGCCACGAGTAAGGTGTTTTCTGGTTTGATCGGCTATGCCGTCGTCCAAGACATCGATGACAATAACGGTAATGTTGTCTGAGCCGCCATAGGTAAGAGCTGCGGAAACAAGGTTATCGGCAGCCTTTTGCGGCGTGACGTTAGAGACCGTAATGGACTCAATCTCATCGTCGGGCACCATGCCAGAGAGACCATCGGAGCACAAGATGATGCGGTCGCCATCAGATACTTCAAGCGAGAAATGATCTGCGTACATGTCTGGATCAGAGCCAAGAGCTCGCGTAACTACCGAGCGAGAAGGGTGTGTGCGAGCCTCATCAGCGGTAATCTGACCAGAATCAATGAGCTCCTCAACATAGCTGTGGTCGTGAGTAATGCGGACCAGCGTGCCATGATGGAGCAGGTAAATGCGAGAGTCACCAACATGAGCAACGGCCATCTGATTGCCCTCAATGAGGACGGCAGAGGCGGTGGAACCCATACCGGGTTTGCCAATACCCTTTGCAGGGGCATCAATAACTTCCTGGTTAGCAGCCTCAATTGCAGCACCAAGACGGACATCGTCTGCGGTACTTGGCGCCTGTTCGGCAATAACCTTAACAGCAATGGAGCTTGCTACCTCACCAGCGGCATGACCTCCCATACCATCACAGATGGCAAAAAGGGGAGTGCGCAAAAGGAACGAGTCCTCGTTATGCTCGCGAACTAATCCCACGTCAGAGCGGGCGCCCCAAGAAATAAAGGTGTTAGAGCCAGAAACCGCCTCTGCGTCACAACGACCATCAAGTGGCAGCTCACAACGACCAGGAGCACTCACGGGCTCTTGTGTAGGTGTATCAGAAGTATGTGTTGTATCAGAAGAAACCATGAGCCTCTTATCGACGTCCAACACGCATAATCACATCGCCGACCTGGACTTCGTCTGTGTCGCGAAGGGTAACAGGCTGTTCGATGATGTGACCATTAACCATGGTTCCGTTTGTGGATCCAAGGTCTTCAAGTACCAAAGCAGGGCCCTGGATAGTAAAGCGGGCGTGTGAAGCAGAAACGTAAGGTTCGTCAATCACAATGTCAGACGAAGGAGAACGTCCAATAACAACAGGACCCAAGATGTCTACGTGAAGACCACGTAAGGACTTGACGCCCTTCTCGACATCAACGGACCAAATAGCTCCGTCTTTGCGCTGGCCGCGGACAAGACCAATGCCCGTGCGCATGACCGAGAACAGGAAGATGTACAACAGGACAACAAGCAGAACACGTCCTGCAAAGAGAATCAAATCAATCATTAGTTCTCCCGGAACTGAAGGTCCATAAGACCAATGGTAATGAGGTCTCCGTCGCGCAGAATTACCTCATCTACGTCGATATCGTTGACAAGCGTTCCGTTAGTGGAGTGCAAATCAGCAATATGCCAATCGTGACCGTCATAGGTCATTTCGGCGTGACGTCTTGAAACGTTAGGATCGCGCAGAACAACGTCTGCCTGAGAGCGCTCGCGACCAATAATGGCACGAGGAGCCTCAACGCGATACGAACGACCGCTCTGGCGATCAATCAAAATACAGGTAGCATCCATGTTTGCGCGTGGTGTGCCTTGCAGATTGCGAGAAGAACGACCGCCCGCGCCATTTAATTGGGCATCAAGGGAAGGCGTGATACGACGCTGAGTCATAGGAACAGGAGCTGCTGTTGGGATAGCTCCGTTTACGGGCAGGTCTGGAAGTCCGTTTGAGCTAGGAAGAACAGGCATAGGAGTGGACTCAGCTGCGGAAACAACAGGAATTGCGCCTTGAGCCTCGACAAAGTCTGGTGGCATTACCGCAAGACCGGCGTCTGTACCAGCAAGATCTCCCAAAACCTCTGGCGTTGCATTATCTGCAGAAACGGGTCTAACTACGGACAGAGGATCTGGCTCTGGCTGTGGTTCTGGCTGAACAGCAGCGCGGGAATTGTGCTGCTGAGGCATTTGAGCTGCAGCTCCTCCAACACTGGAGTTTCCACCCAAGAAGGCACGCTCTTCATTGCGTAGCTGGTCAAGCGTATTGCCGTCAACGTTTTCTGCAAAGACAGCAAATTTTCCAGGCTTCAGAGATGGGTCAACCATAAAACGAACAAGCGGCTGACCAACAAATACATAATCTTTTTGCTGAGCCTGAGCAGCCACGAAGTCAGAAACCTCTGCAGTTAGATCAGCATAAAGAGGACGCATCAGTGAATCATCTTGAGGAGCAACTAAAACGGTATACAGGGCAGGCGCAGTGTCTACGCCATCAATCTCATACGTCTCACGTTCCATCTCTTTAGCTGCGCGTTTGGCAAGCTTCTTAAAAGAGAAAGGCTCTGCGTATCCCTGAGGTGCGGCACCAAAGACCGAACCAATACGGTTTTCAAAGTCACTAAGAAAGCTCATCTAATTCCTCGCCTTCCTGATCCGCGTCAAGTGGACCTATCAGGACAATTGCAATACATACAAGTACACATAAGAATACCGTAATTAGTACTGAAACTATACTTTCAACTACCCAAAAATTGGGATTCTCCATCCAAGCTGCCCATATAAAGCCACTTGAAAGCAATATGGCACAGACAATTTGTCCAAAAACCATCCATCCGCGACGTCTTTTCTGGCTCATAAGCGAGCCTAAAAGAGCAGATAGGGAGCATGCCCCAAAGCGAATCCAGAAAGGAAGTCCTGAGGCCAGTGAGGTGTAGTCATAGGCAAGAGGAGTTGCCGCAAAGCCCAAAGATATGCCTCTTGCAAACAGTATTCCAAAAAGATAGCTAAAAGCTCCTGTTAAAACTGCAGGTAGCGGACGCATAGTAGCGGAGATAAGCGCTGGCGCTGAAACAGGAGCAGGTAATAAAGCTCCTAATAAGCAGTTGATGCTGCTAAATTTTGAGACCCTTCCTGCAAAGGCCCACCAGATAACGCTTACCAAGGTTACAAGCGTTGCAAACGGAAATGAAGTGCTGGTAGGGCTAATGCTTGCCAGAGCATATACCGCGCATGCAATGACAAGCGCAGAACCCAATGGAGTCCAAAGAGCAGCTGCCGCAGCTCCTACAAGAGAGCCCACCACAATAAACGTGAGCGATTCTGGGGCAATAAGCTGGAACAATTGGGCGAGAAGAATGCCGGTGACCAGCGCTGATACGCCACGCACGGCAGCCGAGGGCAGCCAGGGGAAGCGGATTGAGAGCGGAAGATACTTGACGTCCCAGGTCTCGGTTTCCTCTTCTTCTGACTGTTCCACCAGGGATTTGAGGCTTTTCTCGCCCTGCTTTTCGCTGCCAAGAGGAGTCACAATTTCTTGTGCAAACTCCAAGACGCTTCCTTGTCTCATTGACGGCTCAGGGGAAAGCGCCTGCGTCAAGGCGGCATCTACAGCAAAGGGAACCTCGGGATCTTCTTTGAGCAGAGGAATTTTTGGGCCCTTGTAAATGTGATCAAGGGATTCTTTAGCCGTTCTGCCCGCAAATACATTGACGCCCGTTAGCGCCTGCCTCAGAACAACAGCAAGCGAGAAAATATCAGCGCGCTCGTCAACAAGCATGCCTTCAACCTGCTCGGGAGGCATGTAGCCTACCGTACCTCCGCGAGCACCGCCATAACCAGCAGCCGAGGCAAGCGTTGCCATACCAAAGTCGGCAAGTTTTACCGTGCCTTGGCGGTCAATCATGATGTTTGTTGGCTTGATGTCCAGATGGAGTACGCCGTTTTCATGGGCATAGTGAAGCGCTTTTGCAAGTGAAGACACCATGTGAGCAGCTTCGGTATAGGTAAGGTAACCGCCTTCAACACGAGCCAAGAGCTCCGATAAATTAAGGCCATCAACAAACTCCATGACCAGATAGGCGTAATCGCCTTCAATCTCAAAGTCATGAACAGTCACAATGTTTGGATGCGCCAGCAAACAGGCAGTTCTTGCCTCAGAAAGAGCCTCGTCAACAGTTGAAGCAAACACTCCGGTAGTTTCGGAAGCTCCCAACAGTGGCATACGCTTAATGGCTACGCGTCTCTGCAAACGAGTATCCCAGCAGGTACAAACGGTGCCAAAGCCTCCGTTACCTCTGCGAGCAAGAACGCGATATCGGTCCAGCAAAATTTCTGGCTCAGCCGCAGGTGATGCCTGCTGAGCAGAAGGTGAATGTAGATATGTAGTCTGCGTGGTCTGTGACCGCGAGTCACTCACGGCAACCTCCTGTGTTTAAAGTGTGTTTGTCGGCCGTGACTGTCTATATTCTACCGCTGAAAAGAATTTTCTTATATATCTATTGTTTTTCCATGAGAAGAAAACAAAATGTTGTAGTATTATTCCCTAGCACGCGGGTGTGGCGGAATTGGCAGACGCGTACGGTTCAGGTCCGTATGAACGCAAGTTCATGGGGGTTCAAGTCCCTTCGCCCGCACCATTTGCATTTAAAAAGCCCCTTTACGGGGCTTTTTTGTTACTTATTTGTTGTCTGCATCAAAGTCAGACCAGCCTTCTTCGTCTTCTCCAAAGAGGTCCCAGTCGTCTTCAGTCTTCTTGTGGTTGAAATACATCTTTTTGGTTTTGCGCTCTAACACAAAAGAAATAACCAAAAAGAGCAAAATTCCACCAAGTACGAGGAACAACACACCGGTCTTATCGCCAAAAAGCCAGCCGACAAATGAGTTAATTGCGTCCATAATCTAGCTCCAGAACATGTGAAGGGTTAAGAATCTGAATACAAGTATATACTTGGTAAGCTATAAGAAAAAATGCACTGCCAAAAAAGTGTTGATTCAAGGAGAAGCTGCATGCTTGATATCAAATTTGTGCGCGAGAATCCTGACCTCGTGGATAAAGCTTGCGAGTCCAGGCAAAACGCCCATTGGGATCGCGAGAAATTCTTTGAGCTTGACGAGGAGCGCAGAAGCGTAATTGCCGAGGTTGAGTCTCTTCAGGCAGAGCGTAACGCTGTTTCTAAGCAGATTGGCCTTCTTATGCGTGAGGGCAAGAAGGAAGAGGCCGAGGCAGCTAAAGAGCAGGTAGCAGCTAACAAAGATCGCATCGCAGAGCTTGATCAGCGCCGCGGAGAGGTTGAGGAAGAGCTCACCGACCTTGTTGCAGCTATTCCAAACATTCCGGATGCATCTGTTCCTTACGGTAAAGATGACTCCGATAACCCAGAGGTTCGTAAATGGGGAGCGCCAACTCAGTTTGACTTTGAGCCAAAGGCGCACTGGGATCTTGGACCTGAGCTGGGCATGATTGACTTTGACCGTGGCGTAAAGCTTGCAGGAACTCGCTTCTATCTTCTTGGCGGCATGGGCGCTCGCATGGAGCGTGCGCTTATCAACTTCATGATTGATACACATAACCAGGCAGGCTTCAAAGAGTGGTGGCCACCAGTTATCACAAATCAGGATTCTCTGTTTGGTACTGGTCAGCTTCCTAAGTTTGAAGAGGACCTCTATCACGTACAGCCTGACCTCTACCTCATTCCAACTGCTGAGGTCCAGCTTACAAACATCCATCGTGACGAGATTCTGGACGCATCTCAGCTCCCTCTGCTCTATACCGCATTCACCCCATGCTTCCGCGAGGAGGCAGGTTCAGCTGGTCGAGACACCCGTGGCATCATCCGCGTCCACCAGTTTGACAAGGTAGAGATGGTCAAGTTTGCAAAGCCTGAAGACTCCATGAATCAGCTTGAGTCCATGGTTCAGGAAGCCGAGAAGATCCTTCAGCTTCTGGGTCTTCCTTATCACGTGGTTACTCTCTGCACTGGTGACATTGGCTTCTCTGCATGCAAGT
Source organism: uncultured Atopobium sp. (assembly GCA_938028635.1). Classification (GTDB taxonomy): domain Bacteria; phylum Actinomycetota; class Coriobacteriia; order Coriobacteriales; family Atopobiaceae; genus Lancefieldella. The sequence goes on from CALIZK010000075.1 coordinate 21,860, forward strand.
GCTATGACATTGAAGTTTGGCTCCCAAGCTATAACGCATACAAGGAGATTTCTTCTTGCTCTAACTGCTGGGATTTCCAGGCTCGTCGTGCAAATATCCGTTATAAGGATCCAGCAGAGTTCAAGGGCACCCGTCTAGTTCACACGCTTAATGGCTCCGGTCTGGCAGTTGGCCGTACCATGGCTGCAATTATGGAGAATTATCAGAACGCAGATGGTTCCGTTACCGTGCCCGAGGTGCTCCGTCCTTACATGGGTGGCATCGAGGTTATTCGACCAGAATAGTTTCTCTTTTTAATCAAAATTGATTCAATCTCTGAAATGGTCTTCTAGTGAATTGTGAAGACCATTTCTTTTACTGATTTATAGAACATATGTTCTATAAATTTGCTATACTGAGATCAGTAAAGGAAGAAAGAGGTGGCTATGAAAGGTCTGGTAGAGGTACAGAAAGAAATTGTATTAAGGCAGTTTGTTCAGGGTAGTGCGGCAAAAATTGGATTTGGTCACAAGGAGTTTTATTCAGAGATCCATATTGCATCAGAGCAACTTGCAACTTTAAGAAAGTGGATTTCAGACCAAGGTAGAGTGGGTTTAAAAGATTTAAGCCCACAAGAGTATCTGGAGGTTATTATGGCAGAAACATGCATGGCTGAGGTAATGGATGAGCTTGATGAAGCCGGCGTTTCCTACCAGTATTTGTATGCAAACTCTTCAGGGGAAGTAGCTTTAAGACCAGGTAGATAATAAAAAAGAGCTCCCGAAGGAGCTCCTAAGTTCAAGTGGTGCGGCGTATAGGATTCGAACCTATGACGCCCTGATTCGTAGTCAGGTCCTCTATCCAGCTGAGGTAACGCCGCGTGCAAGTAGATAGAATGCCATTTTCCAGTTGAAAATGCAAGACTAATCTTAGAAAAAGTTCTTCTTGGTAAGAAAAAAGCTCGTTGCAGAGATGCAACGAGCAGAAAATTCTGGCGGAGAGCTGGGGATTCGAACCCCAGATGGGCTTGGGGCCCATACTCGCTTAGCAGGCGAGCACCTTCGGCCTCTCGGTCAGCTCTCCAAAATGGGTGCTTGAGAATGATACCCCGAACTGGCGTCACTCACAATAAGACATTTTACAAAACATCTGAAAAATGCTCAACAACCACGTTTTTTCGGTGAGCGCGAAGGACATCCCATGAAAAGCGATTGGCAACTTGTACTGCAGAAAGAGGCTCTTCTTTTTCTGCAAGACCTATGCAATAAGCCAGAAAGCCAAGAATCTCTTCTGGTGTTTTTCCTTGGTCTCTCAGAACACCAAGGTCTAGATCGTGATTGCGTTTAGAAAGTCGCCTGCCATCTGGTGCAACAAGTAGGGGGAGGTGAGCATAGATGGGATGAGAAAAACTAAGCACGTCTTGCAAATAAAGCTGTCTGGGAGTAGATGAAAGAAGATCTGATCCTCTAACTACTTCAGTTACGCCCATGTCAGCATCGTCAACTACTACAGCAAGCTGATATGCAAAGACTTCGTCTGCACGCTGGACAATAAAGTCTCCACACAATTTAGAAAGATTTTGAGATGTTTGACCATAGACTTTGTCTTCAAACGCGTAGGTCTTATTAGGAACTCGTATGCGCGTTGCTGGAATTTTATGTTTGGAAAGCTCTTCACGCTCAGATTTGTTCAGGTTGCGGCAGGTTCCTGCATAGACATATGCACCATCGCTGGCATGAGGGGCTTGTGCAGCGTGTAAGTCTGCTCGGGAACAAAAGCAAGGATACAAGAGTTTCTGTTGTTTCAATTTCAATAGAGCGTCCTGATAGAGTTCCGAACGCTTGCTTTGGAAAAACGGCCCTCTGTCCCAAGTTAGTCCCAACCACTGTAAATCATCAAGGAGGAGGGAGGTGTATTGAGGATTATGAGCACGAATATCCAGGTCTTCGATGCGAAGAATAAGGCTACCGTTTTGGGAACGAACGCTGGCCCAAGCCATAAGCGCCGAGAAAACGTTGCCTAGGTGCATCCTTCCAGAAGGAGTTGGCGCAAATCTTCCAATGCAAGGATTCATCCTTAGAGATCTCCCGCATAGATATAGGCAAATCCATAGTCTTTTGTTGATGACCTAATAGCTGCCTTGTCTTTACAGGTGAGACCTTTGTGCTGATAGAAACCAAAGTCGCAATCGTCATCAGTTGCAAGGAAGTAATGCTTAGCCCCTTGCTCTTTCATAAAGTCCAGAATGTAGGAGAAGAGCATGCCTCCAATACCCTGGCTCTTTATAGCGGGGTTAACGCAGAACAGAGTAATTTCCCATTTGGCATCGTTAGTGTTTGTGTTCCAATAGTCATGAACAAGATGAGATTCGACATCACCAAAGATCTCGTAGTCCTTAAAGCGAGCTTCACTTAATAGTTTCTTAGCTTTTGCTGTTGTTTCGTTTTCTAACTTCTGCCATTTTTCAAAATCTGCTGGAGTTTCTCCGTTTGAGCAGAAAATAAGACCAAGTATTTGACCATCTTGCTTTGCTACAAAGCGATGAGTAGAAACGCCAATAAAATAGGCGATATCAATAGTTGCAAGTGAGCGACTTTCATCTTTTGATTCATCGCTGTCCAAGTACCAGACACGTTCAACGATTGATATAAGTTCTGATAAGTCAGTATCTTCGAAGGGGACTATGATTGAAGTATCGGCAGACATATGAAATAGTTCCTTTCAGGTGTTTTACAGCGGAAGATTATAGAATAGTTTCAAGTTTGTTTACATCTAGTACGTAGTGTTTCACAGCTGATAGGCTGTAAGTGTTTCTGATAGTAAGTGTCGAACACAAAGGAGCGGCAATGGCTGAGGCCCCTATCAAACGTGCGCTAATTTCGGTAACAGACAAAACAGGTATTGTTGAATTTGCACAAACGCTTACTAAAGAGTTTGGCGTTGAGGTAATTTCAACAGGCGGAACCGCAAAAATCCTCGAAGAGGCTGGTGTGCCTGTAGTTCCTATTGAGTCTTATACCGGATTTCCAGAGATGATGGACGGCCGCGTTAAGACGCTGCATCCTCGTGTTCATGGTGGTCTTTTATGCCGTAGAGATAATCCCGGTCATGTCGCAGACGCAGAGAATAATGGTATTGGCATGATTGACCTGGTCTGCGTTAATCTCTATGAGTTTGAGAAGACTGTAGCTGATCCATCAGTAACTCTTGAAAATGCAATTGAGCATATCGATATCGGTGGGCCTTCGATGCTCCGCTCTGCTGCAAAGAATAATGATTTTGTTACGGTTGTTGTTGATCCGGCAGATTATGGTCGTGTTCTTGATGAGATGCGTGTCCATGACGGTGCAACTACAAGGGCTTCTCGCCAGCAGCTGGCTTTGAAGGTATTTAAGACAACGGCTGCATACGATGGCGCTATTGCCGCATACCTTTCTGATGTTGTTGAAGCAGAGCAGAGTAAATTCCCAGAGACTTTGCTGGTAAAGGCAACAAAAGAACAAGATCTTCGTTACGGAGAAAATCCTCAGCAGTCCGCAGCGTTTTATAAGATGCCTGGAGCTCCTGCACACTCTCTGGCAAACGCTCAGCAGCTTCAGGGTAAGCCCTTGTCTTACAACAATTTGCTTGATACTGATGCAGCCTGGGCTGCTGTTCGCGAGTTTGATGGGCCATCGGTCATTATTTTGAAGCACCAGAATCCTTGTGGATCTGCTACGGCAGCAAATGTTGTTGAGGCATATGATCGAGCATTTGCTTGCGATCCACTTTCTGCATTTGGTGGAATTATTGCAGTAAACAGAGAAGTTCCGCTGGAGCTTGTTGAGCACTTTGCAGACATCAATAAGCAGTTTGTTGAGGTTCTTATTGCACCAAGCTTTACAGAAGAGGCTCTTGAGCGCCTGTCAAAGAGAACAAACCTTCGTGTATTGGCTACGGGTGGAATTGATAGAAGCCGCGAGCTTGAGATGAGAACTGTTGACGGAGGTCTTTTGGTACAAGACCTTGACCACGCAGACGAGGCTGCAGATAGCTTTGAGGTTGTTACTAAGCGCCAACCAACTCCAGAAGAGCTGAGCGATTTGGTATTTGCTTGGAAAGTTTGCAAGACCGTTAAGTCAAATGCAATTTTGGTTGCAAAAGATCAGGCTGGAATTGGTATGGGACCAGGTCAGCCTAATCGTGTTGACGCCGCTCTTCTTGCGTGTGAGCGTGCAGAGGCAGCTTGTGAGCGCATGGGAATTGATTCAAAGAATCTTGTGGCAGCATCTGATGCCTTCTTCCCATTCCGAGATAACGTTGACACACTAGCAGCTCATGGCGTAACGGCTATCATTCAGCCTGGTGGATCAGTCAGAGATGATGAATCTATTGCTGCTTGTGATGAATATGGCATTGCAATGGTGTTTACAGGCAAGCGTCACTTTAGGCACTGATCTGCTAATTCGGGAGTAGCAGTTCATTTAAAAAAGTTGGGGGAGGACACTGTGGACCAGGAAGAGCTAGAAGCAGCTCAGAAGTTTGAGCTTGATAATCCAGAACTTGTTTGTCGTTGGAGACTGGCTGGAGGTGTCCTCCCTCTTGATAACAGGCACTTACGTGCACTGAGCAAGAGAGCTGTTGCGCAAAAAAAGGTTTCTCCGCACTTGATTGCCTGGGCTAAGCAGCACATCGAAGGAACGCTTAAAGAAGGGTCACAAGAGTTTCCAGATGGTGTTCTTATGATTTTGCTCGAGAGCAATGGTCAAGCTGCTATGACTGTCGGACCTTACCAGTCTTTGGAAGAGCGTTCTGTTCTGTCTCTTGCGGGACGCGCAAGGATTTCACAGCGAGAAGAGCAGCAAACTCATTGTTCACCAGAGGTGCTTTGGCTGGTAAAAGACGGAAAGCTTATTGCGGGTGTCTCGGAAGAAAGCGTTCGATCGGGAGTCACAAGTTTAGTGTTAGACCTGGCACAGACTCTTCATGAGCCAACAGAGTTTAATCCAGACGTTATTGCCCAGGTATTTGATGGAACCGCCGAATTTGATGAAGCTTTCCTTACTTCAGATGAACATGGAATCGTATGTGCTTCTGATGCTCAAGGCGAGATAGGAGAGCGTTTCTTATTTGGTTACAAGAAACTTTGTGAAATCAAAGCTGCTAAGTAATCAGATAAGTACGATATTTAAGGCTCGTCCAGCAAAGGGTACGCAATGCACGATAAAGTTGTCGCACGTTGAGCGCCTACGTAAAAATCTGTCTGTTTTTCAGACAGATGGCTGCTTGTGTACTTGAATATTTTGTCGATTTACAAAAAACTTGCACTTTAGTGTTATGTTTATTTTGTAATTCCGCAGGTAGAAATTCCTACTTAAAAATAGGTATTTGTCAGCTTGTATTTCTGATTTGTTTCATTGTTTTTTTGCGCAATAATAAAAGCATTATGCGACCGCTGCCGGCCGAACTATGAAACATGTTTCCGTAGTCACCCAGGGTCTACAGCTTTATTTTGGATCGCACAGACGCATACTGTGAGAAATCACAGATTAGGCAAGGAGAGGAAATGGCAAGAAAGTTTAAGTCCATGGACGGTAACAACGCCGCGGCTTACGTGTCGTATGCGTTTACCGAGGTAGCGGGCATTTACCCAATTACCCCATCAAGTCCAATGGCAGACTATGTTGACCAGTGGTCAGCCCAGGGTGTAAAGAACATCTTTGGTACAACCGTCAAGGTTGTCGAGATGCAGTCCGAGGCTGGCGCAGCTGGTGCTGTTCACGGTTCTCTTGGTTCAGGCGCTCTGACCACTACTTACACCGCTTCTCAGGGCCTCTTGCTCATGCTTCCAAACATGTACAAGATTGCCGGCGAGCAGCTTCCTGGTGTTTTCCACGTCAGCGCACGTACCGTTGCAACCCATGCACTGAACATCTTTGGCGATCACTCTGACGTTATGTCCGCTCGCCAGACTGGCTTTGCACTTCTCGCAGAAGGCAACGTCCAGGAGGTTATGGATCTGGCTCCTGTTGCTCACCTTGCAGCAATCAAGGGCAAGGTTCCATTTGTTAACTTCTTCGACGGCTTCCGTACTTCTCACGAGATTCAGAAGGTTGCTGTTTGGGATTATGCTGACCTGGCTGAGATGTGTGATATGGACGCTGTCCAGGCATTCCGCGATCATGCACTGAACCCAGAGCACCCATCAAGCCGTGGTTCCCATGAGAACGGCGATATCTTCTTCCAGCATCGTGAGGCATGCAACGAGGTTTATAACCAGCTGCCAGCAGTTGTTGAAGACTACATGAACCAGATCAACGCTAAGCTTGGTACTGACTACGGTCTGTTCAACTACTACGGTGCAGAAGACGCTGACCGCGTTGTTATCTGCATGGGTTCCTTCTGCGATACCCTCGAAGAGGTTATCGATTACCTGAACGCTCATGGCGAGAAGGTCGGTCTGGTTAAGGTTCGCCTCTATCGTCCATTCTCTGTAAAGCACTTTGTTGACGTTCTTCCTGAGTCCGTCAAGAAGATTGCTGTTCTCGACCGTACCAAGGAGCCAGGTTCCGTTGGTGAGCCTCTCTATGAAGACGTTGTTTCTTCCCTCTATGAGGCTGGTCGTACAGGCATTAAGGTTGTTGGCGGTCGTTACGGCCTTGGTTCCAAGGACACCCCACCATCATCTGCATTCGCAATCTTCGAGGAGCTCAAGAAGGATGCTCCTCAGCGTGAGTTCACCGTTGGTATTGTCGATGACGTTACTAATCTGTCTCTCCCAGAGGATCCTGAGGCTCCTAACACTGCAGCTGAGGGCACCATTGAGTGCAAGTTCTGGGGTATTGGCGGCGACGGTACCGTTGGTGCTAACAAGAACTCCATTAAGATTATTGGTGACCACACCGATAAATATGTTCAGGCATACTTCCAGTATGACTCCAAGAAGACCGGCGGTATCACCATCAGCCACCTGCGCTTCGGTGATCACAAGATCCGTTCTCCTTACTATGTCACCAAGGCAGACTTTGTTGCATGCCACGTTCCTGCATACATCATCAAGGGCTACAAGATGGTCCGCGACGTTAAGCCTGGCGGTACCTTCCTGGTTAACTGCCAGTGGGATGCAGAGGAGTTTGCACACCACCTGCCAGCAGAGGCAAAGCGCTACATTGCTAAGAACAACATCAACGTTTATCTGATCAATGCAATTGACCTTGCCAAGGAAATTGGTATGGGCAAGCGCACCAACACCATTCTTCAGTCCGCATTCTTTGCTCTTGCAAAGGTTCTCCCAGAGGCAGACGCACTTCAGTACATGAAGGATGCTGCAACTCACTCTTACCTGAAGAAGGGCCAGAACATTGTCGATATGAACCACAAGGCAATCGACGCTGGTGCTACTGCATTTACTAAGATTGAGATTCCTGCTGATTGGGCTACCGCAGAGGATGCTCCAAGCACAATCACTCTTGAGGGCCGTGAGGCTCTGCTCAAGCAGGTCCGCGACATCATGACTCCAGTCTCTCGTATGGAGGGTGACGCTCTTCCTGTTTCTGCATTTAAGAACCACGTTGATGGACAGTTTGAGCTTGGTGCTGCTGCTTACGAGAAGCGCGGCATTGCTGTTGTTGTTCCTGAGTGGAACGTCGAGAAGTGTATTCAGTGTAACCAGTGCGCTTATGTCTGCCCACACGCAGTCATTCGTCCATTCGTCCTTACCGACGAAGAGGTTGCTGCTGCACCAGCACAGTCTCAGTTCAAGGATGCCGTTGGTCCTAAGGCTAAGGGCTACAAGTTTGAGATTGCTATTTCTCAGCTCGACTGCACCGGTTGCTCCAACTGCGTCTACATCTGCCCTGCAGATGCTCTGACCATGAAGCCAATCGAGGAGCAGGAGTCCAAGCAGGAGATCTTTGACTACGCAGTCAACCACGTCTCCGAGAAGACCGAGCTTGTTGCTAACAACGTCAAGGCATCCCAGTTCAAGAAGCCTCTTCTTGAGTTCTCCGGCTCTTGCGCAGGCTGCGCTGAGACCAGCTACGGCCGTCTGGTTACTCAGCTCTTTGGCGATCGTATGTACATCTCCAACGCAACTGGCTGCTCCTCCATTTGGGGTAACCCAGCTTCCTGCTCACCATTTACTACCGATGCAAATGGTCACGGTCCAGCATGGAACAACTCCCTCTTCGAGGACAACGCAGAGCACGGTATGGGTCTGATGCTTGGTCACCAAGCTCAGCAGAAGCGTCTTATTAATCTTGCAGAGAAGCTTGTTGAGGATGAGGCTGCACCTCAGGACCTCAAGGATGCTGCTAAGGCATGGATTGACTCTGTCAACGACGCAGCTCTCTCCAAGGAAGCTTCCAAGACCTTTGTTGTTGAGCTTGAGAAGTCTGATCTC
>CALIZK010000076.1:0-6131 GCA_938028635.1 uncultured Atopobium sp.
GCATATTGAAAATGACCGCCCACACCTTTCCGAGATAATCCCCGGAAGATTGAATGAATGACCGCCTTTTAAACCTGTACGTCTTCTGCACCTCAATTATTAAAAAATAGGCAACTGGATTGTAAAAGCATACGGTCAGAAGTATTATGGCAAGTCGTTCGATTGAGGGAGAAACTTATGAACTTTCTGGAATATAACAAAGACGAGAAGCTATGCTTTAATTATAAGAAATCATGCGGTCTCTGGTTAATTGTTGTAGCTCTCATCATTTTTGCAGCTACCGTAATAGGTGGAAAGCAGATTATCAATATGTCCGTATTTAGCTTTGGATATGTTGTAGCCTTCTTATCAATAAATACAAATAAGAAAGTTCTCAATAAGTTTTCCGATGGTCCTTCAAGTAAGTTCCAGAACAAAATGTCTCTATACGCTGTAATTTTCTTATTCATTTTGATGTTTTTATTAGGTGGACCATTTTTTGCAACTGAAAACTGGAGACTTATTTGGTTGGGCGCGTTAATGGCCACGGCACTGCACTTTTTCCTCTATTACTTTGTGCACGGAAAATCGATGATTTATCTGGCAATACTCTGTGCCATCAATGTTGGTATAGGTTATATTTTTCCAGACATCCCACTGACAATAACTGCCTATATTGATGCAGCAATTAAACTTGGCTTTGGAATATACCTGTTCTTTTTCTCAAAGCCAACACAACAAAAATAGCCTTCGCCTAGAGACCGTGTGCGTCAAACGTGTCCTTAACCAAAGCCACAAGCATTGGTATAAACACAGCCACGCCTGCTAAGAGCATTGGATTATCACGCACTTCTGGAATGCCCTGTAAGAAATTCTTCAGATCATAGACAAGGCCAACGGCAACGGCAATAAGAATAGGTGCCAGAATAATCAAAATAGGATTTGGTGGTTTACGCATAAGGATGCTTTCTTTTACAAGTACTGCACACGCAGCGGTCCAATAGAGCAAAGATACGTATCAAGCCACATTCTGGCTTTTCTTCCTTACTTCTTCCCTACTTCTTACGCTTAACCTTAATTTGAATGCCAGAGGTATCTGGACGAGGTGACGTAGAAGCAACAGCGGGTTTCTCGCCATTTACAAAAGCCGAGAAACGCTGACGGAAACGATTCCACTTGTGATAGATAGGCTCGTGATCATGGGATCTGAGGCCCAAAAGCATGCTTGCTGCCAGCGTAGGAAGCAGATACTCAATAGCGCGCCAAAGCACAAAGCCTGCGGCAATTTCTTCGCCAAACATATGGCCAAACAGGAAGGCAAAGCCACCCTCTGCACCACCAGTACCACCAGGAAGTGGAATGGCCGAGGTCAAGAGCTCAAGCATTGAACCAGATGCAAGGCAGGTCAGAAGGTCTGCGGGTTGGCCGAGTGCACGCAGAACAAAGTATGGAAGCGCATAAAGGCAGCCAAGCTGGACCAAGGTAACCAGCAGAACAACGCACATCTCTGGGATGTTCTTTGCAGCAGTCTTAAAGCCGTTTGAGAACTCATCTACCTGCGTGTTAATGATGCCATGCCAGTGGTCGTACTGCTTTACGATACGAAGACGTGAAAGCAGCCTTAAGCCCCAGTTGCCCACGGTCTTAACCATTTTAGGAAGCAGGCAAATGGCCAAGATGACTGCAACCATCACTATCTTTGCGCCAAACAAAATAACGCCAATAACGGTTACATCGCCAAATTGCTCATAGAAATAATTGGCCCTAAAGATAAGCATTAGAGCTGCAAAGATGCCCTCGCCTGCCTCGTACATAACAAAGCGCGTGAACTGCAGAGCTCCTGCCTGGCCAACGGAAATTCCTGCACGAGTGAGGCGATAAATCTGAGCAGGAGCAGCACCAGCGCCGTTTGGCGTGAGGTTCATGAAGAAGATGCCCGACGCCTCAACGCTCATCAGGTCTCGCACGCCAACAGGACTCTCGGGGTCTGTAATGACCGAGATAACATAGGCGAGAATACCCAGAAGATAGTAAACAAAGTAGCAAAGAGCGCCAGCAATGAGCCAACCTGTATCTACGTCTGCTAGAGCAACAACAAACTCATCAAACTGACCAGAGAAAACGATATAGAGTGCGTACAGTATTACAACCGCAAAGAGGAAGAGAATGCTCTTTCTAACTTGACCAAAGCTCTCTTTTGCTTCTTCTACCTGCTCAGATGAAGAAGTTGGAGCAACACTAATCTTAGGCTTTTTGGTTGAAACACCCTTAACGGTTGTAGATCCAATCTTCACCGTTACCTTCGGTGTAGATGAGGGGTGCTCGGTTTCAGACGCGCCATCTGGGCGATCCATGGGCACCTCCTTGGACTCTGGATCACAATACGTGTACAGAAACAACACTCTTTGCAGATAAACGATGCAACCTCAGAGGGTTTCTCGCCACCTACCTGCTTTTCATTTTACATGAACCGCTCAAGTATACCCTTGTCGGCCTCAATAATGCCACCGCCACAAACTTCCTGGCCATCGTACAAAACCGCCGATTGACCTGCTGCAACAGTTTTTACCGGCTGATCAAATTCAATAAATCCACATTGATTATTTGTGAGCGTAAACGTTACGGGAACCAGCGCGCCTGTGTGACGAGTTCTGACCACATACCTACCGTTAGCTGCAGGTTCTCCAGAAATCCAGTGCATATCCGAGAGCTCCATGCGACGAGTCCAGAGCGCAGGACAGTTGAGGTCAGAGGTTACATACACCACATTCTTAAGCGTGTCGGTTGCTACTACATAGCGAGCAGGTCCTCCACCGATGTTCAAGCCTTTTCTCTGACCAACGGTAAAGAGGAATGCTCCATCGTGGGTGCCAAGAACCTTGCCTGTCTCCCACTCAATGACGTCGCCCTGCTTTTTCTGAAAAGTGTCCAGCAAAAACGTGCGCAAGCCAACGGGGCCAATAAAACAAATGCCGTCAGAGTCTGGCTTTGTTTCTATGCCCAGACCTCGCTCCGCACACAGAGCGCGTACCTCTGCCTTGGTGGCAATGTGTCCAATAGGAAAAAGCGTGCGTTCAAACAAATGACCTGGTACACGCCATAGGAAATAGGTCTGATCCTTGTGAGCATCTGCGGCACGCAAAAGTTTTTTGGTGCCCGGGACGTTCTGTGCATAGTGACCCGTTGCAACAAAATCGGCACCCTCAGCAAAAGCACGTTCTGCAAAGGTACCAAACTTGACCGTCTGGTTGCACATAACGTCTGGATTGGGCGTGCGACCGTGCTCATAGGCATCAAGCAGGTAATCCACAACGGTAGCCTTATACTCGGCCTCACAGTCCCACACGTCCAAATCAATGCCAAGTGTCACGCACACGCGCTCGGCATCAGCCAGGTCATCTGCCCAGGGGCACTTAAAGCCTGGCAAGTCCTTTGACCAGTTACGCATATAGATAGCCTTGACGTTGTAGCCCGCCTCAAGAAGCAAGGCCGCGGACAACGCCGAATCAACGCCGCCACTCATGCCAAGGTAAACTAATTCTCCCATGTCACTCCTACACGAGCAGACTCCTGCTTGATAGCCTCAGCGATTGCCCAGGCTGCGTACAAGATGTCGTCTTCTGTGGTAGTTCTTCCAAGCGTTAACCTGAGGCTTCCCGCAGCTACTTCTCGCGGTGCTCCAATTGCCTCAAGCACGTGAGATATTTGCATTTTTGATGCAGCGCAGGCAGAGCCTGTTCCTACCGACACACCCAGGCGCTCCAGCAGAATGACCAAACGGCGAGCCTCAAGTCCCGGGAAAGAAACGTGTAGCAGGTTAGGAAGCCTCAGCTTGGCGTTCTTTGGCCCCGAGACAATCATCTGCGGAAACTCTGTGCAAAGCAGCTCCTGTAGCTGATCTCTGAGGCGAGAAACCCGTTTTGCCTCGTCAGTGCGAGTCTCATCAGCAAGCGCTAAAGCACACGCAAAGCCAATGACGCCCGCGACGTTCTCCGTACCCGAGCGGACACCGCCTTCTTGTCCGCCGCCGAGCACCAGCGGCCTTAAGCGCACATCATCGGAGGCCCACAAGAGACCTACCTGCTTTGGACCGGAAAGCTTTGCTGCAGAAAGCGTCAACATGTCCACGCCCAAAGACGACACGTTCACGCTCAGGTATGCAGCAGCTTGAGAGGCGTCTACGTGCAAATGCAGCGGACGAGTCTCCCCTGCCGCAAGCCTGCGCGAGCGCTCCTTGGCAAGTACCTGCGAAATCTCTCGGATAGGCTGAATGGTGCCAATCTCCCCGTTTGCAAGCTCAATGGAAACTAGCTCAGTCTCTGGCTTGAGCGCTTTTGCAACCCGCTCTGGGTCCACACGACCGTCTGCTTCTACACGAAGTGTCTTGTGCGAGAAAATCCCTGCGCACGCAAGGACACTCTCGTGCTCAATAGCATCAACGATGACGTGCGCATCTTCAGAGACCGTTGCAAACGACAGGTTGTTGGCCTCTGTAGCACCTGCTGTGAGCACTACGTTTCCTGGACGAGCACCAATGGCATGCGCCAAAACAGCGCGTGCACGCTCTACCTCGTCACGAACCTGGCGAGACAACGCATACGGAGCCGATGGATTGTAGAACTTCTCCGTGAAGTACGGGATCATTGCATCAACTACACGCGGATCCATTGGTGTAGCTGCGGCAAAGTCCAGGTACACGTTGCCTGTTGGATGTTCTGGTTTTGCAGAAGGCATGTGCATTACAAATCCTTTGGGTTTCTCGCGGTCTTGCGATCTTTAGGCGTACGGACGTGTTGCGCGGCGATCGGCGACTGGCTGTCGGGCGGGCCGTTGGACGGTGCTCGGTGGCTACGACTTGTCAGCCGAGTCTGGCGGTGTAAAGGTCATGTTCTGGAAACGAGTAGATACAAAGCTGTCGTCGTAATGAGTATCTACCCAGATCTCAAACGCATTTGACGGAGGAATGCCGGCGTCACGCTGAGCCTTTCTACCTAGGCATGCCACCGTCATTGAAATATCGGCAACAAGATACACCGTAAGCAGGGTAACAAAAATTGCTTGCCTTTTTGATGTTGGCTCACCTATCTTGTAGAGCGCGCGAGGCATGATAACCCGACACCAAATCAGACCCAAAATGCCCCAAAATCCCAAGAATCGCCAGGCGACCCACTGTGTGATGGCATCTGGAAGATGAGCATACGTCCACGATTCTGAGTGGAAAATCTCTTGCATTCCCCAGCCGGTAAGTTGCTCCAGCGTGCCACCAACAACAACCGAAACCAGGAAAATGACCAGGTTATTGGCATGGTGCTTGTGCAACTGATAACAAATAACAGTCAGAAACACGGCGCCGGTTCCGTAAAGCGGAGAGAATGGTCCCCAGATGAGGCCAACCCTGCTCTCGGTCAGGCCAGCGGTAACGAGCATCCAGATTTCTTCAATAAGAAGACCGGCCATGCAGCCCACTATGAAGAGGATGACCACCTGGTACCAGCCAAGATGCATCGTGTCCAAATATGCTGAGAGCTCCGCTTGTGTTGGCTTTGGCTTAGAGAACGGAGTAGTCTGGGACGCGGCCGGTGCAGTGTCTGATGCGGCGCCACTGGAGGCGTCGTTCGTCACACCATCGGAAGCACAGTCTGAGGTGTTATTCGACGCTCCAGCGATTTTCTCGCCAGACGAAAGCCAGCCCCAAAAATAGCGCACCACGCGAACAAAACCGCTTGCGACAAGATACGCAAGCGTCAAAAAAGCTATGAGCGACGCAAGAATAAAGAACATACAACCTCATTCAAAAAGTTCTTGTTCTATGATACGGCAAGCAGTCACACTTAGCAATCTACCTGCTCTTATTTACAAGTTTTGCAAGAAAAATCCACCTCTTAGGCAAGTCAGGATTCGTGACTTTTCTAAAAAAGTTTGACGATTTTGAAATTTACACTTGCACTCAGCCGTGAACTTGCGTATATTATTCCTCGCGTTCGCGGGCTTAGCGCAGTTGGTAGCGCGCAACCTTGCCAAGGTTGAGGTCGCGGGTTCGAACCCCGTAGCCCGCTCCATGATTTTTCGGCCGGATTCGTTTCGGCCTTTTTCATATGGCGAGATGGCCAAGTGGTAAGGCAGAGGCCTGCAAAGCCTTTATCCCCGGTTCG
>CALIZK010000077.1:0-8538 GCA_938028635.1 uncultured Atopobium sp.
GACGTCGCTGACCAACAAGGGGCATTTTTATGTCAAGAGGACCTCACTTTTGTGGGGTCCTTTTTTTGTAAAAAATAACAATATTCGAAAATCGCATAATTTTATTTACTAAATTTACACATTTATTACGTAAAATCTCTACATAACCATCACGAGTTATACATAATTTTCTTAAGAATATACCGTTCACAGAAGATAATTTTTTAAATATTTTGTTATCTATTTTCAACATTTGTGCATTTCTGCATACATTTTGTCACTAATCTGTCTTGAATCTGACCATATTTCACCTACCGTTCACCTAAACCTTCTCACTTTCTGACAAATTTGGCTTGATTATTTATCCCACACCAAATTTTGAGACAAGAAATGTTAGAGCGCATGTAGCGCTTGAGTGTTTGAATAGTAAGGAGAGGTTTTATGGAGTCAGAAAACAGAGAAACTGCTGGAACAGAGTCGCTGCTCGGTGGGTCTTCTCGCTATGTGATGGGTGACTATAGCAGGGTAGTTCCACCTCAGCACTTCCTCAGAACAATGGAAAAGACCAATAGGCCGCTCGCGCTTTGTGCAGAGCCCTGCATGGGTAAGACCATGTTTTTGCGTGAGTTGGCGGATTATGCGCAGTCACACGGATGGACTGTGTATGAAATCTCTCTTTCTAGTTTGTCGGCTAAAGAGGCAACTCAGATCCTTACTAAGAAAAGCACTTCTATCTGCAATGCTAAGAAATCAAAGGCGGTTAAAAGGTTAGTTCTTATTGATGATTTTCCTCCGTCTGACGAGTATTTTGTTGCTCGCCAGGTTAAATCAATTGCGCGCCTTCGTATGGCTGGCTGTCTTGTTGCGATTTCTTTATCTCCTGAAGCTCGTCAGTTAATCGACGAAGTCCCTAGCGTGTATGTTTTGGGGAAGAATGAGCTGCTCACGTTTATGCCTGGAATAGATAATTCTGAACAATCAATTTTGACTAATATGAGATTGACTCGCGGTATTCCAACGCTTGTTTACTCTTTGCCAGTTACATTTTGCGAGCATGAAGATGCGGATGTTCCAATTACGTATCTAACTAGTCTTGCTTGTGTTGCATCGTATATGCTCAGAAGTTCACTTGGCATTGAGGAACTTAGGCTCAGGCTGGGCATGATGCTGCTCGGTGTTGGCTCATTTGATGATTTGGGCCGTATATGCGGACAAGTTGATCTTGAGTATTTGGCCAAGATAGAGCAAGATGCGCCTTTCTTTGGTGTGCATGTAGAAACTAGGCGTTTCTCGTGTATTCATGCTACAAGATTTGATGTGTTGAACTTTAATAAACAGGAGCTTGTGGCTCTAGCGGGTAAGCATGAAAAGCTTGTTTTGAAAGCTATAGCCCTGCTCATCGATAGGGAAGATTTCTCTAAGGCTGCATTTGTGAGCTCATTGGTTAGAGAAGAGATTATCTGGGAAATTGTTCTTTCTCATGCAGCGGAATTTGCAGATGCTGGATATATTGAGCTGGTAGATAACGCACTTACTGCCACACATTCTGACTGTACGCTCGATAACTCAAGTAAAAAAGCTGCTAAGGGAATGGTGGATTCGCTGTCTACTGCTAAGGGGCCGATGAATACTAAAGATGCTGATAGGGCACTCAAAAATCTCACTTCTTTTAACGGATTTCTTAAGCAAACGGCATATATGACTTTACTGAAGTTGATTTTGCAAAAGCCTCTGCCACCCTTGAAAGAAGACCTTGAGCTGGGTCCGCTAGAGAAAAAAATTGCTCTACATAAACGCGCAATTGATTTAGCTTTGCAAGGAAATTTTAAGTATGCCCTTCAGCTGCTGCTTCTTGAGCAGCAGCATGAGAAGGCTGCATCAATAACCTCGTCAATTCAAGCTGTTGACGTCGAATTGCTTTACGCATTGTTGGGTGTATATCAAAAGGAATTTGATACGCGCGCTTCAGGCGCGATCTCCTTCTTACAAGAAGGTGAGGCCAGAGGCTTAAAGGGGTCTGTAGGACTACTTAAATGCGTTCGCTACCTTTTTGAAAAAAGCTCTTCTGTGGGAGACCTATACGATACTGAGCAGCTCATCAGCCAAGCAGAACTGCAGGGTAATCGTATGATTCAAGTGCCCGCGCTTCTTATTGGAGCTCTTCTCAGCCTCAGAAGCAGAGCATATCCCAAAGCGCAACTCCAGGCGAGAAGAGCGGTGCTGCTGAGTAGGGAATGGGATTCACTATATGTGGTGCAAGTCGGAAAGATCATTGAAGATATTGCGGGATTTTTCTTAGGCGTTAAACCTACGGAGAAAAGCCTTGAGGCAATTACCCATCCATCGCTAAAAGCTGCATGTAGAACAATATATAAAGCTCTCTTTAAGAGTGTAAACGGACATGCTCCCGTTTGGCTGGATGCGGTTGAGTATGGAGTTCCTGAAAATGCCATGTGGCTTGTGAGAGCGCTTCTGTCTGATGACTCTGAGTTTCAGCAGTGCTTAGAACGAGAAATGCCAGAAGAATGGCTCCATTACCTACGTTCAAATGAGGGAAAACGAGACATAACAAAATGGAGAGCATCTCGGCAAGGAGCAGGGGATTCTTGGACTGAAAACTCCGCCCTGAAGAGCCTGCACGTAGAGAAGGAAAATAACGCTCACCCTGGAGTTTACCTTGCTCTTCTCGGCAGATTTAGTTTGTCGGTGCAAGGAGAGGAGATTGCTGGCAGAAAAATTGCTTATAGATCGGCAAAGGCACTACTTGTATATTTGGCGCTTGCCCACAATCACATGAGCTTTAGGTCGCAGATTGCGCAGCAGATTTGGCCGGAGGCTGATCAGGCACATTGGCAAGAACGTCTGTATCAAGCAACTCGAGTTATTCGCAAAGAGGTCCAGGAGATTCAGACAGATTGTGAGCCTCTGGAAGCATCTCGGATTGAAAAGACGCTTGGTTTTAATCCCCAGCAGGTGACCGTAGATATTGATATTTTTACGCAATTAGCAAAGAGCGTTGCATCATCAAACAGCGATGAAGACATAGTGCACTTGGCCAAGCAGGCAGAAGAGCTTTATCAAGGTGATTTGTATCTTCCCGAGGATGAGTGCTTTAGGTTTGCAGATCCCATTCGTGTTGCCTTGAGAGATCAATATATAGATACCATGGTGACGGCCTCAGCGGCTGCTTTGAGAATTACGCACTATACGCTCGCGGTGCATTTTGCAGAGCTCGCCTACCTTGTTGACGATATGCGAGAGGACACACTTATGGCGCTCATTCAGGCACTGAGAAAATGTGGTCGGGCGCAGGATGCGCAGCATTACTACGATTTGTACGTGCAGAAATACGTTATGAAGCGTAGAAAAATGCCGTCTAAACAGCTCAGGATGATTGCAGGTGCAGAAAAGGGAAAAGAATCAATAGAAACTAGTGGTGGAGAAATAACGAAATTGGGATTTTACGACGCCATGTAGTGTGATTCAAGCAGTTAGACAGGGTATGATATATAAGTTGAATACTGTGTCTATCAACCGAAGATAGATGCCCGACGTCAAGGAAAAAGCTATGCCTAATTTCCTCTCTAAGATTCTGTCCTTTGGCGCTGACAAGGACCTCAAAGCATATCAGCGTATTGTCGAGAAGATCAATGCGCTTGAGCCAACAATGCAGGAAATGAGCGATGAAGAGCTTCAAGCTCAGACCGAGAAGTTCAAGGCTCGCTATGCTGAAGGAGAAAGTCTAGACGATCTTCTCCCAGAGGCTTTTGCAACGGTACGTGAGGCGTCAGTAAGAACCATTGGTCAGCGTCACTTTGATGTCCAGCTCATTGGTGGTATCGCGCTTCACAAGGGCACTATCGCAGAGATGAAGACCGGCGAAGGTAAGACACTTGTCTCCACACTTGCTGGCTACCTTAACGCACTGAGTGGCAAGGGTGTTCACATTGTTACGGTCAACGACTACCTGGCCAAACGAGACAGTGAGTGGATGGGCACCATCTACAAATTCTTGGGAATCAGTGTTGGCCTTCTGCAGAACGGCATGCGACTGAGCCTTAAAAAGCCTGCATATGAGGCAGATATTACTTACGGTACAAACTCAGAGTTTGGTTTTGACTACCTGCGCGACAACATGGTTACTCGCCCAGAGATGCGTGTTCAGCGTGGACATCACTACGCCATCGTCGACGAGGTTGACTCCATCCTTATCGATGAGGCTCGTACTCCTCTGATTATTTCTGGTGCTGGCACTAAATCTGCAGGTACCTACAAGGATTTTGCAAAGGCAGTTCGTGGATTAACTCCAAATGTCGACTTTGAGATGGATGAGGCAAAGCACACCATTGCAACAACAGAGATTGGTCTCGAGAAGGTCGAGCGTGCTCTCAACATTGACGATATCTACAACGATGAGACTGGCCAGCTAGTCAATCACCTTCAGCAGGCGCTGAAGGCTGAGTACATGTTCCATCGTGATCAGCAGTACGTTGTCATTGACGGCGAAGTTAAGATTGTTGATGAGTTCACTGGTCGTATCATGGAAGGTCGTCGTTATTCTGAGGGCCTTCACCAGGCAATTGAAGCAAAAGAGAACGTTCAGGTACGTGAAGAGAATCAGACTCTGGCAACCATTACTCTCCAGAATTACTTCCTCATGTACGACAAGCTCTCCGGTATGACCGGTACTGCAATGACCGAGGACGCAGAGTTCCGCGAGGTTTATCACGTTCCTGTTCAGGTTATTCCACCTAACCGTCCGGTTAAGCGTGAAGACCTCGATGACCTGGTCTATCGTACTATTGACGCTAAGTTTGAAGCTGTCGTAAGAGACGTTGAAGAGCGTCATCAGAATGGTCAGCCAGTACTTGTTGGTACCGTTTCCATTGACAACTCCGAGCGTATTTCTCGCATTCTGTCTAAACGCGGCATTAAACATAACGTTCTGAACGCTAAGTTCCATGAGCGTGAGGCACAGATTATTGCTCAGGCTGGTCGTGAGGGTGCAGTTACTATTGCAACCAACATGGCAGGCCGTGGTACCGATATTCTTCTGGGTGGTAACCCAGACGTTATGGCTGAAGATATCCTTCGTAACCAGGGAATTGAGCCAGCTGAGGCTACTCAGGAGCAAAAAGAAGCTGCACGCAAAGAAGCAAAGGAAATCTGCGCTACTGAGCGTGAGGCAGTAACTGCTGCGGGTGGTTTGTGCGTTATTGGTACCGAGCGTCATGAGAGTCGTCGTATTGACAATCAGCTTCGTGGTCGTTCTGGTCGTCAGGGAGACCCTGGTCAGACCCAGTTCTACCTTTCTCTTGAAGATGATTTGATGCGCCGCTTTGGTGGAGATCGCATGGATGGCGTTGCAGCAATGATGCAGCGCTATGAGCTTCCAGACGATATGCCCATTAAGGCAAAGATTGTTACCAAGCTTGTCGAGGGCGCCCAGCGCAAGGTTGAGGAAGTCAACTTTGCAATGCGTAAGAACGTCCTTGATTACGACGATGTTATGAACAAACAGCGTCAGGTCATTTACGCAGAGAGAAACAAGATTCTTGACGGCAAGGATCTTATGGACCTCATCGAGACAGTCACTGCTTCTACTACTCAGCGCATTTGCGAGGAGTTCTGTTACGGAGATGCTGACGAGTGGGATCTTGAGGGTCTTGAGAAGTGGCTCACTGAACTTACTGGTAAGACTGATCTTCCAGAGTTTACCGAGGACACCAAGTTTGAGCAGCTTGAAGAGGATGTCACCGCATTTGTCCAAAAGACTTTTGACGAGAAGACCCAGAAGCTTGGCGAAGAAGTTATGCGTGAGCTTGCTGCTCAGGTAATGCTTCGTGTCATTGATACTCGTTGGATGGCATACCTCCAGGAGATGGATTACCTAAAGACCGGTATTGGTCTTCGTGGTTTTGGTCAGCGCGATCCTCTGGTTGAGTATAAGACCGAGGCATACGAGGCATTTACGCTGCTGGTAAACACCATGTATGAGGACTTCCTCCGTACTATTCTTCGCCTTGAGTTGGTTAATCGTCCACGTCAGAATACTGAGGCAGAGGCCTTCCAAAATGCTCACTATTCTGGTGGAGAAGAGACCGACGGCGATCAAAGGGCACTTAAGCAGGGCAAGAGCATGCTTAAGAATGCCGCAGCTATTGGCAAGAGCCCACAGGGAACCGGCGCTAGCCAGTCTTCTGTGTCTACCTATCGTAAGTCTGACGATCCAAATCCTTATGTCAACGTTGGTCGCAATGACCCTTGCCCATGTGGAAGTGGCAAAAAGTTTAAGAACTGCCACGGCCGAAATAGGTAAGAATGGCTGATACAGAGGTTGTTTCGCTCCAAGCTTTAGCGGAGCGTCTCTCTGAGGTAGAAGGATATCTTCACCTCACTGAGAAGCGTCAGCAAATTTCAGAACTTGAGGCAGAAAGTACTCGTCCCAATTTTTGGGACAACGCTGAAGCTGCGCAAAAAATAATGGCTCAACTAGCATCACTTCGCGATGATGTTGCTGGTATTGATAGAGCTAAAGAGAAACTCGGTGATGCTGAGGCCGCTTTTGAGCTTGGAACAGAGCTTGGAGACCAAGCATCACTCGACGAATCTCAAGCGCTTGCGGCATCTCTTGAAAAAGACTTGTCGGAGCTTGAGCTTTCAAGCTGGTTTACTGATGAACTTGATCATGGTGACGCAATTGTTACTATTAAGCCTGGTCAAGGCGGTCTTGAGTCTCAAGACTGGTGCGAGATGCTTTTTCGCATGTATCTCAACTATTGTGACCGCCGTGGTTGGAAAGTTGACATTAACGACGCGCCTGTTGCAGAGGTTATCGGTCTTGACCGTGCAACCTTTACCGTAAGCGGTAAGAACGCTTATGGCATGCTTCGTGCAGAGCAGGGCGTACATCGTCTGGTTAGAATTTCTCCTACTGACGTTAAAAAACGCAGGCAGACATCATTTGCTGGGGTGGAAGTTTTACCTGTTCTTCCTGAGGATATTGAGGTTGATATTGACCCCAATGACCTGCGCATTGATGTATATCACGCATCTGGTCCAGGAGGTCAGGGAGTCAACACCACAGACTCGGCAGTTCGTATTACTCACATTCCAACAGGAACAGTAGTAACCTGCCAAAATGAGCGCAGTCAATTGCAGAACAAGGCTGCAGCAATGAATATCTTGCGCAGCCGTTTGTATGAGATTGAAAAAGAGAAACGCGAGGCTGAGCTTGATGAGCTTCGTGGTCCAAAGAGAGAAATCTCGTTTGGAAATCAGATTAGGAGCTATGTTCTTTATCCTTATCAACTTATTAAGGATTTAAGAACAGGCGCGGAGACAGGAAATGTAGAGTCCGTTCTTTCAGACGGCGATCTTGACCAGTTCATCATTGCGTATCATCGCTGGGTTGTTGGCGGAAAGGATTAGTGTGCAAAAATCTACTTGGCAAAAGACCTTTAAAGACTCGTTCTTTATCGTCCTTGGCTGTGCAATTTTTGCAGTTGGCCTTGATGTTTTTGAAGTTCCAAACGGACTTGCTGCTGGTGGTATTACCGGTTTTGCAACAGTTATTAGGGCCGTTGCGCTACCTTTTGGATTTGACCTGCCTGTTGGTATGCAGACAATCGCCATGAATATTATTCTGATGGCTTTTGTTGCAAAAAGTGGAAACAAAAAATACTTGCTCAAGAGCGTTGCGGGCTTCTTAATTTCAAGTATTTTTGTTGACCTTTTTGCTCCATTCCTGCCAGCTCTTGGCGCTAATGATCTTATGCTTGCGGCACTGTGGGGTAGTATTATCTGCGGTTTTGGTCTTGGACTTGTATTTAGAGCAGGCGGCAATACCGGTGGTACAGATATTATTGCTCAAGCGTTTTCCAAGCATTTTTCTGTTCCATCAGGCACTGCAATTATTATTGTTGATATCGTCATCATTATTGTGGCCATTCCGGTCTTCTCGCTAGAAAACGGCCTGTATTCGGCTCTAGCAATCTTTGTCACAGGAAAAATGATTGACTTTGTTATCGACGGACCAAGGTCCGAGCGTTGCGTTTACGTTATTTCTTCTGAGCATGATGCAATTGCTCACGAGATTTTGTACAACCTTAATCGTGGCTGTACGGAGCTTCAGGCTCGTGGATTGTGGAGCGGCGCGCATAAGCCTGTTTTGATGTGTGTTCTTGGCCGTACAGAGCTTGTTCAGCTAAAGGCCATTGTTTCTGAAATTGACCCAGATGCACTGGTATTTATTTCAGAGGTTCACGAGGCAATCGGCGAGGGCTTTAAGTCATTTGAAGCTTTGGAAAGCTAAGCGCTGCTAATCGCTGTTTGGTCAGCAAGCTGCTCGACAGATGGTCTTGTTGAACTTCGGTGGATGCGTGTAGCTGGATGCGATTAAACACAATTGCACGTAAAAATTTTGCGATGTAAAATGGCGGCCTGTAATGAACTGCCTCCCATTTCTTATGTCCAAGAAATGGGAGGCAGTTCATATGCAGGTGATTATGATTCTGCAGCGTGTTAGCGTCGGCTTTTAGGCCTGGCGCACAAAATAGC
>CALIZK010000078.1:0-3242 GCA_938028635.1 uncultured Atopobium sp.
GATTAAGCCTTACAAAGAAGTTGCTGCCACAGCAAAAGGCAGACTAGACGACATCTCAAAGACCATCTCTGAGGCACAGCGTGGTGTCAAAAATGCAGAAGCACAACTCAAAGAAGTTACCGAGAAACGCGATGCAGCTGTAGCATCTGCACGTAAAGCACTAGAAAACTCTCAGGCAAGACAGCTTTCTCTGAGAGAAGAAATCGCAGGTCTTAAGACAGATCCTGCTGCAAATCACGATGCCATTATTCGCCTTGAAGAAGATTTGAAATCTGAGCTTGCTCGTTCAGAAGAAGCTAAAAAGCAGTCTGATGAGATTCAAAACTCATTCCAGTCTTCTCTTGAGATGGCGCAAACGCACTACTGGACGCAAAGCAAATCCCTGGAGTACTCAGAGTCTTCTATCGATGCTGCGCGCGCTGACTACGAACAAAAACAGCAAGAATATGACGCCGTAGTAGCTGAGTCTAATGCCCGTCAGAGAATCTTGAACAAAGATATTGAGACTCTTGAAGAAAAAATTAAGGCAGCTAAAGAGCTCTTTAACGAGGCGGCAGACAAACATGATGCGGCACAAACAATCATTGATGATGCTAAAGAGATTTATGCAACACCAGAGATTACTGAGCAGCTCAGAAAGTCTGTTGACGAGCAAATTATCAACGTAAGTGCAAAGAAACACACGCTTAAGAGTCTTATTCGTGGCGAGAAAATCCTTCGTGAAGCAACTCGTGGACAGCGCATTGGTTTTATCGCCGTAATCATTGGCATGGTGGTGATTCTTGCACTCTTTGTATGGCTGATATTCAACAGACCATAAGCCCATAGTGTATCGGTATGTAAAAAAGACGCCTCTTGGGCGTCTTTTTTGTATTACAAACATGAGCTTGATTTAGAAGTCAATAGAGGCGGCTTAGATGATGATCATGGCATCACCAAATGACAAGAAGCGGTACTTCTCGTCAATGGCACTTTGATAGGCGTCCATAATCTGCTCGCGCGTTGCAAACGCAGAAACCAGCATCATCAAAGTTGAACGAGGAACGTGGAAGTTGGTCACCATGGCGTCTACCACGTGGAACGTAGAGCCTGGCATCAAATAGAGATTGGTGGTTGCGTTTTCTCGGGCAACCATATCGCCTTTATGAGTCACTGCAGCAGAGTCTTCTGCCTCTTCAAAGCGACGCGCAACAACAGGAGGCTCAGCTGCAGGAATCTGATTATCCCAAGCACTCTCAAGCGAGCGAACACTGGTAGTACCAATGGCAATAACCTTATGACCAGCGGCTTTGGTAGCCTTTACTGCTTCTACAACTTCTGGAGCTACGTGGTAGCGCTCGGTATGAATGACGTGCTTGGTAGGATCGTCCTCTGTTACCAACCTGAAGGTATCAATACCTACCTCTAGCTCAACGGATGCCCACTGGACACCCTTTGCCTTGATGGTTTCAATGAGCTCTGGAGTAAAGTGAAGACCCGCAGTAGGAGCTGCTGCAGAGTGTTCATCCTGCATAGCATAGACCGTCTGGTACTTCTCTGGGTCTCCCTCGTACTGTGTAATATACGGAGGCAGTGGAACGTGGCCTGCCTCATGAATAGCCTCGTCAAGAGTGCGATCTCCCTGTGCTTCAAAACGCACCAGGCGACCTCCCCTGTTGTCGTCAACAAAGTCCACAATGGTACCGGTCAACACCACAGGAGCAGAATCAGGGGCATGCAAGCCACCTGCACGATATTCAATTACCGCGCCAGGCTTTAGACGCTTACCAGGATTTACCAGACACTCCCATACACTACCCAAAGCATCAATGTCTTCTCGACGTTTTAAAAGCAGCGTTTCTGAGACGCCGCCCGTATTTTGCTTTTTACCTACAAGGCGAGCTGGCATAACGCGCGTCTGGTTAACTACAACCAAATCGCCCGGCTCAAGATACTCCACAATATCAGTGAAGTGCTTGTGCTCTATGCGGCCATCTTCTCTATGCAACACCAACAGCCTGCAAGAGTCTCTTGGCTCTGCAGGAGCTTGTGCAATACGTTCTTCTGGGAGGTTGTAATCAAAATCGTCAGTTCGCATGACGTGCTGCCTTTCTTGCGTCACGAGCTTCATGACGCTCTATCTGAGCCTCGGCCGCAGAATATCTGCAACCGCAATAATTTTGTCGATACATACCAAACTCACGAGACTCTTTTGTAGCCTCTGGGTAAAACGGACGAAAATCCCTCCATACAGGCGTTAGTCCGTAAGCGTGCGCGATAGATACCAGTTCATCCTCACAGGCATCAAAAAGCTGATAGGGCGAGACGGCCAGTGTTGTAGAAACGTATTCAAACCCGCGCTCAGCCGCCACACGACAACTCTCTGCCAAGCGGATTGCGTAACAAGCACGACAGCGACGATCTCGCTCAAATCCCTGAGGGGCCACAGCTCGCTCCCACTGCTCTCGCGGATCTCCTGCCACAATCACCTCAACATGAGCCTCTTCTTGAGCCCACGTAAGTAATGTCTGCAGACGCCTATCGTGCTCTTCAACTGGCTGAATATTAGGATTAGTCCAGCAGATGGTTGGCTCAAAGCCCTCTTCCCTCAGATGTTTTAAAGGTTCAAGTGAGCATGGACCACAGCATGCATGGAGCAGCAGCGGTGTTCCCGGCTCTACTGAAAGAGTCTCAATTGACTGAAGCATGTTTGAAGCCATTAGTTCTTCTCGCCTTGTGCCTTATAACATTTCCAACCTACTATAGCGCAGGCAGCAAGGCATACAAAAATGGTAACAACGCTTGCTTCAATACCGTAAGCTCCACCCGAGATGAAATCAGATGCAGCAGGATACGCTGTTAAAAGCGTAGTGGGGAGAAGAACGGTGGTGACTGAAATTCCTAGAAGCGGACCAGTTACAAAATTCCAAATAAAGTGCATAGCAATAGTCATGAGAAGGTTATCAGTAAGCCAAAATACCAAGCCATAGAAAATACCCATCAAAAAGACTGAGATTGCTGCAGCAACAGAAATATTTGGTGTAAGACCATACGTTGCGGTAAAAAGCACCGCTTGAAGTACAAGCGCTACAGGCAAAAAGCTTTTAGCTGCGACACCTGTCTGCAAGAAGCCTCTGAATAGAATTTCTTCTGCAGCAGATTCAATAAGTGTGGCAAAGAGCAAAAAGATGGCAACAAAAATATTGTATGACGGATTGAAATTAAAGTTGAAGCCATCAATCAACATGGTGGCACCAAAGGTA
>CALIZK010000079.1:0-16660 GCA_938028635.1 uncultured Atopobium sp.
AGAAAGAGAAGCGGAAGTATTTTCAAAGAAGTTCATTTCAAATCCTAACAAGTTGTATCAATTACTACATCATCTACGTACAAAAACACGTTGTTTACTTATGTACACGTTCAAATTCAAAGGTACGCAAAAACTCTTGTGCCCTCTCTGTTTTAGGTGCCGAGAAAAACTCTTGTGCATCGGACGACTCTTCTACGATGTGTCCCTGATCAATCAAGATGACTCGATCAGCAACTGCTTGAGCAAAACGCATCTCGTGAGTTACCACCAGCATGGTCATCCCCTGCTCTGCCAGCTCCATAACTACCTGCAAAACCTCGTGAACCATCTCGGGGTCAAGAGCTGCAGTAATCTCGTCCAGCAAAAGAACTTCAGGGTTAGTCATCAGCGCACGAACAATTGCCACGCGCTGCTTTTGACCGCCAGAAAGCGCTGATGGATAAGCGTCCTTCTTCTCCCACAGCCCTACTCGACGCAGCAGCTCTTCTGCCTGACTTAAAACCTCAGCCTCTGAGCGCTTCTGCACTACCAGAGGAGCCAGAGTTACGTTTTTCAAAACCGTCATGTTGGGGAACAAGTCATAGCTTTGAAAAACCATACCAATGCCTGCTGCGGCGCTTTCCCTCTTCTGACCAGAAATAACCTGATCGTGGAGAAGCACTTCTCCCCCTTGGATATCTTCCAAGCCAACAATGGCGCGAAGCAGCGTAGACTTACCGCAACCGGAAGGTCCCAACACCACGACTACCTCGCCTTTATTGATGGAGAGCGAGATCTTATCAAGCACGGGTTTCTGGCTTGAGGGATATACCTTGGTAAGGTCCTTAACTGCTAAAACGGCGTTACTCATGTGAGGCGCTCCTCTCAAGCCTGCGTGAAAGATACGAAAGTGGGAAGCAGGCAGCAAAATACAGGAAGAAAATAGCTCCGTAAATCCAAAGTGCTCCGTCGGTTGGGAACTTAAAGCGATAAAAATCGGTGATCTGACTTCCAACTCTGAGCAGTTCAACCACGCCAATCAGATTACACAGTGACGTTGTCTTAATCATGCGCGTAATCAGATTAATGGCTGGTGGTAAAAGACGCTTGAAAGCCTGGGGCAGGATGACCTTAAAGAACGTCTGCTGGCGAGAAAGGCCAAGTACAAACGCACCGTCATACTGAGATGCTGGAATTGACTCCAACGCTCCTCGTACCAGGTCTCCAAGCTCAGCTGCTCCCCAGAAGGTAAAGACCACAATTGAAGCTTCAATGCCATCAAAGTTGACATCAAACCATTCAGAAGTACCAAAGAACACCACAAAGAGCAGCACCAACTGAGGCATAACACGAACAATCTCAAGGTAAACACGAAGAATTGCGCGAACAACCTTGTTGTTGGATGTCATAAAAAGTCCAACGAGAACACCAAGAGGAATAGAAAGCGCCACGGAGATAAGGCCAATATGCACCGTTGTTGCAAGACCTCCAAGAAGGCGCGTTATCACTCCTTCCTGCAACAAAATATTATCGACGGGCATAGTCAAGCCTCCTCTCCAGCCAGCTGCCAAGCAAAGAAATAGGAACAAGGATAATCACATAGGCAATTACCAGCATAAAGAGGGCTTCTGTAGTGTCGTATTGCATGCCAATAATGTCCTTGGTTACGTACATCAAATCTGCAAGAGCAATGCCGGAAACAACGGAAGATTCCTTGATTAAGAAAATGATGTTAGCAACGAGGCCTGGAATTGCTACAGAAAGTGCCTGTGGAAGAATAACGTGCTGGAGAGCTTGAATCTTTGAGAGGCCCAAAACCTGTGCAGATTCAAACTGAATAGCTGCAACTGATTCAAAACCTGCACGAAACACTTCTGCCATATAGGAGCCACCAAGAAACGTTAAACCCACAACAGCAGCTACTTCTGCATCCATTTTGAGACCAACTTTAGTCAGACCAAAGTAGATAAGAAACAGCTGAATAAGCAGGGGTGTTCCTCTGGAAAGCTCAACGTAAACAGCATTAAGCTGACTTAAAACAGGAATTTTTGTCAGCGAAATCTGAGCACTTATCAAACCAACGATAAGCGAGAAGAGAACTCCAAAGAAAGAGATAGTAACCGTTATTTTTGCAGCTTCTGCATACAGTGGGAGGTGTTCCCCTATGAAGCTCCAGTCCATGCGAATAAATCCTCTCGGGATGTGCGAATACTCACACAAGAGTTACAAAATAGCTTTACGCCCGAGTCTGTACCAGGAAAATTTTGCTCAGCGACAATTACACCCTGGTCGTATGTGACCCGGGCACCAGACACATCGCGGTGCATGCACAAAGTGCAGTGTATGTCGTAGCCATAATTCGCATGCGTATAATCCTAGTCGCAACTAGGATATTGTCAACTCACAATTGGTAAATTTTTTGATAATGGAAAATTCTTCCACTAAATCCTCAACTGACATACGTGCGTTAGCGGGACTTGTAGAAGGTAATTGACGTGCAAGAATACCAGTTTGTTGCTCAGTATAACGCTTGTAGAATTTTGTTGCGGTTCCACCCAGCGTAAAAATAGCGCAGATTGATGAATCTTGAATAAGAGCGCCAATATTGTGTGGAATCGGATTTGCAATAGAAGCATCACTAGCACCCTTAATATCACAAGCCTTAAGCACATCACAAAGAGCAAGATGATGTCTTTTACAGAAGTCAATCTTTTCAGATATGGACTTGAGGGGTTTCTCGCCATATAACGCGGCAACTACGCGCCAGAATCTATTCTGAGGATTACCAAAGTAAAAGCCAATTTCTCGAGACTTGGGACTAGGCATGGATCCCAAAAGCAGCACGCGAGAGTCCGGGAAGATGATGGGGTCAAGCGTGTTCTCTACATGCGCAAGCACTGTTTTTGTACTATCGCCGGCAGGCTGTGGCATCTTCGCAGCCACAGCTACTCGCCTTCTTGCAGCGGCTCAACAAACTCCTGCAAATCATCAAGGCGCAGCACAGTTACTTGGCCATAGCCGGCTCCACCTGTAGTGCCTGTGTCAATTCCCCACTTATCGCCATCTGACTGGACCCATTGCGCAAGGCCATCAGGAGTGGTGGCGCTGCGATTCAAGTTTTTTGCACCAAAGCTTGCTAACAAAGGCGTGGGTGTATGGCCGCAAATTACAACGGGATACGCTGCTTCTGACGTGCGGAAATCCGTTGGATATTGCCAAAACTCTTCACGAATCCACAAAAGATCGTTTTCAGACTGTTTGCTTAAATACTGCTCTAAAGAAGCCTTATCCCAGGCGGTTGGCAAGGGAACGCCATTAGACTTTACGCCCGCATGTACCAGAACAAAATCTCTGCCTTGGACCTCAACGGTGGTGTACAAAGGAAGCGCCTGCAGCCAGTCAATCAGCTCACTATATTCTTCTTCAGAAAGCGCCTTGAGCTCAGCAAGTGTTGCGTCTCCCCCGTTAATCTGCCACATAAACTGGGCTTCAATATCGGCTTCTGGGTCCAACGCTTGCAGCGCAAGCTGCTCATGATTGCCCATCAAAACCGTACAGTTAGGAAGCTCGCGAATTGTCTTTATAGTGGCAAGCGAGCTAGGGCCACGGTCAATCATGTCGCCAAGACAATAGAACACGTCTGTCTCGGTTGGATTAATACGCTCTAGAGCACGCCTAAGCGGCTCCACATGACCGTGAATATCAGAAAAAACGTACGTTGCCACAAAAACCTATTCTGTCGAACCTTCACCTGCAAGCGTCTGACCATCAAAGTTCAGATTTTGCGTAAGCTCTTTTGCAGTATCAAGATTAAAGTCTGGCGAGAAGAAAACGTCAAGTGCATACGGCACATTTGCCAGCGCATGGTCATACAAATCCCAGAAGCTCTCTTTACGAATCTCTCCCGTAAAAGGATCAGTCCACTCATTTCCTGCTCTGTTATCAAAATCAGAATCAGAGGATTCTCTTGCCCCGTGAGAGAGCGCCTCAATCAAAGAGAACCTATTTGTACCAAAGGTACGCTCAAGATGACCAAGTAGCTTTCTCTTCTTACCTGTCGGCGAATACGCTAGATGCTGGATAATCCTAAAATCAACAGCAGCTGACGAGAAAATCCTGGTATCGGTAGGTTTTTCATACGTCCATAGCAACGCAAAGAAAAACACCCTATCCAAAACGTAAAGCGTATGCAGCGATGCCTTCAAAACCTCGCTATAAGGTCTGTAGGTAGCTACCGTTTTACCAAGATGAGCGTAAAGAATTGCTTCATCAAGGTCTTTCTCGATTTCTGCATGTACTTGATTTTTAGCAGATTCATCCAAGCCCTCAACACCTTGAGAGATAAGCATGTTTTGCCAGTAATAGACAAAGGGATGAGCAGTGGAATCAAGCATATAGTGGCAGAGAAATCCCGCAATATAGGCGCGAGCAACCGCAACGTCTTTAAGTGGCAGAGGTGCAATTGCGTCTCGCATAGAAAGAAGAAGTTCAGGCGTTTTTTCTTTATGCATGATCGACGCATATTTAGCGTAGCGATGTAGCAGCGGATCTGCTGCTAAATAAAACAGCGGATCTGGACCTTGGTTGCCCAACAGAAAAGCTTCTCGCTCTTCCATCGTAGAAAAACCAAGTTTGCCTGCAGCTATATCAAAGGCATCCTTACCAAAGAAGTCATGAGTCAAAATTGCGGGCATGTCCATTCCTTTCAGATTGCTACAAACCATTTTACCCAGCAATGGCTCAGTGCGTTAGAGAGAATATAAGACAGCATGTAGTCACTATTGTGAATAAGTTGCCTCTAAGCTCTCTTCAGCTACCGCCCGCCGATTAATAAGCCTTACCCCCTGTAGTAATACTTAAATATTTGATATCTTTAAACATACTTGGGGGAGATATTTTCTGTCTGAGCCATCTAGCTTGTATTGCGACTACAAGTTGGGAAAGTAAGGATCTAAGGAGTGAGGCATTCCTTACGGCACAGTAAAGAAAAACCTGCAAAGACAGAGAATATCTAATTGAGGGGAGCAATCATGGCATGCTGCTATGAGAAGCTTATCTCTGCAGGTAACAAGAGTCTCTGCAGAGTCAAAACATCACGTTCTTCTGACATAAAGAAGCGTGAGTAACATGAATACGGCAAGAAAAATTAAACTCTATAGGATGCTTACGGCCCTTGCCTATGGCGACGCCTATGGCATGCCAACAGAGATGATGTCACCACACCAAATCGATTTTGCATTTCCTGATGGAGTTCAAAGTCTTTCAAGTCCACCTAAAAATGACTTTTTTGGAAGACCTTTTACCGCAGGTCAGACTACAGATGACACCGCAAATGCAATTATTTTGACTAAAAACATCATTGATAACCAGGGAGTTTTTAACCAATCCCGCTACTTTGATGCACTAGAAAATTATGTGGCAACAGAGCCAAACGCTGCTCAGGTAGTTGGCCCTTCCACAAGAGCTGCATTAGCCAATCGACTTTCTGGCCACTCGCTTAAAACGTGTGGTCGCCTTGGAACCACTAACGGATGTGCCATGAAATGTGCGCCGATGGCTTCAATTGTGAGCTGGAAAGACAAACATGCGCTCATTAACAGTGTTACTGAACTTGCGCTTCCCACGCACGGAACCAACGTAGCTATCATGGGCGCATCAATGATTGTGGCCGCCATAAGCAGAGGTCTTTCTGAAAACTCGTTTACGGTTGAGGACGCTCTTGAAACTGCTTTAAGTTACGGACACCGAGCTCTCTACACAAAAATTGGTACACAAATGCCTATGCCTAGCATGTACCAAAAGTGCATCATGGCGCTGGAGTTTTGCGAGGGTGCCAAAAACCTTGAGGCTC
The DNA here is from genome assembly GCA_938028635.1 of uncultured Atopobium sp. GTDB lineage: Bacteria > Actinomycetota > Coriobacteriia > Coriobacteriales > Atopobiaceae > Lancefieldella. The sequence continues at coordinate 5,831 of CALIZK010000079.1, forward strand.
CCCTAGCAGCATCAAGAGACATCTACGACTACTGTGGCTGTGGTTACGAAACCATAGAGACCATCCCTGCAGTTCTTGCAGTGGTAAAGCTCTCACAAGGAAAAGTCTCTAAAGCAGCGAGAATAGCTGCAGAGATGGGTGGAGATACAGACACCATTGGATCTATTGCTTGCGCCATTTGCTCTCAGATTCACTATGACGTTTTGCCTGATGAAGTACGTCTGCTTGAGCGCGTCAATGGATACCAGTTTGAAAAACTTGCAAACGATTTGGAAAACGCCACTTCCCTACCGTATGATGTAGCTATCTAGTTTGCGCTCTTTGCGCCATAGCATACGTTTCTTGTAGGAGGCGCCATGAGCTCCTGTGCTCTTATCGATTTGCATGTCCATCTTGATGGATCAATTCCACTATCTGCCGCAGCTCAACTTGCAGCAGATGCGGGACTTGATTTCTCTTTGGCTGAACTCAAAGATAAGATGCAAGTCCCAGCTCATTGCCAGGATCTTAACCAGTATCTTGCAACGTTTGAGTTGCCACTCAAGCTTATGCAGTCAGCACAGGGCATTCGTACGATTGCAAAGGCATTTCACGAGCAACTTGACACAGAGGGCATTCTCTACGCTGAACCTCGCTTTGCACCAGGAAGTCTTACTGCAGGAGGTCTTTCTCAGCAAGAAGTTCTTGAGGCTGCTCTTGCTGGTAGAGCTGACTTCTATGCAGAGCATCCACAGTCAGCGCTCCACACGGCATACATTATTTGCGCTATGCGTGGCACAGGTGAAGCGCTTAAGCACAAAAATGAAGAGTCAATTGATCTAGCGGCAGCATACCTTGGAAATGGCGTCGTAGCATCAGACTTAGCAGGAGCAGAAGCGCTCTTTGCCACAGAGAATTTCTCGTCACTTTTTGCTGAAGCACAAAGAAAAGATGTTCCTTTTACTATTCACGCGGGAGAAGCAGCTGGCCCAGAAAGCATCAAGGCTGCGCTTCGACTTGGCGCACAACGTATTGGCCACGGTGTTCGCTCTTTGGAGGACGCAGGCGTTATCCAGGACCTTAAAGCTGCAAATGTTGCGCTTGAGATTTGCCCTACCAGCAACCTTCAAACGCGCATCTTTGAGTCAATAGAGCGCTTCCCGCTTGAGCAACTGCTTGATGCTGGCCTGACGATCACTATCAACACGGACAACATGACTGTCTCCAACACTACCCTCTCGCGCGAGTTTGAGCTTTTGCAGCAGCACTGCGGTCTAGACAAAAATACCGCACGTGAGCTTGCTGAAAATGCTGCACGTGCGGTATTTAGTGATTCTGGCGAGAAGGACCGTCTACTTGCCCACCTTAGGCAATAGTAGCCTCATATCCTGCCTGAACAACAGCATCAACCAATGCGCTATCAGCGACATCAGAAGATAGCTCAACTACAGCGCTCTTCTCGTCAAGTGAAACGGTTGCCTTAGAGACACCCTCGACAGCCTCAAGAGCCTGTGTGACGTGTGCAACACAGTGCTGGCAAGACATGCCCTCTACGTTTAGTTTCTTCTCCATATAAGATTCCTCCTTCTGTGACGCGGATGCGTCGTTTGTGGACTTAGTTTGAACGTCAATGACTGGTTTTGTGTCATGAGCGTCTTGGCGAGTTGCTGAGCTGGTATTCTTTGGCTTCCAGGTACGCAGGCGCAGTGCATTGCATACAACAAAGACTGACGAGAAGCCCATGGCGGCTGCACCAATCATAGGGTTCAGCGAAATGCCAAATGGATACAACAGGCCCATAGCAACAGGGATACAAATGGTGTTATAGAACAGAGCCCAGAACAGGTTTTCTTTAATGTTGGTCATGGTGGCGCGAGAAAGCTCAATTGAGGTAGCAACATCAGCTGGATCAGATTTCATCAAAACAATGTCAGCAGACTCAATAGCAACATCAGTACCTGCACCGATTGCAATTCCCACGTTTGCTCGCGCAAGTGCTGGAGCATCGTTGATGCCATCGCCAACCATAACAACATTTTCTCCAGCGTCTTGGAACTGCCTAATGTAGGACTCTTTTTGGCTTGGCAAGACATCAGAGATAACCTGGTCAACACCAAGCTCCTTACCTATGACGTTTGCTGTTGTTGCCTGATCGCCAGTAAGCATGACGGACTTAACGCCCATAGCACGAAGACGAGCAATGGTAGATGCGCTGGTCTGCTTAACCTTATCGGCCACAGCAATAACACCAAGAAGCTTACCCTCAAGCGCAAAGTACAGCGGTGTTTTTGCCTGTTCAGCTAGCTGCTGAGCCTGAGAAGCCAGCTCTTGTGTGCTGATGCCCTCCTGCTCCATAAGACGAGCGTTTCCTGCTACAAGGCGTTTCTCGCCAACCTTTGCCGTAAGGCCACCACCAGCAACCTGTGAAAACTCCTGTATGTCAACAAAGCTGCCTGCAGACTCTCCAAGCTTCTCTTGAGCGTACGTAACAATTGCCTGCGCAAGTGGATGCTCGCTCTTTTGCTCAAGCGCATATGCGTACTCAAGCAGCTGCTGCTCGGAAGTTCCACCTGCACAAAGTACGTCAGTTACGCTCGGCTTGCCCTCAGTGAGCGTTCCGGTCTTATCAAGAACAACCACGGTTGCTCGGACCGCACCCTCAAGCGCCTCGGCAGACTTGACCAAAATGCCATTTGAAGCGCCCAGACCAGTGCCTACCATGATGGCGGTAGGTGTTGCCAGGCCAAGTGCACAAGGGCAGGAAATAACCAGAACAGCAACAGCGTGCGAGAGAGCAACCGCAAAGTCACCAGGAGCTACAAAGACAAACCATGCGGCAAACGTTACCAATGCAATTCCAATGACAACGGGGACAAAAACGCCAGCAATGCTGTCAGCAAGACGCTCGATAGGTGCTTTGGAGCTTGTTGCTTCGTCAACCAGGCGAATGATGCCTGCAAGTGTAGTGTCATCGCCAACAGCAGTGGCGCGCATCTTAAACCAGCCGCCGGTAGATACCGTTGCACCTGTCACGGAATCGCCAACGGTCTTACTTACAGGAACGGGCTCTCCGGTAATCGCGGACTCATCGACAGATCCTTCTCCCTCGATGAGCTGGCCATCAACAGGAATTGACTGTCCAGCCCTTACCACAAGCACGTCTCCCACCACAACAGTCTCTGCAGGAACTTCCTGCTCAACACCGTCTTTGACGAGAATAGCCGTCTTTGGAGCAAGGTTCATAAGTGCGCTAATTGCACCTGTGGTATGACCTTTTGCACGAGCCTCAAAGAACTTGCCCAGGGTAATCAGAGCAAGAATCAAACCTGCGGACTCAAAGTACATACCGTGCATTGCCTGATGAGCTGCAGTAATGTTTCCTGCAACAAAAGCGTTTGCCATCTGATACAGACTGACAACGCTGTAGGCAAACGATGCTGCTGAGCCCAGCGCAATGAGCGAGTCCATATTAGGAGCGCCATGCAGCAATGAGCGGAATCCACCAACAAAATAGTGGCGACAAATAAACAGAATAGGAATGCAAAGCAAGAGTTCGGTAAGAGCCAAGTTCATCATGCCATTCATACCAGAAACAGCAGGCGGAACAGGTGCTCCCATCATCTCACCCATGGCAAGATAGAACAGTGGAATGGCAAACGCCATTGAGGAGATAAGTTCAATCCTCTTTTGCTTTACCGCCTTTTCTGAAGCATCGGTAGCATCTGCCTTAGTAGTTTCAACAGAATCTTTTTTGTCGCTACGAGGTGTTGCCTCATAGCCTGCTTTATGTACTGCGTCAGAAATCTGCTTAAGGGTGTCTGGGTTACCGTCATAGTCAACTTCCATAGAATTTTTAAGTAGATTAACACGTGCCTCAGAGACACCAGAAACAGAGTTTGCTGCCTTCTCTACGTGCGCAGAACAACTTGCACACGTCATTCCTTGTACATCAAAAACTTTCTGATCCATAACGCCACCTTACATAAAACGCTTAAAGAGGTCCATAACCTCATCAATAACTTCTGTATCACCCAACTGGATGCGATCAACCACGCAAGACTCCAGATGATCCTGCATTACTTCTCTTGAGATAGCCTTAACCGCAGACTCAACTGCTGCAAGCTGAATAAGGACGTCTCCGCAATAACGATCCTCATCGATCATTGTTTTAATGCCATTGAGCTGGCCGATTGCACGGTTGATACGGCGAGAAACCCCACTTTTAAGCTCGCTTGAGCGAGGGGTGGCCTTGTGATCACATTGACAACAAGTTTCCTGTGGTTGGCTGTCTTTCTGAGCCATCTGTCCTCCTTTTCATACCCTAAGGGGGTATTAGTTTCTGTAAACAGTATACCCCCATAAGGTATTTTTATGCAACAAAAAAAACAGCAACCGAAGCCGCTGTTTTTTATCTACCTATAAAAGAGAAACTCAGCACTCAAAAATACGTGCTACTCATCATCCTCTTGATCTTCTACACTTCCCTCAACAAGACCTAAAGTACTCTGCGCATCTTCCAGACTCTCCAAGGCAGTAACACCTCTGAGCTTGCGGTTCATAGCCTTTGTTCTAGTAGTAAGAATCTTATCAATGGTGGTTTCTGCAGTTCTAATCTGTTTTTGAGCTTTCTCAAGCTGCACCTGATACGTCTCAAACTCTGTCTTAACCGCAGAGAGTACCTTTTGAATTTCGTCGGCATGCTTCTGAATAGCAACAGATTGAAATCCCATTTGAAGACTGTTAAGAAGTGCTGCCATAGTGGAAGGTCCACACACATTAACGCGATACTCTCTCTGTAGCTGCTCAAGAAGACCTGTCTGACTGACTACCTCTGCATAAAGTCCCTCAAAAGGAAGGAACAAAATAGCAAAGTTAGTTGTCTCTGGTGGGGCAATATACTTTGTAGAGATATCTTTTGCCTCTGCCTTAATTCGAGTCTCTAGACCCTTTTTAGCAGCAGCAATCGCCTCCTCATTACCTGCATTGATTGCATCCACTAAATGCTCGTACGTATCTCCTGGGAACTTAGAATCAATAGGAAGCCAAACGGTCTCCCCTGACTCTCCAGGCAACTTAACAGCAAACTCAACACGCTCAGTAGAACCAGAAACAGTAGCAACATTCTCTTCGTACTGCTCTGGAGAAAGAATGTCTCTTAGAATTGCGCCAAGCTGAATTTCTCCAACAATTCCGCGAGTCTTAACTCCAGAGAGAACTTTCTTTAAGTCTCCAACACCCTCTGCAAGGCCGCGCATTTCTCCCAAGCCTTGATGAACTTGCTCAAGTTGCGTAGATACACGCTGAAACGATTGAGTCATACGCTCATCAAGCGTCTTCTGGAGTTTCTCGTCAACAGTCTGACGCATAAGCTCAAGCTTTGCTTCATTCTCTTTACGCATGTCGCTGAGCTGTTTGTCAACAGTCTCTCTAACCTTACCAAGCTGCTCAGTTGAAGCCTGGGAAGTTGATTTCATGTTGTCATCCACACGACGCTGAAAAGCATCAAAGCGAGCATCAAGCTGAGCAATACGCTGATCAGTCTGCTTCGTCTGATTTTGCAGTGTTGAGGTGAGCTTTTGATCAACTACCTCTCTTACCTTCTCAAGCTTTGTATCCATAAGCTGTTGCATGGCTGCCATGTTATCCGTAACACGACGGTCTAACTCAGTAGAGCTTCTTATAAGCTCTGCAGCTGATGTTTGATTTTGCTCTTGCAATGTCTTTACTTGCGAAAGCTTAGAGGAAAGTGTGACAAAGCTCACGATAAGCACAGTGACAACTACAGCCAAAACTAACAGCACAAGTAAATCCACAAGGCTCCCCTAACTCATAGCAGAACAAACAAACGCAAACACAGCAAACGCAATCTGAGTGTTAACCAAAAATTCCGTAGATTGCTTCTGCAATGCTATTGGTAATGCTCTCTACGATATTCACAAATGGATTATCGGAATCAACGTCTTTATCTCCATAAGGATTAGTGAAGTAATCCCAGAACTCTTCCCAATAGTTTTGCTGACGATAATACCTATAGGAATCATCATCTTCAGTACGATCCTGCTTATCATCAACGTTGTTTGTTTCGTTCTTGCTGTTCTTTTCTTTCTCTTTCATAGAAGAAAGCGTCTCATCAGAACCAAGCGTGACGTTGATAGTAAGGCGGTCTTCTCCACGCATGATTTCTACAGGAACGGTCTCTCCAATCTTGTGAGAGCGAACGGCAATAATAGCTGCATCAGCAGAAACTACGCGCTCTCCACCAATAGAGACAATAACATCACCCTTTTTAATACCAGCATCCTCTGCAGGACTATCATCAAGAAGGCCTGCCACATACGCACCATAATCTACCGAGAGGTCATTGCGCTTGGCTGCTCGAGGGGTTACGGTCTGCATGGAAAGGCCAATATAGGCATGCTTAACCTGCTGGCCAGAAAGAATCTGATTAGCAATATCAATGGCATAGTTAGAAGGAATTGCAAAACCAATACCCGCAAACGACTGAGTATCTGACGAGTAGAGCGTACAAATACCAACAAGCTGACCATTAGAATCAACTAATGCGCCACCAGAGTTACCAGGGTTAATAGCAGCGTCAACCTGGATGAGGTTTGCGTAAATAGTGGTTTCTCCACCCTCTGTCTCAAGCATATCTCCACGAGAAAGAGCAGAAACAATACCTGCAGAAACAGAGTGATCAAGACCAAATGGGCTACCAACGCTCATAACCCAACTACCAGGAGCCAGGTTATCGGAGTTACCAATCTCAATTGGAGTTAGGCTATCTCCCTTAAGGTCAGCATGAAGAACAGCAAGGTCAGAGGTAGGGTCTGTACCTACAACGGTACAGTCATATTCTTTATCGTTAATTGAAATGGAGAAGGTGTCCATGCCCTCAATGACGTGGTAATTGGTAAGAATGTCTCCATTTGTGTTCAATACAACACCAGAACCGGTTGAGCCTGATGAATCGCTGGTAGCCTTAACAGACACAACCGAAGGCAAAACCTTAGAAGCTACCGTTTCCGCCGTCTTAGTATCAGTGGGTTCTGCAGCAGGACGAGACGTCGCTGCTTGAGAAATACTTGCCTGACCAGATACTGCAGGAAGCTTAGAAATTCCCTCTCCCAAAGCAATGGTAGGAACACAAGCAACGGCAAAAGCAATTGCACAAGCTGTTCTTTTTACGCTTGAGCTTTTGAACATAGACATAAATCCAGTCTGCTTAACTGGCGAGAAACGCTTATTTACAGTGGAATCTGTGGTTAAACCATGCTTTTGGTTCTCCATAGACATCCTCCTTAAAATCATCGTGATGCGAAATCAATCGTACAAAAATACGCATACCATCAATTTTTTAATAGAGATATTCTACCCGTTACACCGGACAAAAATTCGTCTCATATATTGAGTGTAGAAATACGGTTTATCTGCACGTAAAATGCATGCTTTTGTACTACGCTCTAAACAGATAGCCTACGCCACGAACCGTCTCGAGATGAGCAGCTGCTTGAGGGCCAATCTTTGAGCGAACACGCCTTACGTGAACGTCAACTGTTCTGGTACCACCACAGTACTCAAAGCCCCAAACGCGCTGCAAAAGAGCCTCACGAGAGTATGCACGAGACGGATGGGTTGCCAAGAATGACAGCAGCAGATACTCCATATACGTAAGATCAACAGGAGATTCGTCAATATAAACCTGATACGTAGCTAGGTTAATCTTTATGTTGTCAACAATAACCAAATCCCTAGAAGTGCTCTCGGTACCTGGCCACAAAAGCAGCGAGCACCTGAGGCTAAACTCCTGGATAGTTGCAGTAGACAAAATAAAATCACTCTTGCCCTGAACAGGCAGAACAAATTTAGAAAGATTATCAAGGTCTGCAACAAACAGACGAGCAATTCCGCCATTTTGTGCGGAATAATTCTCAACCGTACTAATAACATCCTGGGAAAGGTCTTTTTGATCAAGAATAATCAAGTCAAAGGTATGACCAGAAGCCGCAGCCTGCGAGAAAGAAGCAGCGTTTGCAAGAGCAATAGACACATCAATGACATGCGAAAGTTCACGCATACGTTCATGTAAGCGTGTCGTTGCAGATACAAGAAGAATATTCTTGTGATGCATCGATTCCCCCTAGGATAAGCTTAATCTTATAAAGCATACCACAAGCTGCGAATAAAGAGCAGATATACCTCATTATCTGCATTTAGGGCGAGAAGATTTTCTCGCCCTAAAATATTTTTTTACGTTTGCGTATTAATTCTAAAAAGTATGGGTTTTACGCAATAGCGCCAATGAACTCAGCTGTTCGAGGGTTTTGTGGATTGTTGAAAATGACATCAGGAGTACCTTGCTCAACTACCACTCCCTCTTCCATAAAGACCACGCGATCTGCCACGTCTTTTGCAAAACCCATCTCGTGCGTTACCACAATCATGGTCATGCCAGAGTTCTTTGCCAAATCACGCATTACATCCAAAACACCACGAACAAGTTCAGGATCAAGCGCAGAGGTAGGCTCATCAAAAAGAAGTACATTTGGATGCATTGCCACCGCACGAGCAATTGCTACACGCTGCTGCTGTCCACCGGAAAGCGCGCCGGGCTTAAAATTCGCTCTATCAACAAGACCAACGGCCTCAAGCTGCTTTAGAGCCTCGGCTTCTGCCTCTTCTTTTGACTTTCCTAGAACCTTAATCTGACCAATCATTACGTTCTCTTTAACCGTTAAATGACCAAACAGATTAAACTGCTGAAAGACCATTCCTACATCTCTACGAAGAGCGTTGACCTCTGCCTCATTTGTGCCCGTAATCTCTTGATCTTCAATAAGAATATGCCCTGCTGAAGGAATCTCTAGCAGATTAATACAACGGAGCATGGTGGATTTGCCAGAGCCCGAAGGTCCAAGCACAACCACAACTTCACCTGGCCAGACGGTTAGATTCACATCATGCAAAACATGCGTTGTTCCAAACGACTTATTGAGGTGCTCAATACGAACAATAGGATGTTCACCTGGTTCAAAGGCATGATTTGTAAGAGGCTTATCACGCTCAAAAGCTGCTTGTGCAGCAACCTCAGCGTCCAAGGCAGGATATTCTGTATTTGACTTCTTTTTGAAAGAAATAAAAGACATTAGTTTTTCTCCTTGGTAATAGCTTGAGTCTTACTTGAGGCAGTACTTGCTGTTTTGCCTGTTTCTGACTGCTCCATACGTTTCTCGATACTGCCAACTACCTTAATAAGAGGCAGGGTAATTGCCAAATAGAACAGGGCGGCTGTCATATATGGCGTCATGTTTCCCGTTGAGGTGGTGAGGTTTTTAGCAAACATCATCAGCTCCATAACACCCACGGAAGAAAGCAGCGAGGTATCTTTGTAGGACGTAATGAAGTCGCTGGTAAGAGGCGGAATAACCCGGCGAATAGTTTGAGGAATGATGATAAACGTCATGGTCTGGAAACGATTCATACCAAGAGAGCTTGCTGCCTCATACTGACCCTGCGGGATTGATTGAATGCCCGCGCGGAAAATCTCAGAAAGATATGCAGAAGAGTTAATAGCAACCACAATAAAGCCAAGCAGATTGGTATCCAGATTGATATTTAACATAGGAAGACCAAAGAACAGAATATAAATCTGCAGGAAGAATGGGGTTCCACGCAACAAATTGATATATACCACCGCAAGTGCACGCAGGAGCGGATTCTTAGAAATCTTCAGCAGCGCAAAGCCCATTCCCAGCACAATGGCTACAGGATAGGCGCAAATTACAATTGCAAGACAAACCAGCCATCCAGGAAAGAGCATCACAACTGAAGAGACAATCAGTTGAGGCTTTAAGAACATGTCCAAAAAGTGGTTGGAATTCCACGCCTCAACCCAAGGCTGAGCATCAAGCCAATTCACTAGAGCCTGAACAGGCGTGTTAGAAATAATGGCGATTTCAGAAGAAGAGGCAAGCTTTTGAGTCCCTTGCTCTGTGGTATACGTTCCCTCAACAGTGTACGAACCGCCGTCAGCGGGAAACTTCATGCCGGAAATCTCTACGCGAATAAGCTTCTGAGCATCTACGGGTGTTGCAAAAGAGATCACAACCTGCGTTCCCTGGACGCTTGCTGTTGCCTCGATCTTCTCGCGCGTAAGACCTGAAAGAACGGTCACCTTAGTAGTTGCGCTCTGCAAATCGGAGCCCTCAGGAAGCTGCAAGGTCAGCTGAGAGACCTGCTCGTCCTCAACTGTTCCCTCCCAGGTCAAACGAGTCTCTTTGCCACCGATAACGCCATTGCCTTCTGTCTGATTTGACTTAGCTGTTGCCTTATTTGTGGTGAGAGCAAAAGCACTCTGAACAGAAAACACGCTCAGAGACATAAAGAACAGCCCACTCAAAAGAAGCGTGGCGAGAAGAACTACAAGCAGCGAGGAGTACGCACGCGTATGCGAGAGCTTTGACTTAGCTGAATTATAAGCCGTACTCTGAGGCACAGATTCAGCTTTAAAACTCGCAGATGACATGCACAAGGACAGTTGCTGTCCTGACATAGTTTTGTGCAAAAGTGCAATCACGTGATACTCCTTTAGAGCTTAAGGTGCGATAAATCCTGATGAAAACAGTGAGTGCTTGAAGCCAAATCTGACTTCAAGCACTTTTGCTGAGCTGGTAAAACTAGATGTTAGAGCCAAACCATTTGGTTTTGAGAGAAGTCATGGTTCCGTCCTTCTCCATGTCTGCAAGAACCTTGTTGATAGCCTCAGTTAGTGCAGGATTGTCCTTGGAAACTACAATGCCGTACTGCTCACCTGTTGGAATTTCTTTTGCAATTGTCAGATCAGAATATGAA
>CALIZK010000080.1:0-1673 GCA_938028635.1 uncultured Atopobium sp.
AAGAACAATGAGGTTCCTGACGACATCAAAGAATTTGTTATCTCTCTTGAGGCTGATGAGGATGGCCTTATCTACCTGCCAAAGATTTTGGTTGAAGTAGAGATTGCTTCAAGTAACGGTGAGGCTCGCCGTTTGATCGATGGCGGTGGTATCAAGATTAACCAGCAGCCTCATCCAGCAAAGACCTATAAGGTTGAGCCAGCAGTTCTTGAGGGAGCTCTTCTCCAGGCAGGTAAGAAGCGTTGGGCTAAGCTCATCTAGTCGGTAATGGCCACCAAATAAGGAAACTGACACATGTGGAGACAGTTTGCTCTAGCCGTAGTAGTTGTACTGGTTCTTTGTTATGTACCGGGATATCTTTTTTCTCGCGCTATTGGCACTAAACGAATGACATCCCTTGTGGTAGCTCCGCTTATCTCGGTCTGCCTCATTGGTTTTTCTGGAATTGCTATCTATCCTCTGGGTCTAAGAGGTGTAACGCCGCTTTTGGGAGGCGTTGGTCTTTTTATTCTGATTGCTGCTGGGCTTGCGTATCTTATTCAGAAAATCAAACCCATCCAGAAAAATCAATCTCATGTAAACCTTGGCGAGAAGGACTCTCTAAACGGAGTCTTTCTCTTAGTAACTGCTGTTATCTCTACTGCAATATTCTTTGTTATTTTCCACAAGGCAATTAGAAACCCCTCGTGGTTCTTGCAGTCCGCTGATAACTATGCGCACCTTGCATACATTACAAGAAGTGTTCAGTCGGGCATTTATTCCATGCTGCATGCTGCCTTTTATACAGGAGCAAGGCCAGAGCTTCAGACTCCCTTCTTTGATGAAGGCTTCTATCCAAATGCTCTTCACTCGGTAGCTGCTGTTGCTACGGCCATAACCGGTCTTAATGAAGCACTGACAGAAAACGTTGTGTGGTTTGTCTCTGTGGCAGTTATATATCCAGTGGGTATTTGTTCACTGCTTCAAACAATAGGAAAGAAAAACCTCGTTGCCAGCGTTCTAACCTCATTTGTAGTTTTTGCACAGCTGGCATTTCCTCTTCGAATGGTTACTGTTCATGCAGTATTTCCAAACGTAATGGGATTCTGCGCTGTTCCTAGTGCTGTTGTACTTTTCATCTTGATGCTCAATGGTGCTGTTGAGGACAAAAATGATTCTGCTGCTGAACAGCTAAAGTCGGCTTCGTTTGTAAATCCAAGGCTCGTGCTTTTGTGTGTGATGGGTATTCTCGCCCTTGCTATGATGCATCCAAGCGCAGATTTCTTCTGGGCTATCTGGGTTTTACCTTATGTGCTTTGCAGTTTTTTGCCACGACTTACCAGCTTCCTTCAAGACAAATTTACGCTTTCAAAAACAAAAGGTATTGCGCTTTTAGCTGTTTTGGAAGTTGTAACAACAGGCCTTGCGGTTGGTATTTGGGTCTTTCTGCTTAACACTAGTTTCTTGGCTCCTACGGTTAATTTTGTGTGGGAGATTTACGTCAAGCCGCTTGCAGCAGCTCAAACCGTATTGAACTTTGGCTTGCTCATGAACATGCCGCAGGTTCTCTTTGCCGTTACATTCTGGATTGGATTTGTCAGCTGCATTTTAAACAAGAATCGTCGTTGGCTCACTTTGGCATTCCTTATGACAGCCGTTATTTATGTGGCAAGTCTTTCTGAGATTCTTCCTAT
>CALIZK010000081.1:0-10005 GCA_938028635.1 uncultured Atopobium sp.
AGGGTGAATATTTATGTATATACCATAGCTCATTTCTTGTTATTTATGTAGATGAGACCAAAACGGATGATATTTTTGTTAATTAAATCGCTAAAGAAACGCATCAAGCGGTCTAGACTACTTGACTAGACCGCTTGTTTAGAATGCTTGTTTAACAGCCACTGGTTAAAACAACTGACTCGCTGGTTTGTACTGCGTGTCTTTACTTGTCAGGAGTAAGTCGCCAAATCTCGTCATTATATTCAGCAATAGTTCTATCAGATGAAAACGTTCCTGCCATAGCAATATTTACAAGAGACTTCTGGAGCCACGCTCTCCTATCCTCATAATCATCGAACACGTGCTCTTTTGTTGAAATGTATGCTTCCAAATCAAGCAGCGTCATAAACCAGTCTTTTGAGCACAAGTTTTTGTGGAGACGCTCCAGGCGCTCCTCATTTCCAAGAGAAATAAACTCTGGGCTAATTAAGAAATCAACGAGTGGTTTAATCTGGGGCTTCATATAAAACTCTTTTGCTTTGTAACCTTTGTGCTCATAAAGGCTTACAACCTCATCACTTGAAGCACCAAACGCGTAGATATTCTCCTTGCCTACCAAGTCGGCAATTTCTACATTTGCACCATCAACTGTGCAAACGGTAACAGCACCGTTAAGCATGAACTTCATGTTGGAAGTTCCAGAAGCCTCCTTGGAAGCCAGTGAAATCTGCTCAGAGATATCTGCTGCTGGAATAACGTGCTCAGCGGCAGTAACGTTGTAATTCTCGATCATTATCACCTGAAGATATGGTGAAACATCTGCATCGTTTGCAATCAAAGACGAGAGAACAAGAATTGCATGAATGATATCTTGAGCAGCCACGTATGCTGGTGCAGCCTTACCACCAAAAATGACAGTAATAGGATGCTTTGGAAGGTGTCCGGACTTAATATCAAAATATTTCCAAATCAAATAAAGCAATAGCATTTGCTGACGCTTATATTCGTGGAAACGCTTCACCTGGACATCAATAATGGAGTCGGCATTAACTTTTGCATCTTGAGTGTCCAGCAAAAATTTGACCATTCGATCTTTTGCTGCTTGCTTTATTTGCTGCAGCTGATTGAGGACTTCTTCGTTATCGCGATACTCCAAAAGCCCCTCGAGATGAGCAGTTGTTCTCCAATCATCTCCTAATAACGCATCAAGATACTCGGCAAGCTCGGGATTACAACCCATGAGCCAGCGACGGAAAGTGATTCCATTAGTTTTGTTAGAGAATTTCTCTGGGTACAAATCAAAGAATGGCTTGAGCTCTGTCTCTTCCAAAATCTTAGTATGAAGCGCTGCAACACCATTGATACTAAAGCCATAATGAATGGCAAGGTTAGCCATGTGAACTTTCTTATCAATGATGACTTGTACACTTGGATCCGCAACGGTACTACGGATGTGTTCGTCAAGCTTTTTGATAATCGAAGCAATCTTTGGAGAAACTTCCTCGATAAATTTAAGAGGCCATTTCTCAAGAGCTTCTGCCAAAATCGTATGATTTGTGTATGCAACTAGTGAAGAAACAATGGTTACAGACTCTTCAAACGAGATATCGTATTTCTCAGTCAAGATACGAATAAGCTCTGGAATTACCATTGTGGGGTGCGTGTCGTTAATCTGAATCACAACATAGTCAGCGAGGTCATGAACATTACTGCCGCGCTCAACCGCCTCTTTAACAATCAACTGTGCAGCATTTGAAACCATAAAATATTGCTGATACACACGAAGAAGCTGACCGTCTTCGTCCGAATCGTCGGGATACAAAAAGAGTGTTAGATTCTTTTTTAAAGCAGTCTTATCAAAATCAATAGCGTCATCAGAAACTAATGATTCGTCGATACTTTGCAGGTCAAACAAACGAAGTCTGTTTTTCTTTGTTCGGCCATATCCCAAAACATCAATTGAATAGAGCTCAGACGTCACCGAGAAATCTCTAAATTCCACGGTAAATGATGTCTTCTCGTCTTCAAGCCACCTATCATCAGCAAGCCAAGCATCTGGAACGGCAGTTTGCTGTCTATCTAAAAACTGCTGATGAAAGAGGCCAAAATGATACTTAAGGCCTACACCATCGCCTGGCAGACCAAGTGTTGACATGGAGTCGATAAAGCATGCTGCCAATCGACCAAGACCACCGTTACCAAGTGAAGGCTCAACTTCAAGCTCTTCGATGTCTTCGAGCGAATGACCTGCTTTAGAAAGCTGCGCTTTTACCTCGTTATAAATTCCCAGATTGATGAGGTTATTTGAAAGCAGCTTGCCAATGAGAAACTCTGCAGAGATGTAGTAAAGCCTCTTCTTACCATTATTTAACGGAAGAGCTTCCGACTTACTCTTAACCACTTGAAGCAGTAATTCAAAAACCTGCCTGTCAGTAATTTCAGACAGAGGTTGGTTAAATTGTTGAAGAGATAAAGTGTCTAAGTTCATTACTTCTCCTCTTTGTACACTCTGAAGTACATCTCAGTAATAGTTCTTAAGAAATCTTCTGTATGACGCGTAATGGCTCCTTGCTTCATACGCCAACACCAATTGCCTCCAACAGTGGCTGGAACATTCATGCGTGCAGAATCATCTAAGCCAAGAAGATCTTGCATGGTGTGAATACAAGTGTCACTCACAGAAGCTGCAATTCCACGTGAAAGCGCCTCACCAATTGGCTCATCTTTTGAGCGATGCAGGTAAATATCTGCCTGTTCACGCTCTCTATCAGTAGCCTGAGTCTCATACCAACCACGAGCAGTTGGATTATCATGCGTTCCCACATAAGCAATGGTATTTGCAGTGTAATTGTGAGGAAGATCTCTTGAATCATGCTTTCCATCAAATCCGTACTGCAAGATTTTCATTCCTGGGAAACCAGTTTTGTCTCGCATGGCGATAAGCTCTGGTGTAATTAAGCCAAGGTCTTCCGCAATGATTGGAAGCTTACCCAGCTGCTTTTCCAGTTCCTTAAACAGCTCCAAATCTGGACCCTTAGTCCATTTGCCTTCTGTAGCATTTGCAGCTCCGTAAGGAATCTCCCAATAGGCTTCAAAGCCCCTAAAATGATCGATTCGAAGCACATCAAACATCTCAAGATTTGTCTGAACACGCCAAACCCACCATGAATAGTGCGATTTCTTCATATACTCCCAGTTATAAATGGGATTTCCCCAATATTGACCGGTGGAAGAAAATTGATCAGCAGGAGTGCCCGCAACCGTAATAGGCCGTCCTGTTTCATCCGTTTTAAACAGTTCTGGCTGTGCCCACATCTCTACAGAATCGCGCGAGACATAAATGGGAAGATCACCAATTATAAGTACTCCCCTTTTATTGGCATAAGTCTTAACCTTTGCCCATTGAGTAAAGAAGAAATACTGAGTCATCTTGTGATACAAAACTGACTTTTGCAGTTTCTTAATTTCTTTTGCAGTAGTCTCGTTTCTGTGCTGATAAAGTTTTGGCCACTCCCAGTAAGCTTTATGTCCAAACTCTTCCTTTAGAGACATGAACTCCGCATATGGATCAAGCCATTCTGCATGATCGTGACAGAACTTCTCAAAATCAGCAGGAACATCTTGCATAAACCTATCAAAGGCACGGTTAAGTAAACGACGATGATTTACAAAAAGTGCACCATAATCAACACAAGTATTGCTAGTCCCAAAAGAAATATCTTCAAAGTCATCTGACTTTAAATAGCCAAGTTTCTCAAGATCTTTTAAATCTATATAGTAAGGACTTCCCGCTGCAGCAGAAAAAGACTGATAAGGAGAGTCACCATAACTTGTGGTAGTAAGAGGCAAAACCTGCCAATATCTTTGTTTTGTTCTGACGAGAAAATCAATAAAATCGTAGGCTTCTTTGCCAAACGTGCCAATCCCATATGAATTTGGAAGAGAAGAAACGGCCAAAAGTACTCCGCTTGCTCGTCCCATAGTTGCCTCTTTCATAAAAAGAGTACTGGCTTATCTTTTCAAGATAAGCCAGTACAAAGCATTAATACTTAACTAGATTATCTTGTGTGTTCTTATCAAAGAGATGAACGGCATTATCTTCAAATTTAAACCATACCTCATCACCAATTTTGAGGTTTCGTTTTGAAAACTCAGTTGCTGGAACGATAAGAACAAAGTTGCCGTCTTCAGTATGAACATGAAGGTGAACAGTAGAGCCCATAAGCTCACTTACCTCAAGATTGCCCTTGAAAGCGCCAATTCCATTTGGCTCAGTCAAATAAATTTGCTCGGGCCTAATGCCGACAATGACATCTGTTGCTGGCGCAGCAACCCAAGACTGTGCTAACAGATTAGCCATCTCAGGAGAAATATCAAATGACATGTTATCTGTCTCCACATGGAACTCATTGTCCACGCGAATAAGATGCGCATCAAAGAAGTTCATTTGAGGCATGCCAATGAAACCAGCAACAAAGAGATTAGCCGGTCTATTAAACACTTCTTGTGGTGTTCCAATTTGCTGAACAAAGCCATCCTTCATAATGACAATGCGGTCGCCCAAGGTCATTGCCTCTGTTTGGTCATGTGTAACATAGACAAAGGTTCCATTAACCTTCTGACGAAGCTTAATAATCTCTGTACGCATCTGATTTCTCAGCTTTGCATCAAGATTCGAAAGAGGCTCATCCATCAAGAAAACTTTTGGATCGCGGACAATTGCACGACCAATTGCAACGCGCTGGCGCTGACCACCAGAAAGTGCCTTTGGCTTACGATCAAGATATGCTGTAATACCTAATGTTTCTGCAGCTGCACGGACCTTTTGATCAATTACTTGTGGGTCAACCTTCTTAAGCTTAAGGGTGAACGCCATATTGTCGTAAACAGTCATATTTGGATACAGAGCATAGCTTTGGAAAACCATTGCGATGTCTCGATCTTTTGGTGCAACATCATTGACAAGCTTTCCATCAATATAAAGCTCGCCAGCAGAAATATCTTCTAGGCCTGCAATCATGCGAAGCGTAGTAGATTTGCCGCAGCCCGAAGGACCAACAAGCACCACAAACTCGTGCTCCTTGATAGTGAGATTGAAGTCTTGAACAGCGACAACACCCTCTTCAGTCACCTCAAGGTTGCTCTTTTTCTGCTCAGTTTTCTTACCAAAGAGAGACTTGCTCTTCTTCTCATTTGGGTAAATCTTTTTTATATTCTTTAAAACGATTTCTGCCATGATAAAACCTTTCAGAAATGCCTATAGCTTGCTGCAATACATTGAGATTTAGCCTTTTACCGCGCCAGAAATGACACCATTGATGATGTAGCGCTGGCACAGCAAATACATAATGACAATTGGGACAATAACCATCATGATGCAGGCAAACATTGGACCCATCTCTACGCGTCCATATCCACCTCTAAAGTACTGAATCAGAATTGGGATAGTTTGGTATTTGGTTCTATCCAGTACGAGGTATGGAAGCAAATAGTCATTCCAGACCCACATGGTTTCGAGAATACCAACAGAAATATACGTTGGCTTCATAATAGGCAAAACAACATGGAAGAATGTCTGAAGTGGGTTGCAACCATCAATAGTTGCAGCTTCCTCAATCTCAAGAGGAATGGTCTTAACAAATCCAGCAAACATGAATACTGCTAATCCAGCGCCAAAGCCCAAGTAAATGAAGCAAATATTGAAAGGAGTATTAAATCCAAGCGTGTTTGCCATATTGGACAGCGTGAACATAAGCATCTGGAAAGGCACTACCATCGAGAAGACAAACAGGTAGTACAAAATGTTGCTAATGCGATTTTTTACACGAACAATAAACCATGCACACATTGAGCAGCAAACCAAAATCAGTGCTACAGATGTGATGGTAATTACTAGAGAATATCCAAAGGCTGCTAAGAAACCTTGCTTCTCTAAAGCGGCAATGTAGTTAGCAAAGCCTACAGAGTTCTCTGATGTAACAAAATCAAACGCCGTGGATGTAGTAATAGTTGTTTCTTCTTTGAATGAATTCATCAAGATCATAACCATTGGATAAATCCATGCAAGAGAAAGAATGGTAAAGAATACAGCAAGAATTTTATTAATGATTTTATCGCGCTTCATTATTGCTGCACCTCCCTCGACCTGGTGGCTCTCAGCTGAATCATGACAATACAAATAACTAGAATGCAGAAAATAACAGCTTTAGCCTGGCCGATACCCATCCACTTTGCTCCCTGTCGAGCGTAGAAGGTATTGTAGATATTAAGAGCAAGCATTTCGGTTGCGTGCTTAGGCTCACCTGCAGTAAGTGCTAAGTTCTGATCAAATAATTTAAAGCCATTTGTTACCGTCAAGAAAAGACAAATAGTAATGGTAGACATAAGGTTTGGAATTTTTACCTTCCAAAGTGTCTGCCAAGCATTTGCTCCATCAACTCTCGCTGCTTCAAGATAATCACTTGGGATAGACTGCAGGCCAGCAATATAAATGATCATCATGTAACCAACTTGCTGCCAAAGAGTAAGAAGAATCATTCCCCAGAATCCAGCCGTGCTATTAAGCGCAAGAAGCTGCTCGCCCACAATAGAAAGCGCGCAGTTAATCAAAATATTCCAGATGTATCCCAGAACAATGCCGCCAATAAGATTAGGCATAAAAAAGACAGTTCTAAATGAATTGGTACCCTTAAGGTCTTTTCTAGTTAAGGCAAGCGCAATTGCAAGCGCTAATACATTAATAAGAACTGTTGAGACTAATGCAAATAATGCGGTATACCAAAAAGCATTAGCAAACTGTGGGTCAGAGAAAGCTGCTACATAGTTATCTAGACCAACTGGTTTAGCATCGCTAATGGTAATAAATTTACAAAACGAAAGATAAAATCCCTGCACAAACGGAATCATAAAGCCAAACAAAAAAGATAGCGCAGTAGGCAGAACAAATAATGGCCACCACCGCTTCAACATCTTAGCCATAGAGATACCCTCCAATAACAAGAGACGAGAAGAGAGATCTCTCTTCTCGTCTCTCACCAATCAAAGCATTACTAGAAGGACTACTATGCGTTAGCCTCTTTTTCAGTCTTCCAACCGTCAACAAATGCAGACTTAACAGCATCCCAGTCCTCTGTTCCTGCTGCATAGCCCTTAAGTGCACTGGAGAGATTGTTCTTCCACTCCTGAGAAGGAATGTAAATGAAGTCCCAAGCAACAGACTCATTGCCCTTCTTTGCATACTCAGCTGCAATGTTTGCAAGAGCATTCTTAGTTGCCTTTGCATTCTTAAATGGAATGGTGAAGCCCATTTCCTCAGCAATTGCAGTGGTAGCTGTATCAGAAGTCACGCACCAATAGATAAAGTCAAGTGTTGCCTTCTGAGAAGCGTCGTCTGCCTTGGAGCTTACGCACCAATAGTTCTCGCCGCCGGAGCACATACCCTGCTTCTCTTCACCCTTAACGCCAATATAAATTGGAATCATACCAAGAGCATCGTCACCAAGCTTCTTGATGTCATTGTATGCCCAGGTACCGTTCTGGTAGAAGACTGCGTCGCCATTGACAAACTCTGCAACAGCGTCATCACCAGTCTTGCCAGAAAGCTCTGTTGGGCTGCATGTAGCATTGTTGATATAGAGATCAAAAATCTGCTTGTAGTTAGGGAGATACGTTCCCTTAATTTCTTTAGCCTCAGGATTACCAGTATCCTTGAACTCATAGTACAGAGGAAGATTTGCAAGGTGTGTAGTAAAACGCCAGTCAGAACTGGAATCAAGGCCAGCGCTGGTGAATGCGCCCTTTACGCCAAGCTCTGCTTTGCGAGCCTGAATATCCTCAACGACCTTCTTCAGTGAAGCAAAGTCCTTGATATCGTCTCCCTTATAGCCAGCCTTCTCAAGCAGCTTCTTGTTGTAGATAATGCCGTAGTCTTCCTCTACGTAGTCAACACCGTAGACAACGCCATCCTCCTGAAGCTTAAGAGCATCATTAGTGAGCTCATCAAGAATCTTGGCGCCCTTAAGATCAATACAGTAATCCTTTACACCAATAAGACCAGAAGGACCATTTGTCTGGAACAGTGTTGGAGCTACAGAAGCGTCCTTGTTAATCTCAGACTGGAATGTCTGTGCATAGGTATCAGAAGCAGCAGTTACTACCTTTACAGGAACCTTTGTTTCCTCAGTATACTTAGCTGCAAGATCTTTCCACTGCTGATCAGCCTCAGGCTTGAAGTTCAGGAAATAAACTGAACCGTTTGCAGAATCAGACCCTCCCTGCTTTTTGTCGTTATTTCCTCCACAAGCAACAAGACCCAGTGAGCAAAGAGCTGATGCACTTAAGGTGACAAACTGCCTACGATTGATACCGGACATAAGACTCCTCCTTAGAGAGTGCTCCTAACCCTTTGCTAGGTTGCATCTCTTCTCATGATTTTCATAAGCTATGCTTTGATACACGTTCAAAACAATTTTGCTTATGTCTACAAAATAAAAGTATATTAGTATTAACGAGTTGTTTAAACAACTCACTTCCGAGCGGTATGAAATTATCGGTAAATGGTATGAAAGGAATCATTTTATATAACTTTCATTTTATAAAGCTACTATCTAATCAAGAGCAACTTGAACATGCAACTCCAACCTTCAACAGCACGTTAAGGAAAAAATATGCCAAGCGCACGGTTTAATACGATTTATCATGATTTAAAAAATAAGATCTTAGACGGGACATATGCGTATGAGTCCTATTTACCAACCGAGATGGAGCTTACTAAAATATATTCCTGCTCCAGAAACACCGTTCGACGTGCGCTCACACTTCTGTCCGATGAAGCTTTTCTTCAGCCTATTCACGGTAGGGGCGTACGCGTTATTTGGCAGAAAAAGCCAAGTGAGGTTATTGGCTCATTAGAAGGACTTGAGTCCTTTCAAGAATATGCCCACAGAAACAATCTTGTACCTGAAACAAATGTCATTATCTTTGAGCACGTTCCTTGCACAGACAGTATTTCTCATCAAACTGGTTTTAAAGCAGGAGAAGAACTTATCCACATTGTTCGAATCCGTAAACTCGACGGATCTTCTCGCCAGATAGACAACGACTACCTTTTAGCATCTGCCGTTGGAAATCTAACCATTGCTGATGCATCAACGTCTATTTATGCATACCTAGAAAACACGCTTCATATGAAAATTCTAAAGAGCAAAAGAACAATCAGTGTTGAACTGGCAACTGAAGAAGACCAGCAACATTTAGAGCTTGGAGATTTTAACTGCGTTGCAGTGGTGGAAAGCCATTCATTCAACTCAAAAGGCGTTATGTTTGGCTTCACACAAACTCGTAGTCATCCAGAAACGTTCTGCTACAAGGTTATTTCAAAAAGATAATCTGCGGTTAAATGTGCAGAATAAATTTCTTCTCTAGTTTGTGGAAAACGGTATAGCCAATTACGAGGGCAAGAACTGCAGAAACAAGGCAGCCTAAAATGGTGCTTGTTGCAGGAAACTTCTGGAAAAGAAGGCAATCTCTAATAAATGTTACAAAGTGGAACATTGGATTAAAGCGCTCAATCTGAAGCATCCAAGGCGACATGATATTAACGGAGTAAAAGAGCGGTGTACCATACATCCAGGCAGTGGTTACAACGCTCCACAGGTGGATAACGTCTCTAAAGAAGACCGCAAGAGCCGAGAGAAGCATTGCAAGACCGATGCAAAAACAAGCCAGAAGCAGCAAAGCAACAGGTGTGAGCAATGAATAAATTGTCAGCGGAATACGGAAGACAAGCATAACAATGCCAACAGCAATGAGCGAGAAAAGATAGTTTACAACCGCAAAAAGCACCTTCTGAACAGGGAAAACAACACGATTGATGCGAACCTTCTTAAGCAAGCTAGATGCATCAATAATTGAGCGCATTCCCATAGTGGTTGCATCGTTCATCAGCTGAAACGCTGTGTTACCCAGAATAAGATACAAAGGATAGTTCACAACATCCTCGGCGCGGTTGCCTAAAAAAGTAGAAAA
>CALIZK010000082.1:0-4451 GCA_938028635.1 uncultured Atopobium sp.
GGCTCTTGCGCGAATCTTTTTGTTTAAGCCACAAATTGTGATTTATGACGAGAGTTTTGCCCATTTGGACCCCGATTCTGTTCAGAGCCTCATTGATTTGATCTTAAAAGATGATGAGAGAACCGTTGTTATGACATCTCATCAAGTAACTCCAGAAATAAGAGAGCGCTTCCACTCTCTCGTTCTAAAAGACGGAACCATTCAGTCAGAAGCCGTTTAGCTTTTACTTCTTGACCTAGTTGTAATACGTAAATACAATGATATAACTAGGTAAAGGAGGGACTATGGACAGTATTGTAACCGCCCGTGTTCCTGTTGAAGTAAAAAATCAGGTTTCTGAGGTTCTTGAATCACTTGGGTCAAACACCACCAAACTGATTAATGCTGCTTTTGAATATGTGCTGGTAACAGGTAAGCTTCCCGATGCTCATGAGGGTGCTGCGTCAGAACTGTCTGCTAGAGAGTCTTCTCGCCAATTGAGCGAGAAGGACAAAGAGCAGCTTTCGGCACTCTTTGGAAAGATTTCAGTTCCTGCACCGGCGTCGTTCTGGAATGATTTGGGCGACAGCACCTACAAAGAGGCAATCAGCGAGTGGAGGTCAAATGACTATGAAGCTCTTGATTGACACTAACGTTTTGCTGGACGTCTTTTTATGTAGAGAGCAGTTTGTTGCTGACGCTAAAAAGCTTTTTATAATGAAGCAGTTTAGAGACGCTGAGCTGTGGATTGCGGCTCAGTCATATACAGATCTCTACTATGTGGGCGCTAAGGCTCATGGCTCTGCTCGTATGCAGGAAATCCTGAAAGAAGTATCTCCGCTGCTTAACGTATGTTCTATTGATGGAGCAGATATTTCAAATGCACTTTCTGAGCAGTGGGAAGACTTTGAAGACTGTCTTATTTGGCGCACGGCTAAGAAGATAAAGGCAGATTATATCGTCACAAGAAATACGGCAGATTTTGTTCGCTCGGATATACCAGTGCTTACGCCTGCCAAGTTTTTCTCGACATTGGAAGCTGAACAAAATCTTGTCTATGAAGAGGCTGAATTTTAGAGGCAGTAAGGCGTGGGGCGGACTGCAAAAGCTTAAAGCTGGGTAACGCAAAAGCTCAGCGCAAAGCCGCGAAAAAGCTCAGTACCAAGCGATAAGAAAATCTACTACAAACACACTTAGATATGTATTAAAAGTCGTGCTTGGGGGTATATAGAATCCGATGAAGATTCAGTCCCCGGCACGATTTTGTTTGGGGTAGGAGGGTGATTTTATGAGACTAGATAAATGGGCCGTAACCGCCCAGGAAGCACTGCAGGCAGCTCTTGGTATTGCTGGTGATGTAGAGGCTTCCGAGGTTGCACCAACACACCTGCTCAAGGCGCTGCTGGACAGCAATGAGCGCAACCTGCGTTCTATCTTGGAGAAGATCGGCGCAGATCCTGACACCATTGCCACGCAGGTAGATCAGGCAATCTCTAAGGCTCCAAAAGTAAGCGGAGCACAGATTGGCATTGGCAACGACCTTCTCAAGGTTATCAACGAGGCCGAGAAACTTGCCACTAAGCTGGGAGATTCCTACGTTACCTCCGAGCACCTGCTCACTGCGCTGGCAAACGACAACACTGATGCAGGTAGGATTCTTCGCGACGCCGGCGTTACTGCTAAGCGCGTGGAAGAGGTCTACAACGAGCTACGTGGCGATGAGCGCGTAACCTCTCAGGACGCAAAGCCGCAGTTTGAGGCCTTGGAGCAATACGGTCGCAACGTGACCGATCTTGCTCGCCAAGGAAAGCTTGATCCAGTTATTGGTCGCGTCGAAGAGATTCGCCGTACCATTCAGGTTCTGAGCCGCCGCACCAAGAACAATCCTGTTCTTATCGGCGAGCCTGGTGTTGGTAAGACCGCAATCGTAGAAGGCCTGGCAGAGCGCATTGTTTCTGGCGACGTTCCAAGTACCCTGCGCGATAAAGAGCTTGTTGAGCTTGACATGTCTGCCCTGGTAGCAGGCGCAAAGTACCGTGGTGAGTTTGAGGACCGCTTGAAGAGCGTGGTAAAAGAGGTGGCCAAGTCTAACGGCCAGATTATCCTCTTCATCGACGAGCTTCATACCATCGTAGGCGCCGGCGCTTCCGAGGGATCCATGGACGCTGGTAACATCTTGAAGCCAGCACTTGCTCGTGGCGAACTCCGTGCAATTGGTGCTACTACGCTGGATGAATACCGCAAGTACATCGAGAAGGACGCTGCTCTTGCGCGCCGTTTCCAGACCGTACTTGTCTCCGAGCCTACTGTTGAGGACACCATTTCTATCCTGCGTGGCCTTAAGGAGAAGTACGAGCAGCACCATCGCGTCCGTATTACGGACTCCGCTCTGGTTGCAGCAGCAGACCTCTCTAACCGCTACATTTCTGACCGATTCTTGCCAGATAAGGCAATTGACCTGGTAGACGAGGCAGCATCAAGGCTTCGCATGGAGCTTGATTCCATGCCAGCAGAAATTGATGCGGTTGATCGTCAGCTTACTCAGATGCAGATTGAGGAGCAGGCTCTGATGAAGGAGGAGGACGCTGCTTCCAAAGAGCGCCTGGAAAACCTTCGCGCAGAGATTGCTACAACTCAGGAGAAGCTTGATGGTATGAAGGCCAACTGGCAGAACGAGCGTGGCGCAATTGACCTGGTACAGGACTTGAAGTCCCAGATTGAGGATGCAAAGGTGCAGATGGAGCGCGTGACCCGCGAGGGTGATTTGGCGCAGGCATCTGAGCTTCGTTACAGCACCATTCCAGAGCTTGAGCGTAAATACGATGAGGCAGAAAAAGCCCTTCTCGCCAAGCAGGAAGACGGCGGAATTCTCAAGGAAGAGGTCACCACGGACGAGATTGCCGAGGTAGTTTCTTCGTGGACCGGCGTGCCTGTGTCCAAGATGATGCAGGGCGAGATGGACAAGCTCAAGAACCTTGAGGACCAGCTTCACCTGCGCGTTATTGGTCAGGACGACGCTGTTTCCGCAGTTGCTGCAGCAGTCCGTCGTTCTCGCGCGGGCCTGGCAGATCCAAACAAGCCTCTGGGCAGCTTCTTCTTCCTGGGCCCAACTGGCGTGGGCAAGACCGAGCTGGCAAAGGCGCTGGCAGAGCTGCTGTTTGACGACGAGCGCTCGCTGGTCCGCATTGATATGTCTGAGTACATGGAGAAGTTCTCGGTCCAGCG
Source organism: uncultured Atopobium sp. (assembly GCA_938028635.1). GTDB lineage: Bacteria > Actinomycetota > Coriobacteriia > Coriobacteriales > Atopobiaceae > Lancefieldella. The sequence goes on from CALIZK010000082.1 coordinate 3,205, forward strand.
TCTTATTGGCGCACCTCCAGGATACGTGGGCTATGACGAGGGCGGCCAGCTTACCGAGGCAGTTCGTAGGCATCCATACTCCGTCATCTTGCTGGACGAGATGGAGAAGGCTCATCCTGACGTCTTCAACATCTTGCTGCAGGTTCTGGACGACGGTCGTCTGACGGACGGTCAAGGTAGGGTAGTGAGCTTCAAGAACACCATCATTATCATGACCAGTAACGTTGGCTCACAGTTCATTGCTGGTGCCGGCGCGGAAGGCTTCAACGAGGAGTCCAGAAAGCAGGTTATGGAGGCGCTGCGTAGCTCCTTCCGCCCTGAGTTCTTGAACCGTATCGACGACGTGGTTGTCTTCCAGCCTCTGGGTCTTGAGGACATTGAGCGTATTGTGGACATTCAGCTCAAGGATGTTCGTAGCAGGCTTGCTAACGAGCGCATGACGCTGGAGCTTTCCGAGGCTGCTAAGCAGTCGCTGGCTCTTGACGGTCTGGATCCTGTTTACGGCGCTCGTCCTCTGAAGAGACTCATTCAGCGTCGCGTTGTAGACCAGGTAGCAAATTTGATTATTGCAGGTGAGCTGCATGAGGGCGATACTGTTCTGGTTGATACTGACGAGAACGGCAACTTGGTTGCTCGCAAGAAGTAAGTGAGGCTGCGCATGTGCGACGAGGTAAACAGGGCCGAGAAACCCGAGCTGCAGGTCGCGGCACGCGAGGACGCTGCGACGGCTACACCGCAGGTTGCGGCTGCTGCGACGGCTACACCGCAGGTCACAGCTGCTGCAACGGCTACGCCGCTGGTCACAGTACGCAAGGACACTGCACGTAAGGACACAGATTCCAAGAAAGCGCAGGTTGTTGACCTGGAGTTTGCTCGCGCGGAAAACGAGGACGATGATGGTTATGACCCGTACTCCGATCGTCGTCCCGTGAGCGAGCCTCTCTTTGAGCGCGATCCTTGGAGCTAGATCACCGGGCTTCTCGCCAGGCGCCGCTCGGCATACGCTAAGCTCTACGAACAAAGCCGCTGGTACATGACGTATCAGCGGTTTTTTGTGTGGCTCTGCGTTACGTTCATGATTGCGAGCCTGAAAAGTACAAAGAATCTGTGTTTGAGTCGCCGATTCTTTTGCAAAATCAGGCAAATCCACAGATTCTTTGATGCTTTTAGGCAAAATTTACAGATTCTTTGCAGAAATCAGGCGCGCTAGCAGGCCAAAATAGAACCCTTGCGGTCAAAGTAAATCT
>CALIZK010000083.1:0-12090 GCA_938028635.1 uncultured Atopobium sp.
GATTCTTCAAATAACGAGCAGGTGAAAGCTCTGACAGTGCAAAGCCAAAGCGAGCACTGAAGCGCTCGTTAGGCATACCAACGCGCTGGTACCAAGAGGACTTGGACAGCCAGACCTTCTCGCTAAATGGAGTAAAGCGAGTATCCCAATTTGCGGAGAAGTTCATTGGGGTCTTGGTGCCGTCGGTATTAACTTTGTTGGCATTGACCTTGATGATGTTGGTGATTGGTCTATCGCTGTAGACCTCGCCAAATGGATTCATGAACATCATCTGAATGTTGAAATCAATGTTGCTGGTTGGCTGCAAGGTTACGTTCTTGAAGTAAATACCAATCTTCCTGTACTGAGGAGACACCGCGGAAGCATTGGATGGGTCAAGCGTGCCCTGGTTGATCTGGTCCAGGTAGGACTGCAGCTGCTGCTGGCTTGCCGAGTTCATGTCAGCGCGGTAGAGCCAGTTTGCACCGTTAGCCCTGGTAGGAATAATGTCGTAGCTGCCATCAGCCTTGTAGCCACGGACCTCAATCTGATCCATGCTAAGTCCAACTCGCTGGCCAACTGCAATAAGGTTGCCGGTCAGCGCAGTCATGAAGAGGCGGTTATCAGTGTTGGCAACGTCCTCGATGAACTCGATGTCGGTGAGTGGTGTGTCCAGCTTGTTTACCAGCTTGATGGCGTAGTCAAGCTTCCTAACAGCAAGGCCATTCTTGTCATACTGAATGGTCACTGGACCACGCTTGCTGAGCATACCGTTGCCGCTGAAGTCATTACCAGCAAGGCGGAACTGCTTGGTATCGTCGTCAAAGTTGTGCTCGTTGCCAGGAACCTGACCCACGGTCTCTTCTGCTGCACTTGGGTTATAGGGAATGCCCTGAAGAGTAGCAGTGTTGTTGAAGACTACGCGATTAGTGCCGTTGAGGTAGCGAGCGCCTGGGAAGGAAAGCTTGAGCTGTGAATATGCAGGAAGGTTGTCCCTAATGTAGTCGTTAAGGACCGTGGTTCCTGCAGGAATATCAAATTTGAGCGTTACGGTACGACCATCAGGACTGAGGGTCCAGTTAGGGTTCTTAGCTGGGTCAAAGTGAGCAGTAACGGTCTGACCTGCTGCATTTACGTATGTAGGCAGGGTATCAGTAATGATGATGGAGCGATAAGCACGATGATACTGGTAAAGCCTAAAGTTGAAGATAACGTCTGCGGTCTTATCGTTGGAAAGAGCGGACGAATCACCTGGGGCGTTAATGCCGCCATACAAGAGCTGATCGTTAGTCTCTTCACCTGCAACCTGCTTCATGAGCCAAGGCTTATCGTAGGTGATGGAGTAGGTTTGATCAGGCATGTTAGCAAGCTCGGTGCCGTCCGCATTGTACACGCGAACTACTGGCTTGAGCTGGAAATCTGCTGGGGTAACCAAATCTCTGAAGCTCATAACGTAAGGGAGCTCCAACTTAACGGTGGTATCGATAGTATTGAGGTACAGGCGCTTAATGGTCTTGCCATCAGGGGTAACAATGGTCTCCTCGCGCTTGATAATAGGCTGTGTAGCTGCTGCTGGAGTAGCAAAGTTATCAAGGTAGGTGTTAGGAGTAATGTTGTTGGTATTGTTGACATCAGCAGAGGACTGCTTGGTGTTTACCTCAATCTCCAGGTAAAGACCGTCGATTGGCTTATGGAGGCCGGTTGCGTCAATCTCGATACCTGTGGAGATATTTGCATTGTCCTTAACGGTTGTGGGTGAAGTGGGCTTGAGATTAACAGTAAGTTCTCCGTCAGCGCCAAAATCAATGTTTTGTGTTAACGGATAGGTCACTGCCTTTGCAACAGTGCTTGTACCTAAAATAATGATACCGGTGAGCATCATTATTGCTGCAAACATAGTTGCAAACGACTTCTTAAAGTTGCTCATATCAACCCCATCTTTCCTATCGAACGTACCCCTGGAGCTATACAAAGCTCCACTAAACATACTAATGGTTTTTGACAAAATATTTAAAGAAATATCATGTTCAAATAAATTTTTTTATTTCAATCTTGGACAAAGACTTCGAAAACTCACTAAATTGCGCTCAATTAATGCTACAAAGTGCGTAGATTTAACTTCATTACTTCTGGCGAGAAAAACGTGCACACCAAGCCATTCTTTTTTCCATTTCTTTTATGCTCCTTCAAAAAAACTGGCTGGCGTATACGCGTCAGCCAAGAATAATTCTTCGGTCAGTACTTTCTGCAAAAAATGATACTGGAATGAGTACATATCAACAATAAACAGACATCCCTATGAATAAATAATCAAATTAATTCCACAGTTTTCTTCACTTTTGGGGCTGGGAGCGGTCTTCACTTTTGGAGCTGGGAGCAGTCTTCAGCGAACTGCCAAAACTGTAGGGTTTCTCGCCAAAATGTTGTGGATACAACAAATGAGCGCAATAAACAAACGTAAAATAGAGTTACTGCTAAGCAATCTGCAGATACAATTAAACAAACTGCTGTTAGACACTATAGGAGAGTCGTGCCAGAACGAGCCTACATTTCCAGATCAACTCACCTGATGGGCGCGACTATCACCATTTCTTTATTGCCACCCTCCAATGATGCGCAGGAAGAGCGCACTGCAGAACAGCTACTTGACGATGTCTTTGAACTCCTTAACATCTATAACCAGCGGTTTAGCGCAAATGACGCCAATTCCGAGCTTATGCAGGTCAATCATGCAGCAGGCAAACATCCTGTTCTCGTTGATCCCGAGTTGTTTGAGCTCATTCAGATTGGCAAAGAACAAAGCCTTATACCTGCAAGTCATTTAAACATTGCACTTGGCCCCTTGGTACAAACCTGGCGAATCGGCTTTGCTGACGCGCGCATTCCAAATAACACTGAGGTCACGCACGCGCTGTCGCTTACTGATCCACAAATCATTGAATTAGATCCTCTGAGCTGCACCGTGTTTCTCGCCAAAGAGGGCATGAAGCTGGACCTGGGATGCCTGGCAAAAGGCTACATCGCCGACAAAATTGCAGATTATCTGAAAAGTCAGCACGTTATGTCCGCCCTTATCAACCTTGGCGGTAACATTAAGACAATTGGAAACAATGTGCTCGCGAACAGGCCGTGGCAGATTGGCATCCAGAATCCGCGACAACCGCGAGGCACCAACCTTGCTGTGCTGCCTATTTGCAACCAGTCCGTGGTGACCTCCGGTACCTACGAAAGGAAACTGCAGGTAAACGAGCACACCTATCACCACATTCTTGACCGCAAGACAGGCTATCCAGTTGACACGCAACTTGCAAGCATCACGATTATCTCGGACAACTCGCTTGATGGAGAAATTTGGACCACGCGCCTTTATGGCGAGAAACCCCGTCAGCTTCTTGCCCGAGTGGAACAAGAAAAAGGCATCGAGGTGCTCATAGTAACCACTGATAATCGCGTATATTATTCGTCGGGAATCTCGCCTGAGTTCCTTGCGTAATTCAGAAAGGAAGTTTGATGCTTAACTTTGTTGGCCTTATTGGCACCAATTCAAAAGAGTCAAATAACCGAAGACTCCTGCAGTTTATGCAGAAGCATTTTGCCGAAAAGGCCACTATTGAACTGGTGGAGATTGACAACATTCCCCTGTTCAACAAGCCTCAAAAGATGAAGGTTCCCGAGGTTGTCTCAGAGCTTGCAAAGAAAATTGAGGCCGCCGACGGCGTCATCATCGCAACACCAGAGTACGACCACTCCATTCCAGCGGTCCTGCAAAACGCGCTTGCTTGGCTGTCCTACGGCATATTCCCTATGGTCAACAAGCCAGTCATGATTGTTGGCGCATCCCTGGGCACGCTCGGATCTTCTCGCGCACAGCTTCAGCTCCGCCAAATTCTGGACGCTCCAGAGCTCAAGGCCGCAATCATGCCAGGTTCCGAGTTCCTGCTTGGCCGAGCCCAGCAGGCATTTGACGAGAAGGGCAGCTTGAAGGACAAAGCTACCGTCAAGAAGCTTGACCTACTCTTTGACGATTTCCGTCTGTTTGTGAAACTCAACGAAAAAATGGCCGCATCGCGCGAACTTCTCCGCAAAGAGGCCGAGAACTTTGACTGGGAAAACCTGTAGGCCTGGAAGGAACTACTACTATGAAATTTGTCGGAATCGTCGGTTCAAATGCGGAGATTTCCTATAACCGAAAGCTTCTGCACTTCATCAAAAAGCACTTTGCCAAGCAGTTTGAGCTTGAGATCCTTGAGATTGATAACATTCCTCTGTTCAATCAGGACCTCAAGTGGGACGAGAACTTCCAGCTCCGCCTGCTGTACAACAAGATTACCCGCGCTGACGGCGTCATTATTTCTACGCCCGAGCACAACCACACCATCTCACCTGCGCTGAAGAGTGTCATCGAGTGGCTGTCCTATGACGTGCATCCATTTGAGAACAAGCCTGTCATGATTGTCGGCGCTTCTTACTACGACCAAGGAACTTCTCGCGCGCAGGTACATCTGCGTAAGATTTTGGACGCTCCAGGTGTAAACGCGTACGTTTTGCCTGGTAACGAGTTCCTTCTTGGAAAGGCCAAGCAGGCTTTTGACGAGGACGGCAACATTATCGACGAGCGCACCGTCGGCTTCCTGGGCCTTTGCCTGGATAACTTTGTCAAATACGTAGAGGTGGTCTCCAAGTTGAAGAAGCCAAAGCCAATCGCGCCAGAGGATCTGGACGTAACCAACTCAATTTCCACCACTATCCAGGGCATTGATCCCGACGATCCTGATTGGGTCGAGAAGGCCGCCGAGCTTGTGGGCGCGGTCTCGGGCGACACATACGTTAAGCTTGATCACGGCATTTTGACGGTCAACCAGATTGACATGTTCCTGAAGGCAATGCCATTTGAGCTAACTTACGCGGACGACAACAACCAGTTCCTTTACTACAACAACGCTCATGACAACCCAGACACTATGCTGGCAAAACGCGTTCCTGAGCAGTCGGGTGACCGTCTTTCCACAGTTCACAACTCTCTTCCCGAGGGTCGTATGAAGAATGTTGAGTTTGTCATCGGCGTGCTTCGTAACGGCGACAAAGAGTATGTACGCACCATTGTCCCAGGTACACCAGCCGACATCATCAACACCCACAACTACCAGGCAATGTACTATCCCGATGGCTCGTATGCAGGCATCAACGAGATTGTCTTCAACTTCAAGCCATGGTTGGATTGGTACCTTCAAACTACTGGCCAGCGTCTTGTAAGTACTAACGGCGCAGTTGTTCCGCCAGCTGGTGCTCCCGCCCCTGCTGCTGGTGCTCCCGCACCAAGTGCAGGCGTAGATGCTACCTCGGGTGCAAGCGCCTAACGTGCAGCTACGCGCGACCGCAACGCGCGACTGTGATGCATAACTGCGATACAGCTACCTGCGTCTGCGTGCGACCAAGCGTAATGATGCACAACTGAAGTGATACACTTCCCTCGCCTTCCAGAAATAGACCTCTGGAAGGCGAGTTTTTTGTGTTAAGTTACAAAATTCCTTTTCCCGCTAGAGATGTATTCAATTCTATGAATATCTATACTCAAATATTCAATTTTACGTATCATCCAATTTTCGGAGCAAAATTTAAGGGGCTAAAAAGGTAAAAAACCCGTTTAGTTGGAGATCAAAACTTTAAAAATCAAATTTCAGCTCCAACTAAGACGATTTTTTACCACCGTTGCAATTTTTTATCTGCGAAAACACGATATGCAGAAAAATGAAACTCCAACTAAACGCATTTTTTACCACTTTGGCGAAAATCAACACTCGGCATTACTGGACACGCCTCAATCAACTGGGCATCCTTCAGTTCACAATACATCGCTTGGCTTACCGGATACCTTCAAGCACTACCGAAGCCATCTAACGTTGTCCAACAACACCCGGCAGCTGCTACCCTTCAAACTTGTTGATCTTTCGATCGTAAGTGAGCAGGCCGTTTACCTCTTCCTCAACGTCAGATACCTGGGTGTAAATGTATCCCGCAAGGCCTTCAACCTGCAGCGATTCCGCCTCTGTAAGCAACTTTTTGACAGCCACTCGCCAATCCTCAACCGTGGCAAAATCTCCGTACCCATATGAGTGGTCAAGTGACGTATGACCTGGTGTCATCTGCGCAAGACCACCAAACTCAGAGATTATTGCCGCTCGATTCCCCCGTTGTTTCCCGCTCCAACCTGCGCGAAGTGGACGGAAGTAATTGTGAATGCTCAGAAAATCACCACAGCCCTGGTCATACCAACCGCTTGTCGCATCGATTGGACGTGTTGCATCCAAGGCGCGAACAGCCTCAGTAGCTGCGCAAGTATCAAACTGTCCCCAGCCCTCATTAAAGAGCGTCCAAAATCCAATCGATGGATGCCCGTCCAGGAGTTTGACCATTCCTTGACAGGTTTCTGTCCACTCTTTGCGATATGCCTCGTTACCTGCGGATAAAGCCTGATGATGTTCTGGAGTTGTGTCGTCGAATCGACCCCAGGTAAAGCTAAACAGCGTCGGCTTTTGACTCGTGTGCCAGGGACTATACGCGCTACCTCCCGAAACGCAATCCTGCCAAACAAGCATGCCAATACGATCGCAGTGGTAGTACCAGCGTTCGCTTTCAATCTTGATATGCTTTCGCAGTGTATTGAAACCAGCCGACTTCATGGCCTCTACGTCATATACCAGCGCATCGTCGGACGGCGCCGTCAGTAATCCGTCAGACCAATAGCCCTGATCCAGCACGCCACGCACAAAATATGGCGCCCTGTTCAAGTGAACCCTTGGCACGCCAACCTCATCAGGCTTCACCTCAACAGTACGAAACGCGCAATAGCTCCGAACAAAATCGACCGCTACACCATCCCGCCAAAGTGTTGCCTCCACGAAATAGAGGTACGGTCTCTCCGGAGACCACAACTGCGGTTTGTCTACCTGTAGTTCCTCGCAAATTTCTCCTGCTTCGCTCACCGGAAGCCTGGCGAGAAGAACGTCTTGCCCAAGCTCATCCTTGAGCGCCAACTCCAGCTCCAGTGCCTCCGACTGCAAGCTTGCCTGCCCGCTTACCTGTACGTTCGTCTTAACTTCAAGCACGCCGTACATGTCGCCCTTCAACGTTAGCGACTCAAGATGAGCTGCAGAAACAACTTCATACCAAACGCTCTGCCAAATGCCACTCTGAGCGGTGTACCAAATGTCGCCACGAGAAAGTCGCTGTTTACCTCGCAGTTGAGAGCCGGCGTCACTTGGATCCCAAACGCAAAGCACAAGCTCAGCGGTGGTCCCACTCTTCGCCGCGTCCGCCACCTTCGCCGCAGTCGCCACCTCAGCCGCACTCTCAGCCACGCCTTCGGCCTCGACCAACCCAAGCAGATCCGTGATGTCAAACGAAAACGGCAGGTAGCCGCCGGTATGCGTGCCGGCGAGCTTGCCGTTTACAAAACACGCGCACATCCAGTCGACAGCATCAAAATGCAGAATAAGTCGCTGGTCATCGACCAGTTCTGGCAAGTCAATTTTGCGCCTGTACCATAAAAGCTCATACGGACGCACCGTTCGACCAACCCCAGAAAGCGGAGCTTCTGGCGAGAATGGCACCACAATCTGCCCATCCCAACGGGAAGGAATCTCCTGTAGCGCGAGGGTTTCTGCGTCCACCTCGCCATCTACCGGCGCAATCGCATACTCCCACACGCCGTTCAGCATCACGTAATTGTCGCGCTGCATACGAGGACGCGGATGCTCAGGCAACACGTTCGATGTATCAAGCGCCTCTCCCCAAACAGTCGTCAGAGAATTAAGCGTCTCCTCCGTATGCTTTTTGGGCGCACTTGCCAAAACACGACGAATATCCAGCATCGCATATCTCGTTTCTCATGAAGCAGCAGGTACAAGCACTAACAAACTAGCATGACGTATATAGAGCAGGCACGACACAAGCATGCCTAGCGGACGTATGTATATCATAGCCGCTTCGTAAAAGTATTTATATAGCGAGAAAATCAAACAAGCCCCAGCTCAACTATGGGACTGGGGCTCGGATAAAAACAAATGGTCACGTTTATATTCACGTTAAACGTTAGCGCTTAGGAAACCACGGAATGCAGCGATTAACTCGCTTGCAGTACTCTTTGTACTCATCGCCAAATTGCTCGAGAAGCCACTTCTCCTCCGTGGCTTGCATCATCACAGTTAAAAGCGCCCAAAACACAAGCGGCAGCGGCAGTAGATAAAGGTTGCTTGAAAGCAAAGCGGCGCCCGACATAACAAACGCAAATGCGGAGTAAATTGGGTTTCTGACCAGCGCATAAACACCAGTAGTAACCAGCTGATTTGCGATGATTTTCTCGCGAAGTTTTTCTTTGATAGCGGCGGAAACCCACAGCCAGATGCCCACAATCAGAAAAGCCGTGCCCACGGTGTGCATCACGCCGACTGTCGCTCGGATACGAAGATACGGAAGAATTCCCAGCTTAGAAAGCGTAATGCACGCGACCGTCAGCACCGTGATGACAATCACATAAGCAGGGCCGACGCCAAGCACCGGAAGGTGATCGTTCTTCTCGTTCTGAGCAGGCATTTGTTAAGCTCCATTCGGTTAGCACTTTGTTAGCCTAAGTGAACTATGCCATAAAGTTTACACCAATATTTACACTTTGACGTGCGGATTTTTATACTGACCATGTCTGTTCGTTGCCCCCTTACCATACTGAATGGCAAAGGTAGGACAATGATGTAGGCAACGAAGACATGCGGCGCACTGATCTTTAATCCACACAGGTCTCTTATCCTTCATCTGAATGGCTTGAACTGGGCACTTTTGTGCGCAAAGACTACATCCGATGCACTTTTCTGAAACCGAGAAGTGCTGCGTCTTCCTTTCATTGTTGTATATGGGATCCATAAAAAGTCTCACTGCGTACGGGACAACGCCCTGCATGTGATTACCAACAGATCGCTCTTTGATTCCGCTTAGTACAGCGTCAATATAACTCTCGGCTTTGTTGTTAATTTGCTGGACCTTTGCCTTGTCGCTCAAATCAAAAATTGGAGTCCAAGTATCAGGCATTTTGACGCTAAAACCGGCGTTGAGCTCTAGTCCTTTGCTAGCAAGAATCTTTTTTGCGTCAACAAACGTGCAACCAGCCATTATTCCGTACGTTGTTACAATGAACGAGTACGGCGCAGAGGCACTTATGACCTGGAGATTCTTCAAAAACTCCCGAGTTGTAATGGGAAGTTCCCAGTTATAAACTGGCGTCACGATGCCAAGCATCTCATTTTCTGAGAGATTTACCTGGCCATTTGAAACCTCAATCGAGACTGCAGTGTCATCAAACTCCGCAGCAATTCGCTCGGCAACATATTTGCAGTTGCCTGTTGCAGAAAAATACAAAATCATGTGTCCCTCTCCCGCGCGGTAGTTGTCTACCCACGCTTCCCTTGCACTAATAATAAGCTATTTCACCTGGTTAATATCAGTTACTATCCACTATATGAGTGTCCATTACACTGGACACTCAAAACTCTTTTTAAGCCTATGATTATTTAACGATGAGAAATAAATTACCTGTTCAAACAGCTGATTTTTTCTCTAACATCTCTGAAAGGAACGCATCATGGAACGAACAATTGACGTATCTACAAAATTGAGCACGCAAGTTCCGCCTGACACCATTAACGTTGATATCACAATTCGAGGAACTTCCAAGATCCGTGAAAACTGCACAGCCAAATATAATACGCTGCTTCAAACAATAAAAGATGCGCTAGAGAAAAACGGGTTACCTGCCTCAATTCTAAAAAACAATAACTATTCAGTTTCTGGACACGAAGTAAACTGGTACAAGAAAGATGATGAGGGTGACTATTATGTCGCCGAGAAAAAATTTCTGGGATATGATTTCCGCGCAGAACTATCTGTTGAAGAACATCGTGAAGAAGATCTTGTCGAGAAAATCTGGAAAGCACTCAGTTCATGTGGTGATGAAGTGACCTTTTCAGTTGAGTTCTCGATAGCAAATAACGACACCATTAAAGACAACCTATCTGCAGATGCTATTATTGCCTGTCATCAAAAAGCAAATCTTCTTGCTAAGGCTGCCGGAGCAAAGGTGGTTGGGCTTAAGCATGCAAACTACGACTTTAACAGAAGAGAACTAGCATATAAAGCCCGCGATCATATGGCTTTTTATGATTCTGATTGTGGAAACCAAGTTCCTACATTTGATTCATCAGACATAGACATCAGTTGCTACGTCAGCACCTCATGGGACATCGAGCTGCTCCCACCGGATGATCTGCTGTAGCCACACAATCCACCACGCTTCAAAGGGTTTCTCGCCAGGCGAGAAACCCTTTCAGTAGCAGGCTATTTTCGCTAGCAGGTTTTTTACGGATGCAAGCCGTTTACGCGCGCACCCCGTTTACTGGTAGCGGAGCGATTCCACAGGATTGAGCTTTGAGGCTCGTCGAGCAGGCCAGTAGCCAAAGATAAGTCCGATGCCAATGCAGATTCCCGAGGTAATCATCACGATGTTCGGCGTGATGATAGGCGTGATGCCCGTATCAAGCGTGATCATGCTGCTAAACGAGCCAGCCAGGCCCCACGCTCCGGCGTAACCCAGGGCAATACCAATCACACCACCCATGATGCAAATCAGAATGGACTCGCATAAGAACTGCTTGGTGATGTCGGACGCGCGAGCGCCCAGGGCTTTACGCAGGCCAATCTCCCTAATACGCTCCGTCACGTTAGTGAGCATCATGTTCATGATGCCAATGCCGCCAACCAGAAGCGAAATGCTCGCCGTGGCGGTGACCAGGACCTGGAACGACATCAGCGTGGCGTTCATCTGCTCAATGATGGACGAAAGCGTCATAACCGTTACGCGGTCTTCGGCCTGCGCGGAAGGAATGTTAAACCAGTCTAGCAACCAGGACTTTGTTTCGTCCGCGAGCGCCTTCATGTCCACGTTTTCGCGAGCGTAACCAAAAACTTGGCTGATAGTTTTAGTACCCGTCAAACGCGCGGAATACGTGGAGTACGGCATGTAGGCCAGCAGCGTATCGCCTTGCCCGCCGCCGTTTGCCCCACTGTCAACCACGCCAACAATGGTGTAGCTGTCGTTGTTGATGCGAACGACCTGCCCAATGGACGCATCTGCGCTTCCAAAGAGTTTCTCGGCAGACAATTTGTCGAGAAGAACGTTTCTAGATGTGTCATCTACATCGGACTTTGTGAAAAGTGAGCCCGTCGATGCTTTGAGGCCCATGACGGTAAAATAGTCGGGCGTGCAGCCGATGATTCGCGCGTCAAACTGCTTTTCGGCCGAGTTGACTCGGGCCATGGTGGAGTCAATGCCGGTCACAAGCTCGTAACCAGGTACGCTGAGCTGCAGCATCTCCAGGTCCTGCTGCGTGACCTCGCGGTCTGGCCACGCGTAGATCATAACCATGCGCGACTGATTGAGACCTAGCGAGCTGACCAGCGAATACTTGATTCCGTCGATAAGTGCCGTCATCGCAATAACTGCGCTGATGCCAATAACAATGCCCAGCACCGTCAACAAGCTGCGGCCGCGGTTAGCGTTGAGCGCAGACAGGGTTTCTCGCAGCAGATCCATCAGCCTCATAGCGCAGCACCTCCTGTCGCGGGTCGTGCGCCCGTCGCAGCATGTGCGCCCGTCACAGGTCGTGCGCCCGTCGCGGGCTGCACACCCGTCGTGGACTGTGCAGCGTGTTGCTTCACAAACTCCTTTTCCTGCTCGTCTGTGAGCAGACGGCCGTCACGAATGTGTACCACGCGATCAGCCCAAAAGGCAGTCTCGGGGTCATGTGTAATCAGCACGATTGTTTTGCCGCGCTCCTGCATGGACTTGAACGTGTTGAGTACCATCTCACTTGTTGCAGAGTCCAGATTGCCTGTTGGCTCATCGGCAAAAATGACCGCCGGGTCGTTTACCAGCGCACGAGCAATGGCTACGCGCTGCACCTGACCACCGGAAAGCTCGTTTGATTTGTGCTCGTAGTACTCCTCGGGCAGGCCAACAGAACGCAACGCCTTCCAAGCACGCAACTCTCGCTCTTTTGCGGGAAT
>CALIZK010000084.1:0-14766 GCA_938028635.1 uncultured Atopobium sp.
TCGGAGTATTTGTTTTTATCGCTTATATTCCACAAATTATTGCAAATCTACAGGGCGTAAAGGCTCAACCTTTTCAGCCGCTATTTGCAGCAGTTTCTTGTCTCATTTGGGTCATCTATGGTTGGACTAAAGAGCCCAAAAAGGACTGGATTCTTATTATCCCAAATACTGCTGGTGTAATTTTGGGCGGTTTGACGTTCCTTACTGCTTTATAACAGCTAAACAGCAACTTTACATTAGAAATCTGGTGACATGAAAAATGCCACCAGATTTCTATTTTTCTCCTGGCAGTGGCCAGGATTGGCTTACCGACGGTAGCTTTGGCGCAGAAGGTTCCATCATTTGCACGCTTGTTATGCTGGCAAGCATCCTGATTCTTGCCTATCATCTCAGGAAATCTGGCAAGCTCTTTGAAAAGAAATCTGCCGAGAAACCCGCTGAACCCGCAGGTACAGATCTGTAAATTTCATACTACGCTGAGTCTCACAAGCGTATTGCATTCTGTCCACCTAGATCGATTGATTTTTCTCGTCCACTTCTCCTGCACCTTAAGGAGAAGTGGATTGTGTACATACGGTCGACTTGCGTCTTGAACAGCAAGTTCTTCTCATTATTTTTTATAATTTAGCTATCTTTTTTGCTGTTTGAGGAGAACTAATGCGCGCTAAAAAAGTTTTGAGCATTTTATTTGCTCTCGCTCTTGCTTTAAGCAGTCTTCCTGCATCTGCTATTGCAGAATCTATTGAAGATGCAGGTAAATACTCTGTTGTTGTCTCATACGTTAATGTACTAAACAATGAAGAGATTCATGCCCCCTCTAAACAAGTTGTAAATGAGGGAGAATCTTGGTCTGTTACAGCTCCAACAATTACTGGCTATGACTTGGAAGATCCCGCTCAAGCAACCGTTACTGGCGTTGCCTCTGGCTCAGATCACTACATTAAGCAGACCGTCTATTACATGCCTGGCTATGTTACCTACACCGTTAAACGCATGAAAGAAATGACCACTGGTAATTATGTTGAGGCGTCCTCCGAAGAAAATTACGGTGTGCCCGATTCGATTGTTACTGCTACAGATGTCACCTATCCAGGTTTTGTGCGCACAACTACAGACCTTTCGCTTAAGGTTACCGCAGATGGCAAGGCTGTTAAGTACATCTACTATGATCGTAATCCTCGCAGCGCAATTTATTTCTCAACTTCCGGCAGTGAGCTGTCTCCTGTAATTGGAAATCCAGGAGATCCTGTTCCTGCCGTCCCCAATCCAACACGAACTGGTTATACCTTTGCTGGTTGGGACCTTAATGACGATGGTATTGCAGATTCTTTGCCTACCACCATGCCTCAAGAGCCTATTACTGCAAAGGCACTTTGGACTCCAGCAACAGCAACGTATCACTACGCCTATTTTATTCAGGATCCAAACAACCCTTCTAACTACAACTACGTTACAACCATCGCAGCTTCCGGAACTGTTGGAACACTGACTACAACTGCTCCTGTTCAGCCAAATACAGGCGTTTTCCGCTTTGAAACATACAGTCACGAGAGCGATCCAACTCCTATTGCAGCAGATGGTTCCACCACTATTAACGTTTACTACAACCTTGCAACTATCACCGTCAACGTGCGTCCAAAGAGGAATGGCTCCATTCTTGCAACGCTGACGCTTCGTTATGGTGACTCGTTTAATCCTTACGCCATCAACCCCAATACCGGCAACAAGTACAGCGACGACATGCTCGCCGCCATGCGTGCAGACGACCCTTCTGGAACCTACTATTGGTATGGCATAATCCCTGGTGTTGGCGGTACTGCAACCACCGTTCAAGCAAAAACAACTGACCCAGGAGCCGCAATTACTGCAGATAATGTGCTTGAAATTTACGGTCGCTATACCAATTCCACTGCTCTTGGTCCACGTTATCGCTTCTACTACTATCAAAATCTTGATGGTACCTACGATATGGGCGGAGATCACACGCTTTCTCGACCTGGCATGATTACAGAGATTGCTGGAAATGCTGGTGATGGCTACCTTGAGAGTGAGAATAGACATCCTGGTTTTTCGTATGACGGCTACCGCATGAGCATTGGCCATTTTGATGGAACCAATTACGATGCACTTGGTTGGACCAGTTGGCAGCCATACAACTTCGACTACCTCATCACTGATTACAATTCCAACTTGATTGAGCACCGCTATAAGCGCAATACCTATACCGTTACCTACGTAAGCTCTGGTACAACTGTTGCTACGCACTCTCACCTCTTTGGAGAGTCCTTTAATGCCAGCATTGATGTTCCTGGCACCTCTTTAACTTCTCCACGTCCTGGTTATGTTTTCAAGGGCTGGTACGACAATTCAGAGACTGTGGGCACTCCTATTACCGACACCACTATGCCTGCAACCAATACCGTGTTGTATGCCAAATGGGTGCCTCTTACCGCAACCGTTACCTTTGACTCTGAGGGTGGTTCGCCAGTCAACTCGCAAGAGCTTACCTACGGAGATGCAGCTACAAAGCCAGCTGATCCTGTACGAGAGGGCTATACCTTTGCTGGTTGGATTCTCTATACCAATGGTAACCCCTCTGTATACAGCTTCTCCGCAGCAGTTACAGGTGACATTACCCTTCACGCACTCTGGAAGAAGAATGATTCTTCCGTCTCCTACACGGTCATTCACCAGACAGACGACGGTCAAGTTCTTGCAACTACAACCGAAACTGCGCCAATCGGTTCTCTTGTCAGCAAATGGGCTCTTGATGCAGCTGATCGCGGAGACTACGCCTATGTAGACGTTTCTTCTCGCTCTATGATTCTTGATGAGAATGCCGAGAATAACGTCTTGACCTTTACGTATAGCAAGGAAGCTCGCTACAGCTATACCGTCCATTACGTTGACGCACAGACCGGTGAACAAATCCATTCCGACGATATTATTGGCAGCCAGACGCTCAACCTGCAGAATGTTTCTGCTCGTGAGATTGACGGTTACACACTTCAGGGTGACAGCACCGGATATGTTTCTGCTGACCAGCTTGAATACACGTTCTACTACACAAAGAACCCTGAAGCTCCTGCGGCACCTCAGACCCCAGCAAAGCGTAAAGGCTCTCTGCCCGAGACTGGCGATGCTTCAAGCGTGATTCTTGTTAGCACAGCGCTGACCTCTGTGGCTTCCTTAGGAACCTCTCTTGTTTTGCGCCGTAGGAAAAGAACCGAAGCATAACAGAAAGCTCTAATGCAACTACAAAACCCGGGTGCCTCGCACTCGGGTTTTTTGTTTGCGTATTCTTGAAGTAGCTACAGGCGGGCACAACTCTACAATCAGAAAAGCCTAATGAGGCTCATTACTTTAGCCATAAATCTGTAAACCAATCTTCACAACTAAAGCAACAGTATTAAATTCTGATTTCACAGGTAGTTTGATTTTCTCGTTACCTCATCCTTGTAATTAAAATAACGAAGGAGGAGGTGTTTTATGTCAAAGAAACAAATCAATCTATTTGTAGGCTCTATCGGAGCTTTTATCGGAGTATTTGTTTTTATCGCTTATATTCCACAAATTATTGCAAATCTACAGGGAGTAAAGGCTCAACCTTTTCAGCCACTATTTGCAGCAGTTTCTTGTCTCATTTGGGTCATTTATGGTTGGACTAAAGAGCCTAAAAAGGACTGGATTCTCATTATTCCAAATACTGCTGGTGTAATTTTAGGCGGATTAACATTCCTCACCGCTTTATAGTGATTAAGCAGCAAGTTTAATTTAGAAATCCGACAGCATCTAATGGTGTTGTCGGATTTTAATTAACACGCATCTCACCTCTGTAGCCATTCTTGACACTTTTTTCGTTCTACATCATAAACAAACTCAACAAACTAATTCTTAGACATCCATTCCCGGAAAGCCAATCTGTCGCAGCGCCTCATACAGCACAATGGCGGCAGCATTTGAAACGTTTAGCGCACTGACCGAGAACTCGTTAGGATCGATAAAGTTTCCGCAGATATCCTGCTGCAAAAACGCTGGGTGAGCATACTGGTCATCGCCATCAAGCGCATCGTGCTTTTGGCTCCAGTCCTCGCGATTGACCAGGCTGGCAGAATCTTGCAGCATTGGGATTCTCTCGCACTCGTCAGCATGCTGTGCCAGAAGCTCCTCGGATAATCCCAGGCTTTCCTTACCAAAGATAAGGTAATCGCCATCACGATACGTTGCCTGAGTGTAGGTCTTCTTAGCTTTCTTAGTCAGGAAGTGCAGCGGAGATCTACTGGCCGTAAGAGTGCCGTCGACCGTGGAGACAGCGTCGTGTGCAGCCTCCCCAGCAGGTACATCAGATGCTTGGGCTAGACCGTTCTTCTCCAGAAATTGATCCCAGTTATCGTAGACAGAAACGTTAAGGCTTTGCCAGTAGGCCATGCCTGCTCGTTTGAGGCTTTTGTCATCAAGCGAGAAGCCCAACGGGCCCACCAGGTGCAGATGAGTCCCACTCACTACGCAGGTGCGACCAATGTTTCCCGTATTTGCGGGAATTTCGGGCTCTACCAGTACAACATTGAGCATGGGTTATGCCAGAACAAAGCTGGTCAGGAATGCAATAAGTCCGCCGAGCGCCATAGTAGCTGGCAGCGTCACAAACCAAGCGGCAATAATCTTGCGCGCAACACCCCAGCGTACAGAGCTGCGACGGCGAGCAGATCCTGCGCCCATGATGGATGTGGTGATGACCTGCGTGGTGGAAACTGGTGCTCCAAGTGCAGTCATGATCTCAATTGCAACGGTAGAACTTGTTTCGGCGACAAAGCCAATAACTGGCGTGAGCTTGGTAACGCCATCGCCAACGGTACGCATAATGCGGCCGCCGCCAATGGAGGTACCCAGTGCCATGGTGGTTGCGCAGAGTAGTTTGACCCACAGAGGAATGCCGTTAGAAGGGTCGTGAAGACCGGCGGTAACCAGGGCCAACGTGATAATTCCCATAGTCTTCTGAGCGTCATTATTGCCGTGGCTGTATGCCATAAAGGCAGCTGAGAGCACCTGAAGACGGTGGAAGAGACCGTTTGCCTTTTTAGGTGGCCAATCAGCAAAGATCTCAAATACCAGCTTCATAATAAAGTAGCCCAGGGCCATACCAATAAGAGGCGAAGTAAACAGAGGAATAACAACTTTCTCTAGGACACCCGCCCAAAGAATGTGACCTGTGCTGCCGGTAAAAACAATGGTTGCACCAATAAGGCTGCCGATGAGCGCGTGCGAAGACGAACTTGGGATTGAGAACCACCAGGTAAAGAGGTCCCAAATAATGGCGCCCATCAGTGCAGCAAAAATAACGTAGAGCTGTAGCTGAATATCAACCAGACCAGACGCAATGGTCATAGCAACTTTCTCGCTCATAAGCGCGCCGATAAAGTTCATGATAGCTGACATGATAATTGCTGTGCGTAGAGGCAAAGCCTTGGTATACACCGTGGTAGCAATAGCGTTTGCGGTGTCGTGGAAGCCGTTAATGAACTCAAATATCAGAGCGGAAACAAGTACCGCAATAAGCAGGATGCTAGCCATTTTTCACGATAACATTCTGAACAGCGTTTGCAACGTGCTTGCAAGCGTCAAGAGTAGACTCAAGTCTATCCAAAAGGCTCTTCCACTTGAGAACCTCAATCGGATCATCAACGTTTCTGAAAATAGAGCTCAGGGCGTTACGATAAACAACATCACCCTGGTCCTCATACTCATTTGCAGAGCGTGTATGGCGAATGACCGAGTCATCCTTGTGATAATCAGGGAGACGATCAAAGGCCTTTTGCAGCTCCTCTGATGCAAACAGAATCAGATGTGCCACCTGAACTGCCTCTGGACGCATTTCTTTGATGTCATACATGCTGAGGTGTGCAGAGACGCTCTCAATACCGTCTGCAATCTCATCCATAAGCAGGGCAAGACGTGAAATGTCCTCGCGGTCAAATGGGGTGATAAAGGATGTGTTGAGGGTGGAAATAATCTTTCCTACCTGGTCATCGCAGAGTGTCTCGTAGTTCTTGATTTGGACTTCATAATCTTCTGAACTTGGGAATGACTCCATATAGGAGACAAACAGTTTTGCTGTTGAAACAATCAACGCTGAAAACTCAGAGAACATGCTGTAGAACTCATCTTCTCTACGAGAAACTCGGCTCATATGACGCCCTTCACTTGGACTTTTTATTACATATACAAACACATTTAGTATAGCTGTTTAGGGCGCGTACGCTGGAGATAATGATAATTTCAACTTCTCCATAGAGAAGCTGTTGATCATAATAAGATATGGACTAGGAAGGCCAGATTATGCGAGAAAAGCTGTTTGAATACGTTGCAAATCAGTACGGTAATTGGATCTCTGCGCTTTTAGATGGCTCTGTTGACTTTGATGAGCTGTGTCAATGGATTGATGCAAGTTATTCTGCAACGAACTAACGAATATCTTGTTTAGTACTTGGGTAAGTATCAGCAATCTGTTTGTTAGACATTGGAGGTTATTTTATATGACAAAAAAGCACACACTTTCTTTTGACGAGAATTTCTTCAACAAGCTGGGCCAATTTGGCAGTATTCTCTCAGTCATGATGTATGTTTCTTATATCCCACAGATTACAAATAATCTTGCTGGAAACAAGGGTAGTTTTATCCAGCCTCTGGTTGCTATGATTAACTGCACTGTTTGGTTTGTTTACGGCGCTTTCAAGAAAGAGCGCGATGTTCCTATTATGATTGCTAACGCCCCTGGTATTCTCTTTGGACTTGTTACTGCAATTACAGCGCTGCTATAATCTGGCATCCAGCCAGGTCCATCAGTTTACTAAGACTCAACGATAGGGACGGTTCATGTGGCACTTATAGGTTTCTTTAAAGTTGTCTATATTCCCCTGGTCGTCCTGTATCTCATAGCGGCATATGTCCTTCTTGCAAAGCAAAGCTTGAGCAAAATCTTTAAGCGCACAAATTTTGACCTCTTCCGCGGTGGAGCGCTCGCACTTTATTACCTTTTTATAGCTATGGTCTTCTTTGTAGACATAATGCTTCTTACCACTAAAACTGTAGTTAAGCAGCAATTTCTTGTTCCTTATATAGTTGGAATTATTGCTATTGCTGTTGCATGCGCAATCTTTACGCAAATAGCAAAACACTCTAAATCAGATCGTTTTATTACCATTAGAGACTTGGTTGTTCCGCTTATTTGGCTTGCTTCCTCATTTGTTTATACGCAAACAATATTTGCGCTTTTACTTGCAGCAGAATAGTAACGCTCGGTTGTTCCATCACTATTCAGAGGGCTTCTCGCCATTTACTTACCTGCCTCTATGCGAACCTTTTGGCCCTCAACGTGAACCTTGTCCTGCGCAAAAAGCTGCAACACCTCAGGATACAGCTGATGCTCTACCTGGTGAATTGCCTCTTCAAGCTGGTCAACAGTCCAGCCCTCCTCAACCACAACAGGTCGCTGGGCAATAATGGGGCCGCGGTCGTAATCGGCGTTTGCCAGATGAACGGTAACGCCTGTCACCTTGACCCCGTATTCATACGCATCCTGAATAGCGTGCGCGCCACGGAAGCTTGGCAGCAGCGCTGGGTGCAGGTTGAGCACGCGATTAGGGAAGGTGTTCAGAATAGGAACACCGACTTTGCGCATGTAGCCCGCCATAACAACGTAATCAACGTTATAACGCTTGAGCTCGGTAGCAATAACCATATCTGCAACAAATGGATCTTCGTACGTCTCTTTTGAGAGCGTCAGGGTTTGCAGGCCGACTGCCTCCGCCCTCTTCAGACCATATGCATCAGGGCGAGAAGAAACAACCAGTTCAATGGTTGCGTCTAGCTTGCCAGCATCAATGGCGTCAATAATGGCCTGCAGGTTGGTACCTGACCCGGAAAGAAGAACGCCAAGCTTAATTGGCATCGTTGTAGACCACCTTTCCGGTGCCTGGGATAATCTGACCCATGACAAATGGCTCAAAGCCCTGGTCAGAGAGGGCTTCTGCTACATCGTCAACGTCATCCATGTCGACGATAAGAGCCATACCAACACCCATGTTGAAAGTGCGATACTGCTCGTCAAGAGACAGGTTTACAGCGTTAGAAACGTATGAGATAACTGGTGGAATATCCCATGCAGGACCAGCCTCTCCACCACGATCAACCTCTGCGTCAAGGTGTGCTGGCAGCGCACGGTTAAGGTTCTCGGTGATTCCACCACCGGTGATGTGTGCCATGGCCTTGATAGGAGCTCCTGCGCGGAGTGCGACAAGAAGTCCACCTGCATAAATAGTAGTTGGACGCAAAACAGCGTCTGCGAGTGACTCTCCACCGAGCTCCTCTAGTGGCTGGTTAAGCTCCTCGACAGTCTTACCCTCAATGGCTACCTTACGTACCAGCGAATATCCGTTGGAGTGAATGCCAGAAGAAGGAAGTCCCAGAATGACGTCACCTTCACTGACCTTCTCGGGACCTAAGATCTTTGGTTTGTCGACAACGCCTACGACAAAGCCAGCAAGATCGTAGTCGTCAGGATTCATAACACCTGGATGCTCGGCCATCTCGCCGCCCACCAGCGCACATCCGCTCTTGCGGCAGCCTTCTGCAATGCCGCCAACAACTTCGGCGACTGCCTCGGCTTTAAGCTTACCCACAGCAACGTAATCCAGGAAGAACAGAGGCTCAGCACCCATGGGGACAATGTCATCAACGCACATTGCAACCAGGTCCTCGCCCACCGTGTTGTGGCGGTTGAGCAGCTGCGCAATGGCAAGCTTGGTTCCAACGCCGTCAGTGCCGCTGACCAGCACGGGCTCCTCCATGTCCTTCAGAGCTGCGGCCGAGAAGCAGGAGCCAAAGCCGCCCAGGCCGCCGATGACCTCGGGGCGAGTAGTTGTAGCAACAGCAGCTTTGATGGCGTCAACCGCGCGAGCGCCCTCATCAACGTCAACGCCTGCGTCGGCGTAGGTAATCTGCTTGGCTGGATCAGCGGAAGTGGTCATTGTTTCTCCTCTTACTGCTCTGAGGGCATAAGACCCTCGTCAATTAACTGCTGTTCTACCTGGTCAAACTTTAGTGCAAAAGATGGGTTTAGATTATCTGGGGTGTTTTCTGGCAAAAACCTCTGGTGGAAGTCCTCGGGAATTGCCACGGGATATTTGCCGCTAAAACAGGACTCGCAATAGCCTCTTGAGGGTACGCACGCCAGCAGGCCCTCGAGGCTCAAGAAGCCCAAAGAATCCGCGCCGATATACTCGCAAATTTCTTCTGTACTCATTTTTGCTGCCACAAGCTGGTGCTGGTCAGCGGTATCAATGCCATAGAAGCAGGGCCACGCTACCTTAGGAGATGCGCTTCTGACGTGTACTTCTGTAGCTCCCGCGTCTCTGAGCAGCTGAACAATCTGCTTTGACGTGGTACCGCGAACAACAGAATCGTCCACCATCACAATGCGTTTATCTGCGACAACGTCTGAAAGCGCGTTGAGCTTAAGTCGAACGCCCAGCTCACGAAGCTGTTGCGTAGGCTGAATGAACGTCCTGGCAACGTAGCGGTTTTTGATCAAGCCAGTGCCAAAAGTCACGTCCAGCTCTTGTGCAAAACCCTCAGCTGCAGGAACGCCGGAATCAGGTACACCGATTACCAGATCAACGTCTGCTGGCGTCTCTTTTGCCAGCTGACGGCCCATCTGATGACGAACGGAATATACCGAGCGACCACTGATAATAGAGTCAGGACGCGAGAAATACACCTGCTCAAAAATGCAGTCTGCCTGCTGACGAGGAGCAAGTCCCATCTCAGAAGACAGGCCATTGTCTGAGATGCGGATAATCTCGCCAGGAGCAACCTCACGCACATACGTGGCGCCCACGATATCCAGCGCACACGTCTCAGATGCAACCACCCAGTTATTCTCGCCTTCCTCGCCAATATGGCCGAGTACCAGCGGGCGAATACCGTTTGGATCCCTAAACGCATAGAGGGCGTTCTCGCGGATGAGCACCATGGCGTAACCGCCCTCGATGAGGTTCATAGTTGCAGCAATACCGGTGCGCAGACGGTGTGTACGGCGAGTAAAGTAGCCGATAAGCTGGGCTGCTACCTCAGAATCCGTGTGCGATCTAAAGGAAATCTGGCGAGAAGACAGTTCTTCTCGCAAGGAGTCAAAGTTAACGAGGGTGCCGTTATGCGCCAGGGCAATGAGGGTCTCATCGATGGACGACATGTGTGGCTGGGCCGACTCCCAGCCCTTGGCGCCTGCGGTACCGTAGCGGCAGTGACCGATAGCCACTTTACCTGGCATTGCGTTGAGGTCGTCGTTGTTAAAAACTTCGGTTACGAGGCCCGTATCTTTTCTGATAAGTACGGTATGGCCGTCGCCGACAGCTATACCTGCGGAATCTTGCCCGCGATGCTGCAGCGCGTGCAGCGCAAAATAAGTGAGTCGAGCAACGTCACGGTCAGGCGCCCATACTCCAAAGACGCCACATTCCTCGTGAAGTTCCATTGGATCCCCTCCGGATGCCTCAGCTTGAGCCACCCTTGATCAAACGCCTCTCACGTCTGGCAACAATACATACAGTGTACCTGGAAATTTGCAAGAAAAAGCGCTCCGAACAAATATGTTCGGAGCGTGTAACAATTTTTTAAGAAAGTGACATTTTACTGCCCTGACTGGAGGCTTCTTGCTGTATCCAATATTCCCTCTGAACCGCCAGCATGCCGACTACTGAGCCTTTGGCTGTGCTTCAGTCTTTGGAACACAAATGAGCATGGTACGACCATACTGGTCAGTGTAATTGCAGGTAAAGAGTGTAAGAACGTGATCAGCGCGAGAAATAACCTCGGCAGCATCAGAACGCGAGCTTACTGCCCTAGAAAGCCTATCCTTCAAGTAAGACCTGAACTCATCAACAGAGCCAAAGTTAAACTGCCTGACTTCCTCGTCGTCTTCGTCGGTGTGATAGGTAAATACTGGCTCAAGCTCATATGTCTGAGTAGGTGTGACGTACCAGATAGTCTCAACCTTATCGAAGGTAGATTGGTCATTCATTGCTCCAATGTACTGGAACATGGAGCCGTTTCTCATATGGTGGCCATAGAGAATAGTCTGCTGGTCAGTAAGGCCATTTGGATTGTTCTGGTAGTCCATGAAAATCTGGCCACCGATTGACCACTCACCCTTTGCGTTTGTATGCAGGTAGTGATCGTTATCTGTAGTCTGATATACAGGGTAGTTGACCTGCGTATCTGGAATCTGAATCCAGCCGACAACCTGGTTGTTTACTGCCTGAAGTCCGGCCCAGTCAATAACTGGGGCCTCGTCTTTTTTCTCGGAAACTGTTGCGTATGTAGCGAGTTCTTCGTTGATGACGTCTTGCTCGTGGTATTCAAGCTGGGTCTTACCAAACATAACGCCGGCAACAACCAAGAGGCCAATGCCAACTACCAGCAAGAGCGTGGAAAGAATATAAGCAAAACCTTTCTTCTTAGTGGGTTTCTCGCCAGACTTTTTAGGAGAGGTTTTTTTGTTGCCCTCTTTTTTTGAGGACACAGAATTTTTCATAGAAACCATCTCGACAGATGTTTTTGAGGTGTGAGTATTTCCAGCCGTCTGATCGTCAGCGGCGAATGAAGCAAAATGCTTGCCGTTTTTTGATTCCATGCACTCCCCTTCTGAAGGTACTCTTTGTCATACCTTTGTCATACCCCTTAAAAGTTTAGCTATGCACGAAACAAAAATCTCTGTGCATCTTATGAAGTCATCGCATAATCACATTTTGCGATACGCAAAACCCGCGCCTCAGATCTCCTGAAGCGCGGGTCTCGTGTGCGATTGCGGATGCAGGTACGCATGCATGCGAGTTCTATTTGCGGACTACGTGCATGCGGGTACGAGCTAGCTTATGCGTCAGCCATTTCAGCTTTAAGCTGGACGATCTTCTCGCGATACTCTGGAAGAGAAGCGCCAAGAATCTGGGTAGCGTAAATAGCTGCGTTTTTGGCGCCGTTGATGGCAACGCAAGCAACGGGCACGCCGGATGGCATCTGGACCATGGAAAGCAGGGAGTCCATGCCGCCGAGGTCAGAGGTCTTCATTGGAACGCCGACGACAGGCAGTGGGGTGAATGCAGCAACAACTCCACCCAGGTGAGCAGCCTTTCCTGCGGCCGCGATGATTACCTTGAGGCCGCGGTCAGCAGCGGTCTCGGCCCACTGATGGACCTTGTCTGGAGTGCGGTGTGCGGATGCAATGACCAGCTCATATGGAACGCCAAGGCGCTCAAGTTCAGCGGTACATCCCTCCATAGTTGCAAGGTCGCTCTTTGATCCCATGATAATGCCGACAACAGGCTGATCTGCCATCTCTGCTCCTTTGTTACGTCTCATAAAATAGGCGGATACGTCAAATATCCATCTCACAGTATAGAGTATGATTTTCTAGAACGTTGGTCCATCAGTCCACGTGAAAGGAAACTGTAATGAATGAAACCAACTCTGTTCTGTACCAGCGAGAAAGCTCGTACATCCCTCGCATTGCCGCAGTGCATGACCTCTGCGGATACGGAAAATGCTCGCTTGGCGTAGCTATTCCGGTTCTGTCAGCAGCGGGATGTGACGTTTGTCCAGTACCTACGTCGCTTTTCTCGGCACACACCAAGTTCCCTACGTTCTACATGCACGACACCACCAACATGCTCGAGGATTACCTGAATGCATGGCAGGAAGAGGGTATTGACCTGGACGTCATTTATTCTGGCTTCCTTGGTGCAGCAGAGCAGGTTGCAAGCATTCAGCGCTTGTACCAGGAGCATCCAAAGGCACTCCGCGTTGTTGACCCAGTTATGGGCGATGGCGGCAAGATGTATCCAACCTATACGCAAGAGCTTTGTGACGCAATGAAGTCCCTGGTAAACGGCGCAGATATTTTGACACCAAATCTTACTGAGGCTTCAATTCTGACGGGTATTCCATACGCTGGTCAGGATTTGACTGATGAGCAGGTAGATGAGCTGCTTGATGCACTGCTTGCGATGGGCGCCAAGTGCGTTGTTCTTAAGGGCATTGTTCGCGGTGATGGCCTTATTCGCAACTTTGTTGCTACCGAGTCCGAGCGCGGTGAGATTGTTTCCGAGCTTCTCCCCTACATGCTGCACGGAACTGGCGATCTGTTTGCTTCTGCGCTTTTAGCTGCAGTTATGTGCGGTCAAGAAATCGCTGACGCAGTTGAGTTTGCTGGTGAGTTTGTCTGCGAGTCCATGGAAATTACTCGTGAGCAGCCAAACTTTGAGCTTCGTGGCGTTTCGTTTGAGACAAAGCTTGGCCTAATTGCCCAGCTTCTGCAGGAGTAAGACGCTTCCGCAAAAGTAAAGTGCTCGTACAGACCTTTGCGTTGTAGAGAAGTATTTTTTCTTTGTCGTAGGTGCTCACTCGCGTAGAGTGGGCACCTATTTTTACGCAAGCAATTGTCGTTATGCATGAAAATGCATTTTCCTAGCCCTTTATTCGTTTCATTTTTTATCAAACAAAAATTGAGCTTCAAAATAAGGCGAAAAAGGTAAAAAAGCCGTTTAGTTGGAGATCGAAGAATTTACTTAAAGATTTGATATTACTAAAAGCCCAGTTGGCGTTAATCAAGCAACACATTCCTGACTCAAAATCGCTCAAAATCGTCATGCATAAAGATTAAAACCTCCAACTAAACGGCTTTTTTACCTTTTTGGGGCCAAAATCGTCTTGGAAACATCGATTCCATAACTTTCAGTCAAATTAACGTGCAAAATCATTCGTCGCGCCACCATTTTGAGGCGCGCCAACCTCCTAATAAGCCGTTACCAGCAGCACAAGCAAAAGAGCCGCTGACTTCAGCGGCTCTTTTGCTCTTTTGCTTGCAGGTACGTAGACTACTTAGTGCCTGAAGAACTGTCGCTTGTACCTGTGCTGTTAGTAGTTCCAGTGGTGCTCGTAGTGGTGTTCTTCTTTGTTGAAGAGTCTCCGCCTACAATACCGCCAAGCACGCGGACCGGCGTAAATGACGTGGCAATCTGGTCTCGTAGCTCTTTTTGAATGGTATCGTTTGCACCAGTAATGACCATGGTGATATTTACTCCATCAGAAGACTGTGTCTTTGAGAACGTAAAGGTAAAGATAGGTGTTGCATCTCCGCCAGGTTTAAGGAATCCGAAGAGTTGAGATTTCTGAAGCTCACCTTGGTCATTTCTGTGAACACTGACGTGATAGACAACGGTATTGATTCGTGGGTTGAGCAGCGCGTTAATAGCAAATGCCTGTGCCTGGACACTGGATCCAGCATAGCATTCAAGCACGTCTTTTGAGGTTGTATCGGTAACTGTTACCTCAACGCGACCTGTGTTCTCGTCAGCTTCCTGAACCGAGAAATCCTCGGGGAACTGCGTAAATCCATTACCCCACTCGACACCGCCACGCAATGCAGATGCAACAGATCGCACCGTAACTGATTCAGTTAGATTTGCTGTGTTAGCTCGACGAATAACACCACAAGAGACCTGCATCAGAACTACGATTACTAGGAAAACCAAAACAAATAGGACTGCCGTCTTTGTAATGACCTTCTCGATATTTGAGCCCGAAGGATCAGATCCCGAAAGTGGATCAACGTCCACCGCCGCAGCTCCACCCTGTCTGCGAGCACGCTCTAGAGCTGCGCGCTCCTCGTTAGGATGACCCGTCTCGTCTACCTTGGTAAACAACTCTTCAGCT
>CALIZK010000085.1:0-5921 GCA_938028635.1 uncultured Atopobium sp.
TCCAAACGGATTACTATATTTGATCGATGATTTTAATAAGACTCCAGAATCGATGTTATTTCTCGAACTGATTCCAATTATATTTGTGGCATTTATTTTCTTCTATATCATTACCGCTGTGCTCATACTGATGAACAAGCGCTTCTTGTTTGATCGACTATCTGGTTCCTACTACATAAGCACGGTACAAAATGAACAGTCTGCAGTAATTGATACGGTTGAAACTCAAACGGAGACTCAAGCAGAGGCTGAAAAAGACATTTAAGAGCATCAAATGTGGTTCCAAAAACAGATAAGAAAAGGACGCGTGAACCCACCGATGAAAGAAGAAAGCGAAAGCGCCATTACCCTCTATACACCGTCATTAGAAGATCTTTGGTTTCGTCAGAAGATAATGGCAGATGAAGAAACGATGGCATATAACCATGCATGGGGAGGTACAATTCCTTTCCCAAAAGAGACGTGGCATGGCTGGTATGATTTTTGGATTATAAAGCATGAGAATAAACGTTATTACAGGTATTTAAAGGATAGCGGCGGTCATTTTATTGGAGAGGTCGCCTATCACTTTGATAGCGATAAGAATATTTATCTTGCAGACGTCATAGTCTACGCACCATATAGAAAAATGGGCTACGGCAGCATTGGATTAAATTTGCTCTGTGATGCGGCTAAACAGAACGGCATTAAGCAGCTCTATGATGATATCGCCATAGACAATCCATCAGTCACGATGTTTTTAAAGAATGGATTTGTTGAAGAGTACAGGACTAGTGAAATTGTTATGCTCAGAAAAGAGCTATAGACTGTCCCCAACAAGACACTTGTACCAAATGAAGCAGTTGTTCTAAAAAATTAAACCTTTTATATATGCAGGTCAAATGTGCACTTACTACTTCAAGTAATGTTCTTTCAATTATCTGCGTCTTTGTTGTTGCATAACAGCAAAGAAACGTGTAAAAAATACATTGCAATCAAGTAGTCTTGAATGCAAGATAAGTATTACTCGAGTAAGGGGCTCGAGATACGGAGAGGAATGTATTATGAAGGCAACAGTTAATGAGGATTGCATCGGTTGCGGTCTCTGCGAGAGCACTGCTCCTGAGGTATTCGAGATCGGCGACGACGGTCTTGCTCACGCTATTGAGGAAGAGGTTCCTGAGGCTGCAGAGGACGCAGCACAGGAGGCTTGCGACGGCTGCCCAGTCACCGCTATTGAGCTTGACTAGTTTTTAGCTTAGCTTTTCTTTCTTAGTATGTAAGCCTGATGGGTTTCTCGCCTATCAGGCTTCTTTTTTGGGTACAGTATCAGCATAACAACAACTGATAGGAACGCATATGATTCTTGCATCACAATCTCCTAGGCGCCTTGAGCTTACGCAGTCTATGGGAATAGATCCACAGGTTATGCCTGCTGATATTGATGAAGCTCAAAAAGTTGACGAGAAACCCCTTGCACTGGTAAAGCGACTTGCTCAAGAAAAAGCCATTGCGGTGTGCTATAAGCTCATGGAGCAGCCTGACTTTGAGCAGCTCAACAATGAGATTGTGCTTGCCGCAGATACCATTGTCTGGACAGATGACGGCCAGGTTTTTGGTAAACCTTCAGACGCTGAAGATGCCAAACATATGCTATCTAAGCTTTCTGGCCAGACTCACCACGTATCCACTGGTGTTGCTCTGCGACGCTTTAAGGCTTTCAAGTCCCCTTCTCCTGACGGAGCACCATCTGTTGTTGCAGTAGCGTTTGTGGAGACTACTGACGTCACGTTCTTTGAACTCTCCGAAGACGAGATTGCTGCCTACGTTGCCTCGGGCGAGCCAATGGACAAAGCTGGAGCTTACGGCATTCAGGGAAATGGTCGCTATCTAGTTCAGAGCATTCAGGGAGATTACGAGAATGTCGTTGGACTCCCTGTCTCTTTGCTTTCTCGCGAGCTGGTTAAATTTACCGGCAATCATGACTATCTAGAACATGCTCTTGCGGGACGTAAGCACTAAAGCGCCTTGTAACCACTAAAGCGTT
Organism: uncultured Atopobium sp.; assembly: GCA_938028635.1. GTDB lineage: Bacteria > Actinomycetota > Coriobacteriia > Coriobacteriales > Atopobiaceae > Lancefieldella. Next base: position 2,027 of record CALIZK010000085.1, read on the forward strand.
TCTAGAAATAACAGAAAACCCTCGTATCACCATGGATGCGAGGGTTTTGCTTTTAGATTTGAAAGAACGTTTAGTTAAACTTAACTACCTTCTGAGCTACACGATAACCGCCAATAGTGACCGTCTTACCAATCTTGCCAGGAAGGTTTGTAGCGGTGCCTACAAGACCGTAGCGAGCCTTGCGATACATCTTCTTGTCATAAGCGCGAAGCTCATCCCAGAGCACCTCAAGCTGGTCCATAGCGTCCTCACGGTCGCTCATCTTAGAGAAGACTGAGCAGATAGCCATGATGATAGTGAAGTAGCTCATCATGTACGTCTGAAGACGTGGAGAAGAGATGTCGTCGTAGATGTGATATGCGTGCATCATATTACGAGCAACACGCCAGTAGTGATCAACACGACTTGTTAAGACCTTCTCGTTAACTGATTGATCGTCTCGACCAATAAAATAACGATACAGGTCAACATCAACGTAGTAGATAGTCTTTACCTTAGGGAATGGAACATAGGCGTAGACGTTATCTACATAGAAAGTGTGCTCAGGCATCTGGATTTTTGCAGAGCGCAGAACCTCAACGCGGTAGGTAATTGCGTGCATCAAAAGGTACTGAGACAGCTTGAAGCGGCCAATCTCGTCCCAGCCAATAATCTTGTTGGTAGGAACAGCGTCGCGATAGTCCACAAAGTTTTGGGTGTTATCCTCAACGTGCTCGTAGACGTAGTTGGAAAGAACCAGGTCAACGGGATTGTCAGAGACAATAAAGGTACGAAGCTGCTGAAGGAAGGTCTTCAGAGCATCACCATCTACCCAGTCATCTGAGTCAATATTTTTGAAGTACACGCCATCAGCATGGGAAACAGCCTTCATAACAGCAATGCCGTGGCCGCCGTTTTCTTGATGAACCGCTTTGATAATGTTTGGATAACGCTCCTGCCAAGCATCAGCTTTAGCAGCGGTGTCATCTTTTACAGAACCGTCATCAACAATAACAATCTGCACGTCATCGGCATAATCAGAGCCCTCAAGAATAGATTCAATACAGTGATCCATGTACTCAGAAGAGTTATAGCATGGAATACCAAAGGTAATTGTCTTATTCATGCAAGCTCCCTATGCCTGATGAGCAATAAGCTCGTCAGAAAGTTCCAGTGCAGAAGCAACAACGCCATCCATATCGTAGTAACGATACTCAGCAAGACGACCAACTGCGTGGAAGTTCAGAATGCCAGAAGTGCGCTCCTTGTAAGAGCGATACAGCTCCTGATTTTCTGGCTCGAGAATAGCGTAATAAGGAGTCTGACCACTCTCTGGAACATAGGCGTGCGAGTACTCACGCATGATGGTTGTTTTACCAGGAAGAACCTGACCAGTCATATTCTTGAACTCGGTGATGCGAGTAAAGTCCTCACTGGTGGTGTAATTAACAGTACCAACAGGTTGGAACTGATCCTGGTCAAGTGTCTCAAACTGCATATCAAGCGTACGATATGGCAGAGCGCCCTGATCAAGGTTGAAGAGCTCATCCAGAGGGCCGGTGTAAATTACCTCACCTGCAAATGGTTTCTCGCAAACAGCCACGTTAGAAGCGGTGAGCTTCATGATGTCACGGACATCAACATCTAGGAAGACCTCAATCAAATCATGATCAAGCATGTTCTCAAAGAGCTTGGTGTAGCCCTCTTTTGGCATGCCCTGATAGGTTGCGCCTGGGAAGTAACGATCATCATCGCCGACAAAGATTGGAACGCGACCTGTGATGGACTTGTCAATCTGGTCTGGAGTCTTTCCCCACTGCTTCATGGTGTAGTGCAGGAAGACGTTCTCATAAACGTAGTCAGCAATCTCTTCCAGATCTGGATCGTTCTTCTCGCGCAGCTCCATGATAGGAACTTTAACGTTCTCACCAAACGTAAGAACCAGCTTCTGATAGAGTTTCTCGCCACGCTCTTCTCCAAAGGCAAGCTTCAAAGACTGGTGGTTAAAAGGAACCGGCATCAGCTGGCCGTTAATGTTAGCCAGAACCTTGTGCTGGTAGTCAGTCCACTCAGTAAAGCGCGAGAGGAACTGGTGAACGCGGTCACTCATGGTGTGATAGATGTGTGGACCGTACTCGTGAACAAGAACGCCTGCGTCATCAAGGCGATCGTAAGCGTTGCCGGCAATGTGGTTTCTGCGCTCAAAGATTGCAACCTTTGAATTGCAGTTTTCTGCCATACGACGAGCAACAACTGCGCCTGCATAGCCAGCTCCAACAACAATAACATCGTAGTTGTCGGGGTTAAAACCGGCAGGAAGACCATGATTGATAGACATGTAAACCTCCATGTGCGCCTAAGTGCGCAGGATTTGTATGTGAAACTTCACTCATTTTAACACGTGGCCATAAAGTGAGTCATGCGGGGCGCAAAGCTGTGCCGTTAGGCGTAAAATATTCAACTGGTATGAAAATGCATTTCTTAGCTTTTTGTGTCTAGCTTTTATACAAATTGCAAGCTGAGAAGTGCAAAATTCAACGAGGCACAGATGTCAAAGTATGATTGGAGCACGACACATGAGCAAGTTTCTTGACCGTATGAAAGAAACCGCTAAGTCCGACGTAAAGACTATTGCCCTTCCAGAGGGTGAGGACCAGCGTACCATCGATGCAGCAAAGAAGATTGTTGCAGAGGGTATTGCTAAGGTCATTATTCTTGGCAATCCTGAGCAGATTGATGTTCCAGGTGCAACGGTAGTAGACCCTGCTACTGACGAGCGTCATGAGGCATATGCTCAGAAGTTTGCTGAACTTCGTGCTCGCAAGGGCGTCACCATTGAGGAAGCTCGCAAGCAGATGAACGACGCTACCTATTTTGCAACCATGATGGTCAAGATGGGTGATGCTGACGGCCTGGTTTCTGGCGCTTGCCACTCTACTGCAAACACCTTGAGGCCTGCACTGCAGATCATCAAGACCGCTCCTGGTACCAAGCTTGTTTCAGCATTCTTTATCATGAGCACTTCAACTGACTTTGGCGAGGACGGCACCCTGCTCTTTGCTGACTGTGGTCTTAACATTGATCCATCCGCAGAGGAGCTCTCCGAGATTGCCCTTGCTTCCGCTGATTCTTGGCGCGCATTTATGAGCGACGAGCCTCGTATTGCCATGCTCTCCTACTCCACTATGGGCTCTGCTGGCGGCGCAACTGCCGAGAAGGTCCAGGAGGCCACAAAGCTTGCTCACGAGAAGAACTCTGAGCTTGCACTCGACGGCGATCTTCAGCTTGACGCAGCTCTTGTTCCTGAGGTTGGTAAGCTCAAGGCTCCATTCTCTAAGGTTGCTGGAAACGCAAACATCCTGGTCTTCCCTAACCTTGAGGCTGGCAACATTGGCTATAAGCTTGTTCAGCGCTTCAGTGGTGCTGAGGCATACGGTCCAATCCTTCAGGGTATTGCTCGTCCTGTTAACGACCTCTCTCGTGGTTGCTCCGCTGACGATATTGTTGGTGTTGTTGCAATCACCGCTGTTCAGGCTCAGATGGCAGACAACAACTAGTCTTTCTGCACTTCTAACTTGGTATACTAAGCCAGTCTCAAAAGAGGCTGGCTTATTCTTTAGCTGGAGGTATCTATGTCTGAAATTATTTCTATTTCTAACGGCTCCCTTACTGCTTCAATTGACACCATGGGCGCGCAGCTCATGAGCTTGCTAAAAGGCGAGTCGGAATACCTCTGGCAAGGAGATGCCAACTGGTGGCCAAGACGTGCCCCTATCCTCTTCCCCATTGTTGGCGTCCTCAAGGACGGCAAGGCAGAGTCTGCAGAAGGCACCGTATCTCTAGCGCGTCATGGCCTTGCTCGCCTCAACCAATTTGAGGTTGTCGAGAAAAGCGACTCTTCTGTAACGCTCCAGCT
>CALIZK010000086.1:0-3664 GCA_938028635.1 uncultured Atopobium sp.
TCAAATTAAGTGCCACAAATACTAAAAGCATTGCAGTAATACCAGTAATACGAGCTCCCGCACGCTGACGGAACGTCAACTGCTCTGAAGGAACCTTAATATTTACGATAAAATCGCCGGTTGCAGAACCATTTGTTCCCGCATTTCCCATTCCAGGCACTCTAATCTGATCGCCATCATGTGAATTAGCTGGTACATCAACCATAATTTCACTTGCAGATAAAACACGTCCCGAACCGCCGCAAACATCGCAGGGGTCCTGTACAACGTGTCCAGCACCATCACACTCTGGACAATCAACTCTAAACTTGCCTACTCCAAAAATGGAAGAAAGATCAATATCAATGTGGCCTGTTCCATGACAGGTAGGACAGGTGGTTGCCTCAGTCTTATGCTGAGATCCCTTACCATCACAAGCATCACAGGTTACAAAACGCTGATACGTGATGCCTTTCTTAACACCATTTTTAGCGTCAGTATCATTTAGTGTTAAGTCGTAGACAATATCTGCACCTGTCTGAGGCTTATATGCGCGAGAGCGCTTTTGAGATCCAGTAGTCCAATTATTAAAGTTAATATCGCCAAACGGGAATCCTCCCTCAAAAGGAGAACCTCCGTACGTGGATCCACCAGGATAACCAGAGGGGCCATAACCGCCGCCGTAGAAAGAGCCGCTTCTCATTGCGTCATAGCGACGGCGTTTCTCGGCATCTGACAAAACAGCATATGCCTCAGAGACCTCTTTAAAACGCTTTTCAGCATCAGGCTCTTTGTTGACGTCTGGATGAAGCTTGCGAGCTTTAGTTTGAAAAGCTTTTCTAATTTCTTCAGCTGTCGCGGACTCAGAAACACCAAGGATGGCGTAGTAGTCCTTTTCGTTCATAGCAGCCATGAAATCTCTCCGATTCAACCCATAACTAAATCTGCATCATGAGAACGTTTGAAAGTGTACCCACTTGTTTTGAAGTTAATGCAGCACAAACACACTACAGACGTAAATCCCAAAGACGTCCATAGAGCTCGTTGCCAAGCAGCCAGCCCTTCTCGGTAGGCTTATATGAAGTTCCAGTCCTATAATTTACCGCATCAACGTGAACTAACAGCCCATCTCGTACGCACGCATCAAACACATCCTGTAGACGCAATGCGCCAAATACCAGCTCAGCCTCATCTAAAAGTGCAGGCGAGATTGTCTCCATAAGACGAGCATGCAACATCAAATCTTCTGCCACAGCTTCTCTTTGAGTCAGAAATTCAACATCAAACTCTGTCGAGAAAAGCGATGCACCTTCAGCAAATTTTCTTGGAGCATCAAGAACCACCAGTCGCACACGAACGGCATTTTGCGGACGATTTGGCAAAGAGGTGTTGACCTTGGCAAGTACATCGTACTCAGCTGCAGTCAACATGCTTGCAGCGCTCGTGCCAAGCCCAAGGTACGACTCGCCTGTCCAGTACATCTTATTGTGCTTACAGCTCTTCTGATCGCGAGCATAACTTGCTACCTCGTAGCGTTCAAATCCCGCTGCTTGAAGCATCTTTGAGGCAGCTTGCATTCTATCAGCCTGCACGTCGTAGGCGTTCCACGGAGTGTCTTTATCCTGGGTTTGCTTAGCCAGTGCCGTGCCATCTTCAATGGTAAGTGGGTAGACACTCACATGATTTACACCAAGCGAGATAAATCTTGAGAGTGAAAGCTCCCAAGAACTCTCTGTTTGCTCAGGAATTGCACACATAAGATCAACCGACACATCGTAACCATGCTCTTTTGCAGCAAGTACTCTTTCGTAAGCCAGGTCGGCCGAGTGAATTCTGCCCAGCTTCTTAAGCTCATTATCGTTAAAACTTTGAACTCCCAAAGAAACTCGTGTTACCCCGCCCGTAGCAAGACTGGCGAGAAGATCATCAGACAGTGAGTCTGGATTTGCTTCAATACTGAACTCATCAGGATTTACAATCGCTGAAGTGTGCTGCGCCAAATCCACTGCATCTTGACCAAGCAAGCTTGGCGTTCCACCGCCCATATAAACTGTTTTTGTGGCTGATAACAAACCAAGCTGGGCGGCCTCGTCTAGCAGATGTTTTAGTGCTTTAACGTAATTTTTCATGCGACTATCGTCTTGTCTTGTAGACCAAGACGAAAAATCACAATAGAAGCATTTTTGAGAACAAAACGGAATATGCAGATAAAGTGCAGAGGTAGCCGTTTGATTGTATTTAGACTGCCAAGAATCCACAACAGACCACTAGCTCATAGATGGATTGAACTCAGGAGATTCCTGCTCACCCTCAAGTTGCTTGACGGTTTCTTTAATCTCTAGCGCTAAATCAATGAAATCTTGAGCTGTAACACACCTTACTGACTTACCACGCCAATAGGCAGCGTTTGGAATACCCCTAAAATACCAGGTAGAGAGGCTTCTTGCACGAGCAATATGAATGTGAGCTGCGTCAAGTAAGCGTACATGCATCATAAAAGATGCAAGCATCTGATCAAGCGTTGGAATAAGTGGAGCTTGTCCCTCAACTAAAGCTTGAGTGTTCTTGAAAATCCATGGATTACCATAGGTTCCACGAGCAATCATTACAGCTGTCACACCTGTCTCTGTAAGGGCATGAGCTGCTGCTTCAGCAGAGAGCATGTCACCAGAGCCTATAACAGGAATTGAAACAGCATCACAAACTCTATTAACGGTCTCCCACTCTGCCTGACCTCGATACATCTGGGTTGCAAAGCGGCCATGAATAGCAACAGCAGATGCTCCCGCAGCTTCCATAGCACGCGCGAACTCAGGAGCTACTTCCTCATCCTGACGTCTACCTCGTCTAATCTTTACGGTAACAGGCACCGCGACCTCAGAAAGACAAGCTTTGACCAGATCTGCAGCAAGCTCTGGGGTATCGAGAAGGGCTGATCCCTCCCCTTTTTTGACAACCTTAGGAACAGGACAAGCCATATTGATATCGATAAGCGCAAGTTTATTTCCTAGGTGCTCACTAATCTGAGCTGCCGCTTCTTTAAATTGCTCTGGCTTTGAACCAAAAAGTTGAACAGCAATATCTGGCTCAGTTGAAAGGGGCTCTACAAGCTCCCAGGTTTTCTCGCCACCATAATGAATTCCTGCGACAGAAACCATTTCTGAGTATGCAAGACCTGCTCCGCCCGCTCGAGCTATGGTGCGATACACACCATCGCTGACACCAGCCATGGGTGCCATAAGCACAGGATGAGCGGATAGGCGCTCCTTGAGTGAGGGGCCTGTTGCAAATGGTGCAATACGGGAAGAAAGACCTGCCTCAGGGGCGCAGGTGGCAATAATGGTTTGAAGCGACTCCACCACAAAAACCTTCTACTCGTCATCAACCTTGAGAACAGCCAAGAACGCCTCTTGCGGTACTTCGACTGAACCGATTTGCTTCATGCGCTTCTTACCCTCTTTTTGCTTTTCGAGCAGCTTGCGCTTTCTGGAAATGTCACCGCCGTAGCACTTAGCTAAGACGTCCTTTCTACGCGCTCGAACAGTAGAACGAGAAATAATCTTATTGCCAATAGCACCCTGAATAGGAACCTCAAAGAGCTGCTGAGGAATGATGCCTTTAAGCCTGTCACAAAGGCCACGAGCTAAGTCATACGCTTTGTCTTTGTGAACAATGAATGAAAGTG
>CALIZK010000087.1:0-6790 GCA_938028635.1 uncultured Atopobium sp.
TTTTCCGGCAAATCGTTCAGACATGGCGAGAAAGTCAGGCTCCCTGAGAGCGCCCTCGGATAGGCTTTAATTTCCGCCTGAAAAGTGCAAAGAATCTGTGTTTGAGACACAGATTCTTTGATGAAATCAGGCAGAATCCACCGATTCTTTTACATTCTCAGGCAAAAGTTACATATTCTTTGCAGAAATCAGGCGCGTAACAGCTGGCATTGCTTTGCGCGCGTCGGGAGGCTTGTCGCCTTGCAGTTTAGCGGACGGCAACGCCCCAGTTGGCGGACATCCAGGTCCAGAGGAAATAGACCACCGCGGCGATGATAGCCAAAACAATGATGGCGGCAATTAGTGAACCTGCATTTGAGCGGCGCTCTTTTCGGACAAAGATGTCGCGCTGACCCTTGGGTACCTGCAGGAACTGGCCGTAGTGAACGTCCTTGCGAAGGTGCGCAATCTCGTTCTTTGGCTTGCGCCAACCTTTCTTCGCGTAAGAACCCTTGCTGGACTCGAAGCCAGCAGCCTGGTTCTCGGGAAGTTCGAGCTTCTCGCCCGGCATTGTAAAGTCGCTGATAGGCTCCACGGTTTTGTGATGGCGATGCTGGCGGACGTATGGCTGCTTTGCAGCGCCTTCGCCTTCGTGCACGGAAGCTTCAGATGTCGAGAAGTGCTGCGCTCCAGCTGCGTGGAGGTCGGCTTCATCGGCTGGTTGAGCTTCCTGCTCAAAAGATTCAGCGTATTCAAAGTCCTGCTGGGTGTCAGAGCGAGGGTTCTGATCCGCAGGTGAAACGTTATTTTCAAGGTTGTTCGAGGTGTCCACGATGATCCTTTTGTCGTAGTCTCGTAAAACATTGATATAAAACATGATACCGCAGCTCGTATATTCCTGCACAGTTTTGCTTGGATATTTACGCGACTGCGTCAGACAGACGTGTGAGACGGACGAGTGATTTGGCGTCGACTCACGCGCATCTACGTGGTACATAACTGCAGGATAATCTTAGTCATTAAGACTTAAAAATTTTATAAAAAGTTGTATAAATTCGTGCAAGCAGGGTACAACAGATGATGAACAACGAAGTGCCAATAACGGCATCTACCAGTAAAGGAGTGGTTACTATGAAGAATGTAGTTCCCTATGATCGTATTGCAAGGAATCTGAGCACGTGGCCATTTGGTTCATTTGATTCTTTCTTTGACGCGCCTTATTCCGCCCTGTCTTCCGTCTCGTCCGATGCATTTGTTATGAACGTTGAAGATGCGGGTCAGTCTTACGTTGTAACAGCCGAACTTCCTGGCGTTTCCAAGGAAAACATTGACGTCGAGCTCAACGAAGGCAGACTTTCAATCACTGCTACTCGCAAGGAGACCGAGGAGGAGAAGGCCAAGAACTACCTGCACAAAGAGTCTTCTGAGTGGCAGGCAACTCGTGGCGTGTATCTGAAGGACGCAGCTCGAGAGGGTCTAACTGCAAAGCTTGATGGCGGCATCCTGACCATTACTGTTCCAAAGCAGGATCAGCAGGCTAGCGTCACAAAGATTGTAATCGACTAATACTAGTGCTCTGAGCGGCGGCTTTGACGGTCAGTCAAGCTGCTGCTCAGGCAGTAAGGTGCCTGGTAGTTGACCTGCCAGGCACGTATAGCTGCAGCCGAGCGTACGGCTAGACGTGCCTGTTCAACGCCCGATTACAGGCACCTCGCATAGCGAGAAGATCTTGGAACTCCAAGGTTTTCTCGCTTTTTTGTTGTCTCGAAACCGGGACGCGCGGTGTGTCAGCGTACACGCGCAGCTTAGAGCGACATCGTCGAGAGGCGCGCAGCTTACAGCGACATCGGCCAATCTTGGCTTGCCACGCAGATGGCAAGAGAGCCGTTGGGAGTCTGTGCCTCGGTAAACGCATCGTTGAGCGGCTGCGCACCAACCGCTTCAGCAAGCGTTCTAACTGCGATGCTTGGACGGTTATTCTCGTGAGAAAGATGCATGCCAACCACGCAGCGTGTATTTGGGCCAACAAGCTGCGGCAACGCCTGCGCGGTGTACTCGTTTGATAGGTGACCGGAGTCTCCGTGGACGCGCTGCTTGAGCATGTAAGGATAGGGTCCCGTGAGCAGCATGTGCTCGTCATGATTGGACTCGATAGCAAGAATGCGCACGTCAGAGAGGCACTCGAGAGCCTTGGGCGTCAGAATACCCGTGTCGGTGCAGTAGCCCACGGAGTCCACGATGCGCCTATCAGGACCAGCAAGATAATCAAAGCGCATGCCCATAGGCTCGCAAACATCGTGCGAGGTGGGGAAGATGCTTACCTCAATGTCTGGAGCGGCGTCAATATGGACAGAACCTGCCTGGTCAACAAGGGTAAAGGTGACGTTGGAACAGGGCTTTCTTGAAAGTACGGCAGCAGTTCCTGTTGTAGCGAACACGGGAACATCAAAAGTTTTACTTACTACCGAAAGGCCCGCGACGTGATCGGTGTGCTCGTGCGTAATAAAGATGGCCACAAGCTCAGAGAGGTCAACGTTCAGCTCTTTAGACCGACGCAGAATTTCTTTTCTAGAGATTCCGCAATCAATCATAATGAGACCATCAGGCGTTTCTAGCAGGCTGCAATTACCTTTTGATCCGCTGGCAAGAATATGTAGGTGAAACGTGGGATTCATGAATTTCTTTCTACTGAGTAACTTTCGGGTATAACTGTAACAAACACACCGGACAGAAATTGGTGCTAAGTGCCATCCGTACACGCATACTTCAATAAAAAGAACGTTCTCGCCGCAAAAGACCAGGCAGAAGGCTTGCGCCGAGGCCAGGCTGAAGGCTCGCGTCGAGGCCAGGTCGCCGCACCCGTTATCCTTATGGTCTCGGGCGGAGCCGACTCGATGGCGCTGCTTCACATGGCGGTAACGGAGCCGCTTGATCTTGGCGACGGCGCAGGACTTTCGCGCATTGCAAAAGAGCGCCTGCATGTGTTGCACGTAAACCACCTGCTTCGCGGCGAAGATGCGGACGCTGACCAGCACTTTGTTCAAGAGACTTGCGACTCGCTAGGCGTTCCCTGCACCGCGTTGCGCGTGGACGTGGCAAAGTTTGCGCAGGAGCGTGATGGCAACGTGGAAGATGTTGGTCGTCGGGTGCGGTATGACGCCGCGCGAGAACTCGCTCAAAAACTATGTACTGAGCAGGGGGTTTCTCGCCAGAAGGCAAAGATTTTGACGGCGCACACGGCGGACGACCGCGCGGAGACGTTCATGATGAACGTGATGCGCGGGTCTGGAATGAGCGGCCTGGCGTCGATCCCTAGGCACCGCGGGCTGATTTATCGTCCGCTGCTCGACTACACGCATGACCAGCTCAAAGACTGGCTGAAGGCTCGCGACCTGGACTGGCACGAGGACGCTACTAACACCGATACCCACTATTTACGTGCGTATATGCGCCACAACGTGCTTCCGCTCCTTAAGGCGAGAAACCCGATGTTGGTGCAGACGGTGTGTAAAATTGCGGATCTGATGGCCGACGAAGACGATTATCTTGAGGGAAAAGCCGCTCGCAAACTGAGGCAAATTACGCTGCGGAAGAGCGAGTCTTCGCTGGTACTTGATGCGCTGAAGCTGAGTTCCACCGACGTGGTGATTGCTCGTCGCGTGGTGAGGATTGTGGCAAGGCAGCTGATTCCCGAGGCCTGGCTAGAGTTCAGGCACGTAGATGCCGTGCTTGAAGCGGTTGCTGCAGGAGTTGGCGTGGCTAACCTGCCGCAAAACCTTGAGGCGCGTGTTCGTCTGGGCACCGTGGCATTCTCGTTCACGGGCGCTGCGAGAAGTGCGGTCGGCGCTGCGGCTGCGGTCACCGCGAGAAGTGCGGTCGGTGCTGCGGCTGCGGGCGCGGACAGCGGTGAAACCGCAGGTACATCGCCTGCTGCAGCAACGTTTGGCGAGCACCTTGCGGTCCCGGGAACACTGGAGCTGGCAGACGGCCGAGTGCTTTCGGCGCGCATTCTCCCTGTGGAGCACGGCTTTGACGTCGTGTCCTATGCAACCGCGCATAGCCAGGAATGGTTGGGCGAGTCGGTTCTTCTCGACGCGCAGGCCTGTGGGGTAGACCCAGTTCACGGCGGTAGCCTGTGGGTCTCGGGACCCGAGGCGGGGGACACCATGCAGCCTCTGGGCATGCACGGGCAGTCAAAAAAGATCTCTGACCTGCTGGGTGAGGCGGGCGTGCCCGTTGAATCCAGGAGTATGATGCCTATTGTGCGCACAAATATTCGTGGACATGTAGTGTGGGTTGCGGGAATTCGTCCCGATGAACGAGTAAAATGTACGCAAGATACAAAACAGCTGCTAGAATTGAACATCTATTCTGGTCACAAGCCATTTGAGAGGAGCCAGTAATGGCGGAGCTTCACCCTGATATTGAAGAGATTCTGCTTGACGAACAGGACATCAAGGACATCGTCAAGAAGGTGGGCGCGGAGATCACGCGTGACTACGCGGACAAGAACCCCCTGGTCATTGCTGTTCTTCGCGGAGCTGTTGTATTCATGGCCGACATTATGCGCGCCATTGAGTGCCCACTCTCCATCGATTTTATGGCTGTTTCCAGCTACGGCGACGGCGTTAAAAGCTCTGGTGTTGTGCGCATTGTAAAAGATCTTGATACCAAGATTGAGGGCCGCCACGTCATCATCGTTGAGGACGTCCTGGACTCCGGCCTAACCCTCTCTTACCTGGTCCGCATGCTCCAGTCTCGTAACCCCGCTTCCATTGAGATTGCCGCTTTCCTGGTCAAGGACATTGAGGGCAAGCGTCCAGCTATTGATCCTCGTTACGTGGGCACTCACGTCCCCGATAAGTTTGTTGTTGGTTACGGCCTGGACTATGCAGAGCGCTACCGCAACCTGCCATTTGTTGGCGTTCTGAAGCCTTGCGTGTACGAATAGGCTGAAGTTACGCGGTCAAGCTCGCAGTGAAGTCACGCGGTCAAGCCATGCGGCTGAACTTGCGGCTACGCGGTCTGCTTCAAAAATTTGCTGCAAGACCGTGCAATAGATACAAATTTGTTAAAACTTTTAAAGTTGGGCGAGAAGATCGATTTTCTCGCCCAATATGCTATCTATCAAAGGTTGCGCGCGGCTAGACGCGTCACGGCAGCAGCTACGGCCTCAACGCCAACGTTTTACCAGGTAGTTACTGTAGGCTTCGAGAGAATCGAGAAACCATGGTCAATCAGACAAGTCTTGCATACGGATCAGAAAAGTCTGCAATCCGCGAGATTGCAGGTTATGCGATGCAGCGTCGTGCTGAGATTGGCGCTCAGAATGTGTTTGATTTCTCGATCGGTAACCCTTCCGTGCCTGCTCCTGAGGCTGTTCGCACCTCTATTGAGGCCGCCATGCAGCTGCCTCCTCAGCAGGTCCACAGCTATACGCCTGCAATTGGCATTCCCCAGGCCAGGGAGGCAATTGCCGCGTCACTCCGACGTCGCTTTGGAGAACACGCAGCTCAGGCTGACGATCTCATCTTGACCTGTGGAGCTGCAGCCTCCGTTTCTATGGCACTTAATTCGATTGTTTCCCCAGGTGAAGAGGTTATTCTTATCGCTCCATACTTCCCTGAGTACCGCGTGTGGATTGACCACGCACAGGCTACCTGTGTTGAGGTTCTGGCTGACGAGAAAACCTTCCAGATTGACGTTGATGCCGTTTGTGCAGCTCTTACGCCTAAGACTCGCGCGGTGATTGTCAACTCGCCAAACAATCCTGTTGGCGCCGTGTACACCAGAGAAAACCTGGACGCGTTTGCCAATATGCTCCGTAAACGCTCAGCTGAGCTGGGAACAGACATCTACGTCATTTCCGATGAGCCTTACCGTGAGATTGTTTTTGGCGATATCGAGGTTCCTTGGGTCCCCGATGTCTACGAGCGCACCATTGTGTGCTATTCCTACTCCAAGTCCCTCTCGCTTCCTGGCGAGCGTATCGGTTGGGTGCTGGTACCTGCTTCTAATCTGGAGCAGAAGGAGATTTACGCAGCTTGTGCGGGCGCTGCTCGTTTGCTGGGCTTTGTTTGCGCACCAGCTCTTTTCCAGCGCGTCATTATCGACTGCGTCGATGAGCCTGCAGATGTCGAAGCCTATGCAAAGAATCGAGAAGTTCTGACTGAGGGCCTCACCAAGCTTGGTTATGAGTACATCCAGCCTGATGGTGCGTTCTACCTGTGGGTTCGTGCTCCTGGTGGAAACGCTCAGGCGTTCTGTGATGTGGCAAAGCAGTTTGAGCTGCTGCCTGTTCCATCCGATTCGTTCGGCTGTCCAGGTTGGCTGCGCGTGAGCTACTGCGTTGCGTACCAGACCTGCGTAGACTCGCTTGTTGCCTGGGAAAAGGCTCTTGCTGCAATGAAATAAGCGCTGCAACAGGCGAGAAACTCAATCGACCTCAAACGACAAAGTGAATTACCTCCCATTTCTTATGTCCAAGAAATGGGAGGTAGTTCATATGCAGGTGATTATGATTCTGCAGCGCGTTAGCGTAGGCTTTTAGGCCTGGCGCACAAAATAGCTCAGCTTTGGTAGGTTCTGCTGAAGAATCAACATGTTCTTAATCAAGATAGCCAGGCAGCTAGGCGGTCACACTACCTGATATGCATCTCTATGCATAAACTTCACTTAATATGCTGAATAATGAATAGAGAAATATAAAGAATTTAACTATAGGTAAATTCCGCTTCTAAGGAACACACCTATGACAGATATTCTGCACAATTGCGGCCATATTACACATCAAATGAAGATAATCTGCACG
>CALIZK010000088.1:0-6786 GCA_938028635.1 uncultured Atopobium sp.
TTTAACAGATTATCCGACTTAGGTGTGTTTTGAACTGCCTCCTATTTCTCGTGTCTAAGAAATAGGAGGCAGTTCTTTTCAGAAAAAGCGGTCTGACAATCGCGAGAAAAACGCTGTTGTACGTTAGCTGAACGCAAACTGTGGGTTAGTTACGCGCTTGGCAAGCGCTTGGCGCGCACTGACACGCGTCTACACGTTTTTATGCAGTCTGCATCTTTGCTCGAGTCTTATCAATGATGGCGCGAACTTTTGCTGCATTAGCTGCAATCTCTTCTTTTGTGCCCTTAGTAAGTAAGCTGCCCATGCCACAGCAGTCAATACCGCGCTCAAGCCACTCAGAGAGATTATCAAGGTTAATACCACCAGAAGCCATTAGTGGCATCCAAGGGGTTGGGGTCTTGAAGAGATTAACCAGTTCAGGACCATAGATATTTGAAATTGGGAAGCACTTAATAAAGGCCGCACCTATCTCAAGGCTGTGATTTGCTTCGGTCATAGTGGTGCAGCCAGGCGCATAAGGAATCTGATACAGATTACACATACGAGCAACCTCATCAGAACCGCAATTTGCAACGATAAACTGAGCACCAGCCATAATAGCAAGACGTGCAGTTGTTGGCTCCATAACGGTACCCGCACCAACAATCATCTTATCGCCAAGACGCTCTCTAATAGCAGCAATAACCTCGCCCGCATTTGGCAAGGTATAGCTAATCTCCATCGCATGAACGCCACCTTCTGCAAGGCCCTCAGCAATTTCAATACCACGCTCAACCGTAGGGACGCGAACAACTGCAAACGCACAGGTATCTACCAGTGCCTGAGAAACAGCAGCTTTCTGCATCTTCATATATAACATCTCCTTGTAAACATTTCCCGCTCTTCCTTAGTACACAAGGCGAGAAATTCGTTGTTCTTGCGACTTAGTTATTAGTAATTCCGTAATGATCGAGCATTGCATAGATCTTCTCGTCAATGCCCTCTGCGACCTCAGTAACAGGAAAACGAGCAGGTCCAACAGGATATCCAGCAAGCTCAAGAGAGCGTTTAAGGGTTTGAGGCGTGCTTCCAAGATGAAGGATGTCGCGGATTGGCTCAATCTCTGCCTGAAGTCGAGCGGCTTCCTCTGTGTTTCCAGTCTCAAGCGCCTTCCAAAGGTCAACAACAACCTTAGTGATGAGGTTGGCGGTACCGGCAATGGTGCCTTGAGCACCAAGGGCATGAGCCTCAGAAATCTTTCCGTCAGAACCTACGAGCACGTCTACATCGTGGCCTGCGGCAACATCAAGATAATCCTTGAGGTTATCAATGTTGCCAGAACTGTCCTTGATACCCTTGATATTCTCAATGGTTACCAGCTGCTCAGCAGCCTCTTTAGAGATGTTTTTGCCAGTTCCCTTTGGAATGTTGTACAGAAGAACAGGAATTTTGACGCTTGCGGCAACAGTCTTGAAATACTCAACCAGCTGCTGGTCAGAGATTCCTAGGAAGTATGGGTTAACCACAGAGAGAGCGTCAGCACCAATAGCCTCTGCCTCACGACTCATGTAGAGAGCCTCTTTGGTTGAGCAGGCTCCCGTTCCTACATAAACAGGAAGACGTCCTGCGGTTTTCTCGATAATAAACTGAGAGAACTTAATCTTCTCGTGTGGATTACAAACGTGGAACTCGCCGTTAGAACCAAACGTGAAGATACCGTCAGCACCCTCGGAGATGAGCTTTTCAAGCAACTGCTCAGCTGCTTCATAGTTAATAGACTGCTCTTCGTCACGATTAAACGGCGTGACCATGGGGACAATAACGCCCTTAAATGTTGACATATAAACTCCTCTGAACGTTTACGTCAGTGTGCATCTAGCGTTATTTGCCCTCGCGAATAGATGCACCAAGAGCTCCACCCGGATGCCACTTAACATACTGCTCGGGATTGAGACCGTACTCATTCTGAAGCAGAATTGAGAGGCACTGAAGCTCCATTATCTCTGCCAGGATAGAAGCACGAGGAGGTTTATTCATAGAATCACCCTCCTGCTCAACACCAGCGATAAGAGCAACTTCTGCCTCGTTTGCCAGCCAAGAATTAGGATTGCCAGTCAGCGCAATAATGTGCACGCCAACGTTTTTGAGGCAAGTAACCGTAGCTTTAAGCTCAGTGGTCTCGCCAGAGTTAGAGATTGCAATGACAACATCACCTGGACGAGTCTGGCCAGCAGATCCATGAACACACTCGGTACCGTGAAGCTCATACGTTGGAGTTCCTGTTGACGAGAAGAGCGATGCAGCATAACCAGAAACATGACCTGGTTTACCAATACCGGTTACATGCAGACGGCCGCCCTTTGCTTCTGCATCTAAAATAAGCTTTTTTGCTGCAGAAAGAGCCTCAAAATCAACGCTCTCTACATACTGATGAAGCGACTTTCCCACAATGGAGAGAAACTCCTGAACCTGCTCTTTTTCAGTTGCCATTACAACTCCTTATCTGTCAGTGAGTCCAAGCTCAAAGACACTCATACACGATGAATTAACGCGTCTCTTTGACCTTGTGCTGAGTCATAAGCTGCTCAATTTGCTCTTGAATTTTATCGAGAGTAGCGGCCATAAAAGGACGATTGATATCTACAAATTCAAATCCAGAAGGATGACTTACCCAAGCTCCTTCAAGAAGCAGGCGGAGCGCCTTGCCCTGTCGGATGAGTTTGTAGCTTTTAATCTTGATATAGGGAACGACAAGTGCTTTCCTCTTGTCGGATTTTGCAAAGATATATACGTTTTTCTGTCCAAAATCAATAACATGAATACCACTGGTAAAACGACTAAAGCACTTTCCCATGGTGCGTGAAGCAAACCACGTAATAGTGAGCCCTGCAATAACGCCAACAAGACCCAAAATATTGCCACTTACATTTGCATAAACCCAAAAGAAAAACGTCAGAGCAAGAGCAGCAAACGCCAGGAGCAAGTACAGAATTCCCTGAACCATCAAACGAGTTCTATCTTCAAGTACTTCAAGGATAATCTCGTCTTCAGGAAGATCTGGTGCAGGCTGTTTGTCAACGCTGAGTCCAAACATATCGCCAAGCACTGACTCAGTAACACTTTTGTTGTTCTTCTCGTCTGCCATATTTTTCCTTGTTGTAAAACTTTTAAAAAGGGCGCCCGCGGGCTTTCCACGAGCGCCCTAAGAAACCGTAGAGCTGAGTAGGTACTACAGAAATCTAGGCTTAGGCAAGACCAAAGAGGGAGCCGATGCCGTAGATGATAGAACCAACGATGTTGTAGTCAACGTTAGGGAAGGATGCCTCTGCAATTCCCAGCTGTGCAAATGCAGGATAGAGAATCAGAGGACCGGCGGTCAGGAAGATACCGACCAGGAAGGAGCCAAGAAGAGCACCGCGCCATCCACCGTAAGCGTAACCACAAACACCACAAGTACCACCAGAGAAGAAGCAGATGCCTGCTGCAGGAATCATGATGGTTGGGCTGTGGAATGCAACCATGAGTGCCATTGCTACAAGGCCACCGAGGAAGGAGCCGATGAAGCCGATAATGACAGCGTTTGGTGCAAATGGGAAGATTGCAGGGCAGTCAACTGCAGGACGCGCATCTGGAATGAGCTTCTCGGAGATGCCGACAAATGCAGCAGTAATCTCAGCGATGAACTGACGGACGCCGTAAACAAGAACGGACATGCCGGCAGCAAACTGAAGACCAGCAAGGAATGGCCAAATCCACCACACGTCGTTACCAAAGTAGCTGGTGAATGGCTTGTTGTTTGCAAGGGTGTCGCCAAAGTGACCGGTGACAAGGCATGCAATAGTAACAACGTAGAACAGAACAATCATGAAGAGAGCAACGGAGAAGACAAAGTCCTTGAAGAGCTTGAAGAACTCTGGGAGCTCCTTAGCCTCTTTCTCGCCGTCCTCCTCGTTCTTCTTAGCAAAGAGCTTTCCAACGTAACCGGAGAATGCATAACCGATGCAGTTGAAGTGGCCAATTGCGATGGAATCTCCACCAATAAGCTTGTTAACAAATGGCTGGCACAGCGAAGGTAGTGCAGCACCACAGAAGCCGAGGATGATACCACCAAGAACAATGGTAACCCACATTGGGAGACCAAGAGCAATGAAAACCAGTGCGAGTACGCAGGAGAAGTACAGGAAGTGCTGGCCAGTCAAGAAGACAGACTTGAATGGGGTAACCTTGGCAAACACAAGGTTCATGATGAAGCCAAGGACCATTACAAGAGCAACCTCAGTACCATAGGTATTCAGTGCAAGTGCTGTTGCGACCTCAACCTGGGTTACGACGCCCTTAACAGCGAATGCACGACTAAACATGTCGCTGAAGATGTTGACCTGAGCGGACATAGCGCTAGAACCAATGTTGAAGATCATGAAGCCAATAATGGTCTTCACAGTACCGGAGAAGACGTCCACAGCGGACTTCTTCTGCAGCAAGAGGCCGACGAGAGCAATAATGCCCATGATGACGGCTGTGTCTCTGAGCTGCATGAGAATTGCATTGAGCATGCGTAATCCCTTTCAGCAAATAAACCGACGAACCTACTCAGATAAGTTCTCTAAAATCACGTGACAAGTACCTCTTGTCAAAGGTTTGGCGAGAGCTTCTCGCCGAAGGCAACTCATGTTGCGTATGACGAGAAACTCCCGCCAAAAAGATACAAAGGGGAGCTTATGCGTTGTGCTCTGCGAGCCAAGCGGTGAGCTTTTCCTTCATCTCTGCCTTGTCGACAATGTTGGTAATACCAACTGCAGAAGGAACGCGATCGTCAGCGTTGAGCTCATCGGTGAGGTCAGACATGGTGATAACAAGATCGCCATTGAAACCAATCAGGGAATCCAGATTACCGTGCTCAGTCTCGATTGGAAGATCATTCTCTTTAATGACCTGGTCAATCTTGATCTTGAGCATCATGGAAGAACCCATACCTGCACGGCAGCAAACCAGTGCGTGGAACTTCTTATCAGCCATTACAACCTACCTTCCTTTGTGTGGACAAGATCCACAACATCTTTTGGTGACTGAGCTTTTTCGAGCTGAGCAAAGAAATCTGGATCGCTCAGCAATTCAACAAGAGACTGAAGGGCGCTAAGGTGGCCTTCACTATCTTTTGCTGCAAGTGGGAAAAGAAACTTAACTGGATCGTTGTCTTTGCTGCCAAACTCAACGGAATCCTTAAGCACGGTAATGCCTACTGCAGGCTCAAGTGCGCCGGACTCAGGACGTGCGTGAGGAAGAGCGACATGCTCGGTAATAACAATATAAGGGCCGAGTTCGTTGACACCTTTAATGATGTCATCAACATAGCCCTCAGTTACTTTTTTGTTATCAACAAGTGGTTGTGCAGATTTTCTAATTGCATCTTCCCAGTTAGAAGCTACAACATTGAGCTGCACCAGGTCTTCGGTAAGGAGATCACTTAACACAGCACCACCTTGCCTTTCTCTTTATGAGACACATTGGCTCAAAGCCGTCTCATGACAAGTCTTAATAACTTGATAATATGCCACGAAACGTTCTTAACTTCAATCAATTTTACTAAAACAGTAATCAAAGTTGTTCATATTTTTTCAGCGTATCTTTTGTTCATGCATCTATACAAATGTTCATGTTTTTATGAACGTAATCGAAGCGCCTTCTATTATCCCATGTAAAGTTTATATGTTAAATTTTTTATAATCTAAAACATTCATATATATTCATACTATTATTTTCTGAAATATCTTGATATCCTTCTTCTGATGTTCTATTTTATTGATGAATGAACATTCAAAGAAAAAATGTTGCTCATAAAGGGAGGGCATTTATGAAAAGGAGTAAGGCTTACGTAGATTCACGTCGAGAGGCAATTACTGAGCTGCTAGAAAAAGAGGGACAAGCAAGTGTTTTAGAGCTAGCTGATCACTTTGAGGTCTCTTCTTTGACTATCAGACGTGACCTGGACTTTCTTGAGAAGCGCGGCATCCTGACTCGTCAGTATGGCATCGCTACCCTGCTTAATCCTTATGGTCGTCCTTCTGGCTCAAGGCAGATTCGCTCTAACAAAGCAATTGCCCGCGAGGCCGCTCGCTACGTTGAGGATGGCGATTGCATCTTCATCAACACCAGCTCCGTTGCTCTTGGGATGCTTGAGTGGATTGATGCTCACGACGTAACCGTTGTTACTAATAACGGTAAGGCACTGCTGCTTGAGGACATCCACGACCTTTCCATCATCCTTACTGGCGGTGATATTCGTCCTCCTCGCGCTTCCATGACTGGCGATACCGCTCTTGAGTGCATCCAGCACATTACTGCAGCTAAGTGCTTCTTGGGCTGCACGGGTTTCTCGGGAGAGTTTGGTCTTACTTCCGCAACAGCTCCTGAGCCAGCAATTAACGCTCAGATGCTCAAGCGCTCTAGAAAGCACTATGTTGTTGCTGATTCTTCTAAGCTGGGCACTACTTCCAACTTCCAGTTTGGTTCTGCAGAAGACATTGACCTGCTCATTACTGATACAGGTGCAACTGACGAGCAGATCAACGAGCTCAAAGCCGCAGGACTTAAGGATGTTGTCTGCGTCACTCCTTCTATTCTTCCTGCTAAGTAAGACTTGCGTTTTATTATTATTTAAGCGAACACAAAATGGCGGCCTTTTACAGGCCGCCATTTCTTGGACACGAGAAATAGGAGGCAGTTCAAAACACACCTATGACAGATAATCTGTCAAAAAGACGTATACATTACGCTGAAAATACCTCAAACGTGCAGATTATCTTCATT
>CALIZK010000089.1:0-42892 GCA_938028635.1 uncultured Atopobium sp.
ATCAGGATCAACGTTCTTAGCAACCAGGTCAGCTGCCTCGTTAATCTCCTGAATACCAAGGTCTTTGTTACCAGCAATAGAGAGAAGAACGCGGGTTGCACCCTCGATGGAGCTCTCAAGCAGACGACTAGAAATTGCCTCTGTTGCAGCATCAGCAGCGCGGTTATCACCAGCAGCAATACCAATGCCCATCATTGCGCTACCTGCGCCCTTCATGATGGTGCAGACGTCTGCAAAGTCGAGGTTAATCAGACCAGGAACAGTGATGAGGTCGGTAATACCCTGGGTACCCTGGCATAGAACATCGTCAGCCATGCGGAATGCCTCAAGCATGGTGGTCTTCTTCTCAGAAAGATCAAGCAGACGATCGTTTGGAATAACAATGAGAGTATCAACATTCTCGGAAAGAGTCTTGATACCGTCAGCTGCAGAACCATAACGACGACGGCCCTCGAAGGAGAATGGCTTAGTAACAACGCCAACGGTCAGTGCGCCAACGTCATTCTTTGCAATATCAGCAACAACTGGAGCAGCGCCGGTACCAGTACCGCCACCCTCACCAGCAGTGATGAAAACCATATCAGCGCCAGCAAGTGCAGCCTTGATCTCGTCACGGCTATCCTCTGCTGCCTCTTTACCAACCTCAGGGTTAGCGCCAGCACCAAGACCCTTGGTGATGTCAGTACCGATGTGAACCTTAATGTCAGCATCGGAGATTGCAAGAGCCTGTGCATCGGTGTTTACAGCAACAAACTCAACACCACGGATGCCTTCTTCAATCATGCGGTTGACAGCGTTAGTTCCGCCGCCACCAACGCCAACAACCTTGATAACAGCAAGATAGTTGTTAAGGGTATCGGTGTCCTTAATCATGTCTTCCTCCTTGAGGCACGCTTGTGCCCGTTTGTCCCGGAGCGCGACTGCGCTTAGGCTACGTTTATGCGCTCGCAGAACCGCTGTATAAAACCCTAAACCTCAAGTTAAGGCTTACGCTTCATGCAAAGCGGGGTATATTTGCACAACTGACCCATACAAGTCAAATAATATGTAGAAATTGTGAAGAAAGCTGGTAAACGGTAGGAAACTATTCCCTAACGGCACATGTTGTTTGCGCGTTTACCTACGAAACACCAGAGCCAGACTGAACGTTTCCGGTAGAAACGCGCCTATAGGTTGGGCTTGCAGGTGTTCTTACGTTCAAGTACGTAAGCTCTCCTGGGAACTGCTTAAGCATTGCCAGAATCACTTTTTCTTTATCAGCAATCTGTGTTGGAGAGCCTAGGGCAACCTGTACACCATTGGTAAGCGTGACAGAAATCGCATCAACGCTACTAGCCGAGTAACTCACAATCTGTGACGTAAGCTCTGACGAGAACGTAGACTGATACTGCATAACCGCTTGAATTTCTGCGTCTGTTGCTGTGGTGCCTGCTACAGGAGAAACTGTTGCAGGAACATCTGTGATAAGCAGCTCACCTTCTGAGGTTGCCTTCTCAAGCGCAACAGTAGCGGTAGTTTTTCCTTCTGGTACGTTGAGCTGATCTGCCTCAAGCCAGACGTTATTCTCGCCCAAATACCATGCAACAGGACCAGAAGAAAGCGCCACTATGGCTGTGACCTTACGTTCTGTGATGGTGATGCGCAGCGTATTAGGGAACTGCCTCTCGTACGTTGCAGAAGCTACCCAAGGGTCCTTCTGAAGTTCTTGGGTAATAAGGGATTCATCCATATTGAGCAGCGTTGTTCCCTCTTCTACTGCAATGAGCTTTTGAATTTGCTCGTTAGAGACGTGCTCTGTTGGCTCTACCTGAATGTTGGTAATAGCAAAGACTGAGGAAGAACGTAGGACGAGAAAAGCAATGCCAGCAAGAAGGGCCAGGCTAAGCAAAACGATAAAGGCCGTGCGTACTGCCTTAAACGATACCTTTCTGCTGTGTTTAATGCGCTCAGCACGAGCTTGAGCTGCAGTTTTTGTAGCGTTATTTGGCTTTTTGGCAGAAATCTTTTTAGCAGCAGGCTTGGCATTAGAAGCTGTAGCCTCAACCTTTGGCTTAGGCTTAAAGGCCTTACTCATAAAAGAAGGCTTAGTAGCCCCTGCCGTCTGAGCAGCACCAGACGATAAAGGCTCCCTTTTTGTGCCCTTACGGCGCGTTGTTTGCTTTGAAGTATCTTCTGCCATATCTTCCCTATGCCCCAAAACCCAGAAGTTTAACCTCTGGCTGAAGATCAATGTCAAACTTTTCTTGGACCGCGTCGTGTGCTCTGCGCATAAGTGCAATGACATCTGAGGCGGTGGCGCTGGCGGTATTCACAATAAAGTTGGCATGAACATCAGAAATCTGTGCGCCACCCTCAGTAGCTCCCTTAAGACCACACTCTTCAATAAGTGCACCAGCAGACCTACTACCTGGATTCTTAAAAACAGAACCGCAGCAAAGCTGACCAGTTGGCTGAGTATTTCTTCTACGCTGCAGAAGCGTATCCATACCAAGGGCAACTTTAGGACGATTAGATGCTGTCAGCGCAAACGTTGCCTCAAGAATGATCTCATCTGGTGCAAACGTAGTGTAGCGATAACCCCATTCAATCTCGGAGGCATCGTAGCGTACAAGACCCTTGCCAGGCTTTAGCACCACGCAATCACGGACGGCTTTACCAATCCAATCATGCCTGGTACCTGCGTTCATCGAAAGAGCGCCGCCGATAGTTCCGGGGATACCAGCACACATCTCAAGACCAGAAAGACCTGCTTTCATGGCCTCATTGCAAACGCGTGCCGTAAGCGCACCTGCACCTGCAGTAATGAGGTTATTCTCGCCAACTGAAATGGTAGAAAGCTCATCGTCGAGCACAATAACACAGCCGTTGTAGCCCTTATCAGAGACAAGGATGTTTGAACCCTTGCCCAAAAGCACCCAATCAACTCGATTAGCTGCAAGCACCTCAAGCACACGCACCAACGCCGCGTGGCTGTGAACAGCAGCAAAGAGCGACGCCTTACCACCAATCCTAAAGGAGGTATGGTGGCTCAGCGGCTCATCTTGCTTGATTGTTGCATCAAGGGCCCCAGAAAGGCTTACATAGGCGTTAAACAAGCTCACGACAGAGGTCCTAGTGGTTCTGAAGACGCTCTTTGAGTGCGCGGATAAACATTGGTCCAATCTGAGTGACGTCACCTGCGCCCTGAGTAATCAGCAGATCTCCTGGCTTAACCGTATCAAGAAGATCTGCGATAAGATCGCGGCGAGAAGGAATGTAGCGCACGTCAGAAACAGTATGAGCAGCCTCAACCCTTGAAGAGACAGTCTTGCCCGAGACACCTGGAATAGGCAGCTCACCTGCTGAGAAGACATCCATGACGCGTAAGACGTCAATGCCATCAAATGCATGGGCAAACGAATCCGCCAAATCCTGCGTTCTGCTGTAGCGATGTGGCTGGAAAACAACAACAACGCGCTTGAAGCCAAGAGGAAGAGCTGCAGACATGGTTGCTGCAATCTCGGTTGGATGGTGGCCGTAATCGTCTACGACGGTAATACCGTTGATGTCGCCTACGTGTGTAAAGCGACGGCGTGCGCCCTTGAACTGCGAAAGTGCTGCTGCGGCCTCCTCAAGATCAAAGCCAAGAGCATCAGCAACGGCAATTGCAGCGGTTGCGTTTGCAACATTGTGCTTACCAGGATTAGCTGGAAGTACCACAGAGATAGTCTGACCAGAAGGAGTCTTGATGGTCAGAGGATTCTCAATACCAGCTTTTCTCTCCTCTTGCGTGCAAACAAAGTCGCAGCTTGGGTCAAAACCGTAGGTGACTACGTGCCTACCAGTTGACTGAGCAAGCTCAACGTAATGAGGATTATCGCCGTTGATAACAACAGTTTCTTCCTTATCAAGCAAGCTCATAAACTCACAGAAGGTCTTCTCGATATTCTCTAGAGAGCCGTAGTGGTCAAGGTGATCTGCCTCAATATTAGTGACAACAACCACGTTAGGGTTGAGGAACATAAACGAACCGTCAGACTCGTCCGCTTCGCAGACAAAATACTGGCCGTTGCCGTTTTTACCGTTGGTGTCGTAGCCCTCAACAACGCCACCAATCAAAAATGATGGATCAGCGCCAAGTTTGTCCAACATGGTAGCAACCATAGAAGACGTGGTGGTCTTGCCGTGAGTGCCCGCAACAGCAATGGTCTTGCGGCCGCGTGACAAATACGAGAGCATCTTAGCGCGAGGCCAAATAGGAATGGAAAGCTCACGCGCACGAATAACCTCTGGGTTTGTCTCTGGGATTGCGGTAGAGGTAACGATGACATCAGGCATCACAGCGTCAATAGTGGCTGCGGTGTGGCCGATGCTTACCTGAATACCTGCATCTTCAAGCTCTCTAACATAATGCGAGCTCTTTAGATCGGAGCCGGTAACGGTGCAGCCACGCTCATGCAAAACAAGAGCAATTCCGCTCATGCCTGCGCCACCAATTCCAATAAAATGTGCACGCGAGATGGTCTTCTCGCCCATGGAATCTGCCATAAGAGAGCCTTTCCAAGTATTGTTATCGTTTGAGTCTTGGACATACCAAGACATGTTTACTCTAACGCAAAACCGAATGTTTTATGCGCCACAAACGGCACTTTCCACAGCGTCAGCCACAAGAGATGCGGCGCTGCGCTGGTCAAGTGTAGCGGCAGCCTCGGAGAGCTTTTTGCGCTGGTCCGCACTATCTACCAGCTCAAACAGAGCTGTCGAGAAGGTCGTGGTGCCCACCTGGTTATCTGGCACCAGAATAGCTGCTCCCGCGTCCGACAACAGGTGTGCGTTAGTGGTCTGATGATCTGCTGTTGCCAGAGGATACGGCACCAAAATGCTGGGGAGCTCAAGCGCCGCAATCTCGGCTACAGAAGATGCTCCGGAGCGAGAAACCACCAGGTCAGCCGCAGCAAGGGTGGCACCCATGTTGGAGATGTAGGGCTTAACCTCCCAGCGAGCAGCCTCCTCGTCAGAAAGCTTCATGAGCGAGACAACCTCGTCGTAGAGCTTCTGGCCTGTTGACTGAATGATGCGCAAGTTAGGACGGGTAAGAAGCTCCTGCTTAAGCGCAGCAAACGTCTCGTTGATACTACGAGCGCCCAAGCTACCACCAAAGATAAGCAGCAATGTCTGGTTGTCTGCAATGCCCAGCTCTTGCCTCGAGGCGGTTCTGTCAGCAGAAAGAACACTCTTACGTACAGGATTGCCGGTAACCACAATGATGTCTTGAGCTTTTACGTGGCCCTCAAAAGCCTTACGAGCCTCTGGGAATGCAATGCACACCTTAGATGCTTTACCAGCAGATACACGGTTAGCAAGACCAGTTACCGAGTTTTGCTCATGGATTAAATAGGGAATGTGTAGCTTTGCACAAAGCTGAAGCAAAGGCAGCTCAACATAGGCGCCAAAACCAATAGCAACATCAGGAGCACCCTGCTCTTTGAAGCGCTTGTGCAGCTGCATCTTTGCGCGCTCAAGATTGTATGCCGCGCTGATGAGCGTCCAAGGACGTCTGCGATCAAAGCCATTTACATGGATAGGCACAAGCTCAAAACCCGCCTCAGGTACCAGCGTACCTTCAAGCTTGTTGGGCTGACCGTAAAACGTAACCTGATGGCCGCGCTCACGAAGCTCCTCAGCTAGAGCCAGAGCTGGGTTAATGTGACCAGCGGTTCCACCTGCAGCAATTGCAACAGAGAGTTTCTTCTGTTCTGTCATGCAATCCATCTCCTAGAAATCAGCTATCGGCGAGCCCTGTTGTTTCCACGAAGCCTGTCCGATGCAGAAGGTCCCAAATCAATCCTGCGCCTTCCGGAGGCATCTGTCGTAATGCGGCCTTGAGGGGCGTCGTCATCTCTTGAGCGCAAAACGCCTCGTGATGGGCGCGCGGAGCTTTGTGCACTGCTCTTAGGGCGAGAAGAACGTGGGAGTGGCGTGCCTACTCCTACCCCACCGTCAACCATGGTAAGACCAGCAAAACCTGGAGCATCAAAGGTATCCTGCTCTTCAGCTATGCTCCAAGAAGCGCGCTGCCTATCGTACTCGGTTTCTGGAAGCCTTGACTGCCTTGAAACAGACATCAAAAGACCAACCATCAAGATACTAGACATGATGGTTGAACCGCCGTATGAGATAAACGGCAGAGGCTTACCAGAAAGAGGCAAAAGGCCCAAAACACCACCGATGTTAACAAAGGCCTGGATGATAAACATAGAGGTACAACCTGCAGCAATAAGCCTACCGGTCAAATCTGGTGCATAGCGAGCAATCTTAAAGCCTGCCCATACCAGGGCGCCAAATACAACCAAAAGACCCAAAACGCCAATAAAGCCCAGCTCTTCTCCAATAACCGCAAAAATAAAGTCATTGTGAGCCATAGGAAGATAGGAATATTTCTGGCGAGAAAAACCAAAGCCAACACCAAAAATACCGCCAGAACCAAAAGCATAAAAGCCCTGTGCAAGCTGATATCCTGCACCGTAATAATCAGCCCAAGGGTTGAACATAGTCACAACGCGAGCACGAGAATAATCATCTTTAAGAGATAAGAAGGCAAAGCCAATAAAGCCAGCAACAGCAATAGTTGCCAGAACTCTTCGGTCAACATCGGCAAGGTAGCCAATGACCAAAAGTGTTCCCACAATAATCAGTGTAGAGCCCTTGTCTGGCTGGGCCAAAATAAGAAGCAGTGGCGCAAGCGCAGCAATAGCAAACTTTTTAAAGAACTCCATCTGATCTATGGTCTGATCAATAAAGTACTGCTGAGCCAAATACGAGACAGAAATTAAGATGGTAATCTTTGCAAACTCAGACGGCTGGAAAGAAAACGGTCCAATTGAAATCCAACGGGTCGCGCCATATGCATCAGCACCAGCAATAGGAGTAAAAATAATTGCCAGCATTCCAATGGTCACAACCCAGATAGGTACCTGGAGATTTCTTACTACTGCGCGATAGTCAATGCGAGAAACAATAAACGCTAACGCAACTCCTGCTGCAGCAAAGCCAAGCTGACGCTGCACGTAGTAGAAGGGGTTATAGCCCATGTCCTCAGAAGTCATTGCAGAAATCGAGGATGCGGAATAAATCATTACCAGGCCAAAGCACACCAGAATAGCCGTTGATACCAGAAGCACCAAACGAGGCTGCATAAAACGCTCTGGAATAGCACCAAAGCGGCCTTTAGCCTGCGAGCCCTCGGAAGATTTCTGGCGAGAAGTACGTGGTTGCTGCGCGCGCTCCCCTGTTCTGTTTCTGCTGGTAGCCATTATCGACCGCTCTCTTTTTGAGCAAGATCTGCCACGAGCTGTTTAAAGACACGACCACGCTGAGCCATGCCTGTGAACTCGTCAAATGAGGAACAAGCTGGTGAGAGAAGCACTACAGAACCTGGACGAGCAAGCTCTACCGCACGGTCAAAAGCTTCATGCATATGAGGCTCTTCTACCACTTCTGCATGGCCGCCAGAAACGCGGCGAAGCGCCTCTGCAAAGCGAGGACCTGCCTCTCCAAAGCAGATTGCGTATGCACAGGTAGCGGATACCTTCTGAGCAAACTCATCAAGCTCTGTGCCCTTATCGTGACCACCAAGTAGCAAAATAACGTCTTTACCTGGGAACGAAGTTAATGACTTTTCAACTGAATCAGTGTTTGTTGCTTTGGAATCGTTGACGTACAAAACACCATTAACCGTATCAACTGGCTCAATTCTGTGCTCAAGCGGCATAAAGTCCAACAGGGCATGCCTAATAGAAACAATATCAAGTCCCAGGAATAAGCCACATGCAGCTGCAGCAAGAGCGTTGAGTGCATTGTGCGCTCCCCTAATGTGGAGTGCATCAGCTGCTACAAGCTCCATCTCTCTACCAGATAGCCTGACTACCAGCGCTCCATTGCGTACAAAGGCGGCGTTTTGCGTACCGGGATCTGTCTGAGCAAGATGGCATACGGCAATGCCGCGAGCCTCAAGGCGAGAAGACACGTCCTGACAAAACTCATCCAAGTCAGAAACAATTGCCAGGTCATTTGCATCAAGGTTGGCAAAAATCTTCTCTTTAGCTGCTGCATACGCCTCGAGTGAACCATGCCACTCAAGGTGATCCGGCGTAATGTTTAAAAGCATCGCAACGTGAGGATGCAATTTTTGAGTAGTAGCAAGCTGGAAGCTTGAAAGCTCTGCTACAAACCAGCTCCTAGGCTTTCTCTCTGCAAGTTGGTCCGTAATAGTTAGGCCAATATTGCCAACAGCGCTTGCATCAAGACCCGCATACTGCAGGATTGACGTGGTCAAACTTGTGGTAGTAGTTTTACCGTTTGTGCCGGTAATACCAATCCACTGTGAAGGACTCTCTTGATAGGCAAACTCTGGCTCGCCCATAATCTGCTGAGAAGCTTCCTTTGCACTTAAGAACAGCTCAGAGGTGTCTGGAATACCAGGAGATGCAATAGTCAGGTCAAAGGTACCCTTAACCTGATTGGAGCCGCATTGTACCTGTACGCCTGAGTCTGCAAGCTCTTGGATCTTCTCGCCAACAGTAGCATCTGCGCCGCCCACAAGAGTTACGGAAGACACACGACCCTCTGGCTGCTGCAGCAAATACGTGCAGACAGAGACGCCGGTCTTACCAAAACCAAGAACACAAACATTTCCAAGTGTTTCTAGAAGCGACACGCAATCGATCCTTTCTCAGAGCAATATCTTTAGTGAAGCTGGAAGTACAGAGCAAAGCCCAGAGCGGCAAATGCTCCGGAAATGATCCAGAATCTAAAGACTACTTTTGTCTCGTTCCAGCCAAGTTTCTCAAAGTGATGATGCAGTGGAGCCATCAAGAATACGCGCTTTTTAGTTGCCTTGTAGCTGACAACCTGAATGATAACGGACAGTGCCTCGATGATAAAAAGACCGCCCATAACCAGGGAAACTACCTCAGTCTTGGTAAGAACGGCCAGGGCCGCAAAGGCAGCGCCCCAGGCAAGAGAGCCGGTGTCTCCCATAAAAATGCTTGCAGGATAGCTGTTAAACCACAAAAAACCAATACAAGCGCCTGCGATAGATGCGGCAAAAACAGCAAGGCTACTCTCGCCATAGCGAAAAGCTACCGCCGCCATAAAAATCATGACGACCATAACGCAGCCACCAGCGAGGCCATCAAGGCCGTCGGTCAGGTTAACAGCGTTGGAGAGGCCAGCCATGAGCAAAAAGACAAAGAAAAGATACAGCCAGGGGATAGAAATAATGTTTCCGCCTAAATTGACGGTAGTAGTAAGGATACCCAGGTTGATATCAAGACCACCGGGGAACGCAATAATGGGCGTAATGCCCCAAATGTTAACTGCTGCCAGGCAAAATGCAACAGAAATGGTAATAAGTCCAGCCATCTTCTGAGATGCGGTAAGGCCAAGGCTTCTACCATGAGCAACAGACTCGATATCGTCCAGAAGACCAAGCGAGCCTGTAAGCAGCATAGCTGCCATAGCAAGAATGAGGTCGGTGTTCCACTGAGCAAGTGCAATACAGGTCAGCACAATGCTTACCAGCATAACAACGCCACCCATAGTAGGAGTACCCTGCTTGACCAGGTGCTGCTGAGGGCCGTCAGCACGAACCTGCTGGCCCACTCCCTCTTTCTTCATCAGTTTGATAAAGAGTGGCATTAAGATCAACGTGATGATGCAGGAGACACCAAGTGCTACAAACACCTGGTATGTTGGGTAAATAGTCTGGTAAAACATTACTCAGTAACTCCTTTTACAAAAATATCAAGCTGGGCAGACCTCGATGCCTTGGCGAGAAGAACGTCTCCTTGCGCAAGTACTGGTCCGAGCACGGAAAGTGCTTCGTTGACATCACTGAACTGTTCAATTTTATCTTCCGAGAATCCCATAACGCGCGCAGCTTCAACCATTTCACGCGCGGCTCCCGTGCCTACAAAGGCAACAAGGTCTGGGTTCTTAGCAGCAATATAGGCGCCCACATAACCGTGGAGACGCTTCTCCTCTGGTCCAAGCTCGCCAATCTCTCCGATAAGAGCAATACGGCGGCCTTCCGCTGGCATCTGCATCAAAACATCAAGGGCTGCAGCTGTTGAGTTAGGACTTGCGTTGTAAGAATCGTCAATAATCTTGGCACCACAGGTTGCGTCAAGTACCGAAAGACGCATACGAGTGGCAGGCATCTGCTCAATAGCCTCTGCAGCAGCGTCAAGATCAAGACCAAGCGTCTCTATAGCCTCAAGTGCCAAAAGAAGGTCATCTACCACAACACGGCCAGGTACCTCAAGGGTTACCGTGCGTGACCAGCCGGATGCAGCAACAATAGTGGCAGTTGGAAGGCCTTCCTCGTCAAGAGTGACCTGCTGTGCGCTCATGACGTCAGCTTTTGTGGCGCCCACTGTCTTGCAAACAACATGAGCAGGGCGAGCAAACTCATCTGCAATGAACTTGGTGTAGTCCCCTGCCGAAGCCTGAATAAGCGTAGGTTCAATTGAGTCAAATGCGCGCATGCCCGAGACAATCTCTGCCTTGGCGCGCGCAATGTTTTCTCGACTGCCGAGAAGACCAATGTGGCTGGTACCAACGTTGGTAATGACTGCCACTGTTGGACGAGCAACCGAGGTGAGCCTGGTAATCTCGCCGGCATGATTCATGCCCAGCTCAAGCACAAGTACCTCGGTATCCTCTGGAGTAGAAAGTACCGTAAGTGGCAGGCCAATAAGGTTGTTATGATTGCCTGCGGTTGCGTGTACACGACGAGTGGCGCCAATGCCGCGACGAAGCATTTCTTTGGTGGTAGTTTTACCAACCGATCCAGTTACGCCCACAACCAGCCAGTTTGGATGGGCTTCTCGCCAGACGGCGGCAAGGGCCAGCAGGAACGCCTCACAGTCATCGTCAGCGGCTTCAAGAACGCTGACTCCTGTGGCGGCCAGGTTGTCGAGCAGATTGTCTGCTACAGGCTCAGATGCCACAACAACAGCAGCGCCCGCCTGGGCAGCAGATAAGAGATAGGAGTTTCCATTGACCTTCTCGCCAGCGAAGGCCACAAAGAGCGAGCCTTCCTGGACCTCGCGAGAGTCGATGACGGCCGCGCCCGCAACCTCGCGGGTTCCGCGGTGGAGCAGTCGTGCATTTGTAGCTGCGACTATCTGTTCAACCGAAAGCTTAACCATGAGCTCTCCTAGTTATTGGTTGGTTGAATATTAAGGCGTGTAGCTGCGTCTTTTGCAAATTGCGAGAAGACCACAGCGGCAGACTGCGATGCAAGCTGGTGGGTATCGTTAAGTCCAACGTAAACCATCAAATCAGATTCTGATGGATTCACGATACCGCAGAAGGAATCAACAAAACCGGAATTCTCGCCATACGAGCCGGTTTCTTCCACAACCTGCTGGCCCGTACCTGTTTTACCAGCAACAGTATAGCCATAGATACCTGCACGAACACCGGTACCCTCTTTGACAACGGTGGTCATCATGTCAAGCTCGGTCGAAGCTGTGGAAGCGGAAATAACGTCTTTAGTAGGCCAGGTAACCTCTTGACCGCCCTTAGAAACCATAAAGTGCGGAGTCACCATAGTTCCCTTATTAGCAACAGCGGTATATGCGCGAATGACCTGGATAAATGGGATTGCAAGACCCTGACCAAACGCCATGTTTCCGCCTGTTGGGCCTTCATATTCGTCCAGAGAGCGGACAATTCCTGTGGCCTCACCAGGGAAGTCAATGCCTGTGGTGTGACCTATACCAAACTTATCAATTCCTGCTGCAAAGCGCTCATCACCTATGAGCTGCGTCTCAAGGTAGGCCATACCAACGTTTGAGGAACGTCTGAGCATCTCTCTTACGCTCATGTCCATGGCGCTGGTACGCCAGTCATCGTCGGTAACCTTGTTATCTCCAACCTTGAGCTCAGTTGGAATGTTGAAGGTTGAATCTGGACCAAAGAGGTTGTTGTCTATACCAATTGAGGTGGTAATTACCTTAAATACCGAGCCAGGCTCATAGATACTTGAGACGAGCTTGAGGTTGAGGGATTCGTAGTCAACGCCATTATCGCTCTTAAAATCTGGCAGAGGGTACGAAGCAGCGGCATAGATTTCTCCGGTACGAGGATTCATAGCCATGATTGAGCCACCCTGCTGAGTTTCATAGTCTTTGACTGCGGCAGTAAGCTGCTCTTCCGCCTTCTTCTGCAGCTCAATGTCAATGGAAAGAACAATGTCCTGTCCATTTTGTGCCTCAGTAATATTTGAAGTACCGCCAGCAATTGGCGTACCACCAGCGCCGGTCTCAACAATCATGTGGCCATTAGTACCTGCAAGGATATCGTTGTAGTAATACTCAAGGCCAGAAGCGCCCTCGTTGTCTGCGTTTACAAAGCCCAGAATCTGAACGCCAACGTTGCCATAGGGATAGACACGCTTGGTATTATTAACAAAATAGACGCCCTTGAGGTTTTTCTCGTCAAGTGCTTTTTCAATCTTAGAAGCAGTATCAGTGTCAACACGACGACGCACGTAGACAAAGGTGGTGTCTTGCTGCAGGTCTCCAAGGTAGTCTGAAGGGCTTCCGCCTAAGAGCGAGGCAAAAACCTGAGCTACGGAGCTTGCGTCTTTAATCTCTGAAGGATTGGCATAGATGTCTTTGCAGTCAACGCTCATGGCTAAGACATTGCCGTTGCGGTCGTAAATGGTGCCGCGACGAGCGTGCAAGACAATATCGTTGGTGCGGTTATTCTCGGCGCCCTTTGCAAGATCTGCTGCCGTAAAGATTTGCAGCCAAGCAAGCCTAAGAACAACAATTGCCACCATAATGGCCATAGCAGCTGCTACGCGACGGAGTCTACCTTCAGGGCCAACACCATCCGAGCCACCGTTGCTACCACGATGACCACGAAAATGCACACGAGAGGCCTCGTCGTACGAGGCCTCAGGAGTTTTTCTGCGCGATGCGCGAGTATGTCGATTCTGCGTACTCACAACGTATATTTTACGCCTAAGCGTTGTTGCTTACATCTACAACGGGGCGATTTGTCTCAAGAGTCATACCGTAATTCTGAGTAGCAATGCGCTCAATGCGTGTTGTGCTTGCAAGCAGGGAGCGAGAAACGCGCAGGGAATCGTTAGTTGCAGTTGTTGCACGCATTTCATTTCTGATGACGTTATTAGCCTGAAGAGTTGAAACCGTAGCGGTAGAGATACCAATACGGACAACACCAAGTGTCAGGAAGAGTGCTGCAGCAACAGCAATAAGCTTGACACGCTGGATGAACTGGCTGCTTACGCCACGGCGAGCATCAGCATCAAGGCCGCCACCAGGGACAACCTCAAAAGATGTGCGAGTGCTCTGTTCAGGAGCGTACTCATGCTCAAACTGAGTTGTGCGTGCTACAGCTTCTGATCCGTAACGTGCCATTAAACTTCAATCCCTTCAAAAACTTCTTAACAACAAGCAACAAGTGCTATGGGGTACTTCATTTCTCTGGGTCGCGTTTAACCGCTACCCTCATCAGGGCACTTCTTGCCCTTGGGTTGCGCTCTATCTCTTCTGGAGTAGCCACAAGAGGCTTGCGCGTAATCACGTCAACTATCGGCACTTGACCGCACATACAAACCGGAAGGTCTGGCGGGCAGATACAACCTTGACTGAGCTCGGAGAACACGTGCTTGACAATGCGATCTTCAAGCGAGTGGTACGAGATAACGCAAATCCTGCCTCCTGGATTGGTCCAGGCAATTGCAGAACGAAGTCCGCGCTCCAAAACCTCAAGTTCGTGGTTCACTTCAATACGAAGTGCTTGGAACGTCTTTCTGGCAGGATGTCCGCCGTGACGACGCGCTGCTGCGGGAATTGCCGCCTTGATTACCTCAACAAGCTCAAGCGTCGTTTGGATGGGACGCTTTTCTCGCGTTTGTACGATGCGTCGTGCAATGCGTGAGGCAAATTTCTCGTCTCCGTAAATTCGAAGGATTCGGGCGAGGTCGGCTTCGTTGTAGGTGTTGATGACCTCTTGTGCAGTTGGAGTTTGTTTGCCCGGGTCCATTCGCATATCCAACGGGGCATCTTCGTGGTACGAAAAGCCTCGCTCTGGGATATCAAGCTGAGGAGAAGAAACACCAATGTCAAAGAGGAAACAGTCAACTCCGGGGACTTCTGCAGATACGAGAAGTTCATCGAGGTCGCCAAAGTTTCCCTTAAGCGGTAAAAACTCCGCATTTGGTACTTCTTGCTTCAGGCGAGCAGCTGCTGCTTGATGAGCCATTGCATCCTGGTCAATTCCAATGGAAAGACCGTCTGGAGCAATCAGCTTTGCCATCTCTACGGTGTGACCCGCTCCTCCCAAGGTGCAGTCGCAAACAACTTCACCTGGCTTGGGGTCCAGCTCGCGCAGCACTTCTGCAAGCATTACTGGTTGGTGCCGATATTCGACTTTCAAGTTACCGTCTTCTACCTTCACGATCTTCTCGCCTCACTAGGCGCCAAAGATGAGGTCCTCGAGCGTTGCAACGCGGTCATCTGCCGAGAAGAGGCTGTTCCACTTGTTGGTGTTCCAAATCTCAAAGTGGTCGCCGTTACCGACAATGGTGACGTCGCGGTCAAGCTGGAGCTTCTCCCTAGCCTGTGGATCGGACTCGTCAATCTTTCCCAGAGCAACGCGGCCGGCCGAGTCAATGTCGACGGTTGTTGCTGCTGCGTTCAGCATGCGAAGTGCTGTGACGTCGTCGCGGTTCCTTGGGTTGAGGTTCAGACTTGCAATCCAAGCCTCATACGCCTCAGGTGAGTAGCCGTAAAGCGCGTCCTGTCGACGGAGCAAGATGACAACATCGCCAAGCTGCTTGCGCTGAGGTGCAGGAAGAGTCACGCGAATCTTGGAGTCCAGCGAACGCTGATACTGACCAGTAAGCATGTCTCCCCCTTTCACGTTGGCACCCCTTGCCGCGCGGGCTGTGTTTGTGTTGTGTGTGCGCGGCAACGCTTGGGCATAGTCCGTCGATTGAACGTGAAATAAATATAACTCATTCCGACACTTACACACACTAGAAAACACTTTCCAACACCAAGTATTTTTCTTATGGTCTAGCTGGGGTTTAACGTAGATGTGAATTGATAGAGCAAGACCACAATATGTAGTGTTTAAAAAAATCCGAACTACAAAAGAACGGATTTTCTTAGTCTTAGACACGATTTATTAAATTTTTTATGAAGTGAAAATTTTTGGGGAAATTGTGGTGAACTCGTGGCGAAAATCACACGTTGCTCAAACAAAACACCCACCTTGCTTTTACGCAGTCACCACTTTGCCCCACACCTGTCCCACGCTTGTCCCACACTTGTCCAGCACTTGCGTCAAGCGCGATTATTTGTCCGCGTGAACGTGGGCTCTTGGGTGAGCCTCAAGGTATACGTCTCTAATGTGCGACCTATCTACGTGCGTATAGAGCTGCGTGGTTGAAATATCAACGTGTCCCAAAAGCTCCTGCACCGAGCGAAGATCAGCGCCACCCTCTAGAAGGTGTGTGGCAAAACTGTGGCGCAGTGTGTGAGGATGCAAACCTTCAATCCCCACTACCCTGCCGTAATTTGCCACCAGTTTATGTACCGACTGGCGAGAAATGCGTCCACCTCTGGCGTTTACAAACACCTCGGATACTTGACCATGCTTAAGCAAAAGCGAGCGAGCCTCATAAAGATATGCTTTAAGCGCACGATACGCAGAGCCCAACACAGGGACTACGCGCTCTTTGGAACCCTTACCAAAAACACGCAAGAGTTCATCTTCTAGAAGGACACCCCGAACCTCAAGATCGCAAAGCTCAGACACACGAAGACCGCATCCATACAGCAACTCAAGTATGGCTCTATCGCGAATACCTAGAGGCGAATTAGGGAACGGCTGATCAAGCAGCTCTTCTGCATTCTCTTGAGAAATAACATCAGGAAGCCTTTGAATTCTTGCTGCGGTAGGTAAATCTTCTGCTGGAGATGACTCACAAATTTGCTCAACAGCCATAAACTTGTGGAAGTTTCTAATAGCTGCAGTATGGCGCTCAACTGAAGCTGGAGCCATACCTAAATCTCTAAGAGAGCCTATGTACTCTTCAACATCTGAGCGAGTCACTTGGTTGGGCAAAGTAATTTTTTTGCCATTCAGCCAAAGCAAATAACCCTCTAAATCTCTGGTATAGGCATCAAGCGTATTTACAGAAAGACCTCGCTCAACAGCAACGTACGCTAAAAATTCTGTACGCGCCTGAGCGAGGTCCATAAGTAATCTTCCCTAGTAAAAATTCTGCTTAGAGAGACTGGTTTACATCATAACGGTCAACACCCTCATGATGAGCGATTGCTGCACGTGCAAACTCACGGAACAAAGGCGCAGGATGAGTTGGACGGCTCTTGAACTCTGGATGTGCCTGGCTTGCAACAAACCAAGGGTGAACAGACTCTGGAAGCTCAATCATCTCTACAAGGCGATCGTCTGGAGAAACACCAGAAACTACCAGACCAGCCTCAACAAGTTGATTACGGAATACGTTGCTTACCTCATAGCGGTGACGATGACGCTCGTAAACCAAGTTGTTGCCATATGCCTCGTGTGCAAGAGTTCCCTCGACAACCTTGCAAGGATAAGAACCAAGGCGCATGGTACCGCCCTTGTCAGTAATATCCTCCTGATCAGGCATAAGATCGATGACAGGGTATGGAGTATCTGGACCAAACTCTGCTGAATTTGCACCCTCCATGCCGCAGACGTCACGAGCAAACTCAGTAACAGCCATCTGCATACCAAGGCAAACACCAAGGTAAGGAATCTTGAGCTCACGAGCACGACGAATAGCAACCATCTTGCCCTCTACGCCGCGAAGACCAAAGCCGCCAGGAACCAAAATGCCATCTGCACCAGCAAGCTCCTGCTCTACGTCTTCTTCTGTCAGCTCTTCACCGTTTACCAGGCGGATATCAACGTGCCTGCCATAGAAAATACCAGAGTGGTGAAGTGCCTCAATAACAGAAAGGTAGGCATCAGGCAGCTGCGTATACTTGCCAACAACATAAATTCTTGTTGCGTCTTCAAGCGCATTTGCCTTATGCATAGCGGTAGTAAATGCTTCCCAGCTGCCAAGATCACTTGGACGGACTTCAAGACCAAGACGCTCAAGTACCTTCTTGTCAAACCCCTGTGCTGCCAGGTGCGCTGGAACGTCGTAGATTGAAGGCAAATCGTTGTTTTCAAAAACGCAATCTGCATCAACATCGCAGAAATTAGCGATTTTCTCGCGAATAGAGTCATCCACAGAATGGCTAGAACGGCACACGATAAAGTCTGGCTGAATACCAAGAGAACGAAGCTCTTTTACGGAGTGCTGCGTAGGCTTAGTCTTGACTTCATGAGCAGCAGCAATATAAGGAACAAGGCTCACGTGAATAATAGCAACGTTGCTTGCGCCACGCTCTTTTCTAAACTGGCGAATTGCCTCAACAAAAGGCTGAGACTCAATATCACCAATAGTGCCACCAAGCTCTGTGATGACTACATCAGCATTAGTAACCTCTTCAATGCGAGCAAAACGAGCCTTAATTGCATCAGTTACATGAGGAATTACCTGAACTGTTCCACCAAGGAAGTCTCCAGCGCGCTCTCGCTGAATCAAAGACTGATAAATGAGGCCAGTGGTGAAGTTAGACTCCCTGGTAAGATTCTCGTCAATAAAGCGCTCATAATGACCAAGGTCAAGGTCAGTCTCTTTACCGTCCTCAGTGACAAAAACCTCACCATGCTGGAAAGGACTCATAGTGCCTGGGTCAACATTGAGATATGGGTCAGCTTTTTGCATCATGACCTTATAGCCACGAGCCTTAAGAAGTCGGCCGAGAGATGCAGCAGTGATTCCTTTTCCAAGAGAGGAAACAACGCCACCTGTTACAAATATGTGCTTGGTCATGGATTACTCCCGTAGGTAAGATTAGCCAATTACATTTCTACGGGTCTTTATATTATTCCGCTTTAAGGCCCATAGTGCCGAGAAATTTAATCTCCAAACAAATACATTGTTATGTCCATGTAGTTCTGAAAAATCTAGCGGACTTCTGACAGCAGCTCATGCGCGTGAGCCAAAGAAGCCTCAGTTATAGAGCCTGAAAGCATGCGTGCAATCTCTTCTTCTCTCTGAGTACCAGAAACCTCTGTAAGAGAAGTTATAGGGAGCGCGTTATGTTCTTCTGTCTTTGAGACTACATACTGTTTAGAGGCCATAACAGCAACCTGTGGCAAGTGAGTCACCACAATCACCTGATGTGTTTTAGCAAGCTGCGCTAAAACCTCTGCAAGAGCAACGGCAGTAGCTCCACCAACGCCAGCGTCAACCTCATCAAATACAAGCGTATCGCAGACGTCAGACTCTCCTAGAACCACTTTGCATGCAAGCATGACGCGAGAAACCTCACCACCAGAGGCAATCTTTCTAAGCGGACGAGCAGTCATCTGAGCTGAAGGCTTATACATAAGCTCAATCTTTGTAGAGCCAACTTTATTCCACTGCTCAAAAGGAAGATCTTCAAAGTTCAATTCAATCTGAGCTGAACCCATCTGCAGATGACTCATTTGCTTAGTAACAGCATCACAAAGTTTTGGAGCTGCAGCAACACGAACCTTTTTAAGTGCCTGAGCCTTTACGGTAAGAGTTTCTTTTGCTTTATCTACCCCTGCCTGTGCCTCACGGACAAGCTTTTCTGTGTCTCTTGTAACTTCAAGAAGATTTTGAGCTGCCTGGTATTTCTTAAATACATCTTTCATGCCAGGACCATACGTTCTCATAAGGCCCTGAAGACGAGCCATACGACTTTGCATCTCTTCAAGTGCTTCTTCGTCAAAATCAAGAGATCCAACATAGCTTCTAAGCTCTGAAGAAACATCCTCAATCTCTATAAGTGCGCTTGAAAGAGACTCTGCATAGTTACCTAGCGTAGCATCAAATGTTGCAGCACTTTGAAGCATCTGAACTGCATCAGAGAGAGAATCAATGACACCCTCATCTCCTGAGAGTAACTCGTGTGTTCCTCCTGCAGCTTGAAGGAGAGCCTCTGCGTGTTCAAACCGAGGAAGTTGCTCTTCTAGGTCTTCTAGCTCTCCTTCTTTAGGAGAGACCTCATCAATTCTTTGAACAAGAAATGCCGCTTCATCAATCTTTGCATTGCTAGACTGGCTTACTTCAATAACTCGTTGAAGTTCAGCGACTGCAGCATGGTAAGCATGCAGAGCGTCTACATACTCTGTCTGGCAAGATTGAATATCTGATCCAATCCATGCATCCAGCATACTGACATGGTTCTTTACGTCAAGCAGCCTTTGATGTTCATGTTGACCACACAGATCAATTGATGTTCCAATGCCTCCGGCCAGCTCTTTAACTGATGCCATGTGGCCATCAATCTCTACTCTGCCTCTGCCATCAGCAGAGACTTTTCTAGAGACTACAATGCCCTCTTGATCTTCTGGCGAGGTAAAAAAGCGTGCCTCAACCCTAAGAGCGTCTGTTCCTTCTCTTACTGCAGAAGCATCAGCGCGCTCTCCTACTAAGAGCTTTATGGAAGATAAAAGAGCGGTTTTACCAGCACCTGTCTCTCCTGTTAAAACAGTTAAACCTGAGGCGGGAGCAAGAGAAGCGTCTTCAATAAGTGCGACATTTTGCACACGAAGTTCATCAAGCATATACGACCTGCTTACTGACCAGTTTTACCGTAAAATACGCGAGAAACTGAACGATAGAAACTATCAGCACTTCTATCAAGCAGAATGATATCTCCTGGCCCACGGCTAATACGAGCTTTGGTAGCCACACCCTCCTCTGGATGTTTAATGTTTTGCCCATCAGAGAAGAAGTGACATGTTGCTGGTCTATCTTTTGACATGGTAATTTCAACCACATCAGAAGGAGAGGTAAGGAATGCACGAGCCAAAATAGTAT
Source organism: uncultured Atopobium sp. (assembly GCA_938028635.1). Taxonomy (GTDB): domain Bacteria; phylum Actinomycetota; class Coriobacteriia; order Coriobacteriales; family Atopobiaceae; genus Lancefieldella. The sequence continues at coordinate 19,988 of CALIZK010000089.1, forward strand.
GTGGTGCGATTGGCACGCAAACCATTCCCGAGAACTCTGGGGTAACAATGGGACCACCAGCGGCTAGTGCGTAGCCGGTGGATCCAGTTGCCGTACTAACAACAAAACCATCACCGCGAAGCTTATCAATATGGTTGCCTGATACAGAAACCGTAAACTCAACCATATCGCCTGCTCCACCTCTGGAAACTGCAAAATCATTGAGCGAGAAGGTCTTCTCGACGTAAGTTTCTCCAGATGGAAGCTCATATTCTGTTTCTATTGCAAGTGTTGCTCTTCTAGATACGTGGAGCTCTCCAGCAAGAGCATCAGCTACCATCTCAATCATTTGATGAGGAGTTGCACTAGTTAAAAAGCCAAGGTGTCCATAAGAGATGCCCAAAATTGGAATTTCAGAATACTCAACAATTTTGGCGGCCCTCAGAAGCGTTCCATCTCCACCAAGAGAAATAACAAGCTGGCAATCAGAACAGTCTATAACTTTATCTGGGAATAGCTTTTTATCGTGTGCCCACTGGACATCACAGCCCTGTTCAAAGAGCCATTCTTCAAGTTCACGTGCACCAGAAACAGCAACTTCTCTTGAATAATTTGGAACAAGAAGTACCTTCACGCAAACCACTCTCCCGATTTTGCTTGATTGCACAACTGAAACAGTTAACACGTCTGATTCGATGTACTTAGTATACCTAAAAAACTACAAACAACACTACAAAATAGAACATTCGTTCTATTTCACTATTTCTACAGAATGACTCGATACCACTGAAGCAAGATCCAAATCATGCGAACCTGCTCCAATCTGCCCAAACAGTAAATATTCCACGTTACCCTTAGCGCCGTGAATAGGACTTTCACACGCACCCAAAGGACCCATATGAGCTTCCTTAAACGCATCGGAAACCTTTTGCAGCGTTTGCAGACGCACGGAGGCATCAGTCACAATACCTCCCTCGCCCACTTCTTCCCTCTTAGCTTCAAACTGCGGTTTAACCAGCGTAACAAAAACTCCTTCAGGAGCCAGAACATCTAAAACAGAAGGAAGAATTGACAAGATTGACGTAAACGATACGTCACACACAGCAACATCAAAAACATGCGAGTAGCCCATTTCTGGCAGGGACGTAATATTTGTACGTTCGAGCAGTTCAACCCTGCTGTCGTTTCTGAGCGACCAATCAAACTGCGCATAGCCAACATCAACCGAGGTAACCGAAGCAGCTCCATGTTGAAGCAGGCAATCGGTAAAACCACCAGTTGAACAGCCAATATCTAAACATTTTTTCTGTTGAACCGTAAAATCAAAAACTTCAAAGGCGCGCTCAAGCTTAAGTCCGCCTCGACTCACATACGGAATAGCGCCTTTTACGTGCAGAAATAATCCCTCAGGAACAAGCTCTCCTGCTGAAGTTAATCTTCTGTCGCGCGTAGAAACATCACCCGCAAGAATTGCACGTAATGCAACTTGAGTGTCCTTGAAAAATCCTTGCCTAACCAGCTCTTTATCGAGCCTTTGGCGAGAAATGCGTTGAGCCACTAGTGCTCATCGCTTTCTGAAACCGCGTCATCAGATGACGTTTCATCTGCAGCTGAAACCTCAACCTGCTCAAAAGAAGCCTGCTCACCAGTGGTAGCTGCTGCACCAGTTGCGTCAGTTGTATTCCCCGTTGCCTGAGCCTGAACCAGACGTTCTTCCTCTTCCGGCGTAAACTCTGTGGTGTCAACCATGTTGACAGCCTTGGAACCTAGAGCAATTGCCTCATCAAAGAGGTCAAGAGAATGCTCCAGCGAGACGTTCTTATCGCGAACTTGATCAACAATCGAGTCAAGCCTTGCGGTTATCTGGTCAAAGCTCTGATATTCAGACGTATCGATTTTTGCCATGGCTACTCTGCATCTTCCACAGAGCTTACTGGCTCTTCTTCAGAATTGTCCTGTTCAGCAGACTGCTTATGGCACAGAGAATAAATGTCTTCTCCAGCCTCAACATCGTCAACAATACGGCCGAGAACACCGTTAATAAAACGAGGAGAATCGTCACCGCAATAGGCGCGAGCAAGGTCAACTACCTCGTTAATAGCAACAGCAACGTCAACCTCTGGAACCTCCAGAATCTCGTAGAGAGAAATTCTTAGAAGATTGCGGTCAACAGAAGGCATGCGATCAATTGCCCAGTCTTTTGAGTAAGCAGCAATGATGTCATCAAGATCATCTCTGATGCCATCTGCTCCAACTGCCAGTGACTGCGCATACTCGTCAAGAGGTCCCTCGGAGAGTGTATAGTCTCCGTCGAGGACCTCAAGAACGCTGCGATTAGTGGCTTCAGCCTGGAACAAAAGCTGTAGTGCTTGGCTACGGGCGCGGGTACGTCCAAAAAACTTAACGCTCAAGCCTACTCCTTAGGAAAAACAAGGCTGTCAATGTAAACATCAACGGAAGCAATACTGACGCCAATCTGCTCATTTACGGCAGTTGCAACAGCAAGTCTTACCTCAGAAGCAAGCTTTGTGAAAGGATAGCCATAGAAAACGGTAAGGTGAACTCCAAGATGAAGTTGACCGTTCTCTACGCCTGCCTCAACAGCCTTCTCTGGTGCAAGACTTCTGCTGGTAAAAACGTTAATAAGGTTGGATGCCAGGGTATCGTTTCCGCCTACGGAGGCAACACCTTCAACACTTCCAGCTGCGCCGGAGACAACCGTTGAAATTACATCTTTTGAGATGCCGATGCCTGCTATACGAAGCTCTGTTTCAGCCATGTCTACCCCCTAAAAAGACAAACTGTCTTTGAAATAATTACTCAATACTGTTGGATGCCAATGCACCCAAAGAGAATGCATTAAACGCGAGAAACAAACTTGCCGTCGCGGGTGTCAACCTTAATGCGCTCACCCTGGTTCAGATACATTGGGACCTGAAGAGTTGCACCGGTCTCAATAGTTGCTGGCTTAGTACCACCCTGAACGGTGTCACCCTTGAAACCTGGATCGGTCTCAGTGATCTCTGCCTCAATAAACATTGGAGGCTCAACGCCAAGAAGCTCAGTGTCTGCATAGAGAAGCTGTGCGTTATCGTTCTCCTTGAACCAGACGCTCTTCTCGCCAATGAAATCAGCAGGAACAGCTACCTGATCGTATGTCTCATTGTCCATGAAGTAGAAGGACTCACCGTCGTTGTAGAGGTACTGCATCTCTTTGGTGAGCAGAAGAACGTTCTCAAACTTGGTGCCAGCGTTGCAGGTCTGATCGATAACACGGCCAGAGCGAAGGTCACGAATCTTATAGCGGACAAAAGCGCCGCCCTTACCTGGCTTTACGTGCTGGAACTCAACGATGGTGTAGTACTTATCGTTAATCTTAAGGCCAAGGCCGTTCTTAAAATCTGCGGTGCTGATAGTTGCCACGTCTAACTCTTTTCACTCGATAAAGTCGCGAGAAGAACGTGAATTTTCAAACTACCCGCGACACGTATATGCATGTTGGATTTTATCAGTTTCACGCCTTCCGTGCTGGCGGCTCTTGTGAAAATGCAAAATTTGCTTACTTCTTTTTAATAAAACTCTCTTTAATAAGGCGAGGAAGCTGTGGAATTGCCATAAGTCCGTGCTTAAAAACAAACCAGAAGTTTGGAGAACGCACGAGTTTCTCCTCCCCTATATAGGCGCGAATTGCCCTCAGTGTTGCCTTGTTGTCTCGCGTAGAAAACGAATAATTACCATTGCTTTTAGTAAAAATGGCAAAGCGAGAAATGCTTTTGGTGCGTCCCATAACTGAGGCAGCCACATGATCTATCTGATCCCAGGGAATCTGAATGTAATCTTCGGGATTTTTTTGGTTGTAGAACTCAAAGGCCTTGTTGCCAATAAGGATATCGCCATACGTAGCTAGCCCATGAAATGACGTTGCCTTTGCGGTGAAGTCAACCGTACTGTTTTGAGACTGAGCCATACAATCCTTTCAAAAATGGGTCGCACCCATTATAGAGCGCGACCCATATTCGTGCGACTTTAAGTACTAGAGCGTACGCTTACTCATTACATAAAGCCAAGGAGTCGACCAATAATACCAACGGCAAAGAGAGCCAGGATGATAGCAATTGGAGAGACCTTCTTCTTAAGCAGTGAGCAGCAGAGCAGTGTCAGACCAACAGCTGCCAGTCCAGGAACAAGGGAATCAAGGTTGGACTGAAGTGTGGTTACCTTCACTGGATCAAGACCGTTTGGTCCAAGTGCAGCGTAAAGCTTTAATGCCTGGTGCATTCCCTCTACTCCTGAAGGAATGCTTGTCCAATCAATGTAGGCACCTGCCTGCTGAGGAATGGTAGAAACAACTGGGGTAAATGAAATTGAAACCCAACGCTGTACCAGGGCACCAATGATAAACATACCAAGAATAGAAGCACCCTCGGTAATCTTGCCCAGCATGCCGCCAGAAAGATCGGAAGAGATTGAGGCACCTGCCTTGTAGCCAAACTCCTGGGTGTACCACAGGAAGGAAAGGCGGATGACGTTCCACAGAACAAAGAAGAGAATAGGGCCAAGTGCAGAACCACCAGCGGCAATAGATGCGCCGAGTGCTCCAAGAATTGGACGGACAGTAAACCAGAAGACTGGGTCACCAACACCGGCCAGAGGGCCCATCATGCCTACCTTAACGCCCTGAATTGCAACATCGTCAATAGGCTCACCGTTAGCACGTCCCTCTTCCAGTGCAAGGGTAACGCCCATGACTGGTGCAGAAACATAAGGGTGAGTGTTGTAGAACTCAAGGTGGCGCTTAAGAGCTGCTACCTGATCTTCTTTGTTTGGATAAAGCTTTTTGATGGCTGGAATCATTGAGAATGCCCAACCACCGTTCTGCATACGCTCGTAGTTCCAAGAACCCTGAAGGAACTGATGACGAAGAGCAACAGACATGCGGTCTTTCTTAGAAAGCTGAATCTTATTCTCCATTAGTTTCACGCTCCTTCAGAATTAGTAGTTGTCAATGATGTCGCCGAGCGGATCACCAGATCCGCCACCTGCGCCGCCACCCTGCTTAGCAAGGTCTTTAAGACCAATGTAGAGAATAGCAAGGCAAACACCAATAACACCAAGAGCAATAAGAGTGAGCTGGTTAATAGCAGCAAAGACAAAGCCAAGAGCAAAGAACGGCCAAACCTCACGAGTAGCCATCATGTTAATGACCATTGCGTAACCAACAGCAGCAACCATGCCGCCGCCAACTGCCATACCGCCAGTGAGCCACTTAGGCATTGCGTTTAGAGCATCAGTGACAATAGCTGGGTCAATGAAGCAAAGAGCAGCTGCAGGAACAGCAATACGTGCGCCCTGCATGAGGATAGCTACAATGTGCCAACGCTCGATTGCAGCAAAATCGCCCTTCTCGGCAGCTGCGTCCATTGCGTGGACAATACCAGTTGCAATAGTACGAGCAATCATGGTGAGGAACAGGCCTGCTACGGACAAAGGAATTGCAAGTGCAATAGAGGTGTTAATAGCAGCAGTGGTGTCAGTGTCTCCGCCGTTAAGTGCCAAAACCATAATGATTGCAGATGCGACAGATGCCAAAGCTGCGTCTGGTGCAACTGCAGCTCCGATGTTTGCCCAACCAAGAGCAATCATCTGAAGAGAACCGCCGAGGATAATTCCCTCAGCAGGGTGACCAGTCACAAGGCCAATCAGTGAGCAAGCAACCAGGGGCTGGTGGAACTCCCACTGGTCAAGAATACCTTCCATGCCAGCGAGAAGAGCAACAATTACGACAAGCAGTATTGTGATAGGTGTCATTTCTACCTCCTTCTAGTTACTTACGGGCGCCAAGCTCAGACTTAGCTTTTTTAAGCATTGCCTCAAAGTTCTCTGCGCTGTCTGCAGGAACCTTACGAACATCAAACGTTGTACCGCACTCGCGGATAGCTTCAAGAGTCTTTACATCGTCCTCATCCATAGCAACTGCGTTGGTAACAACAACTTTGCCAACAGAATGAGCCATAGAACCAAGGTTTGCTTCCTTGATTTCTACGCCACCCTCAATAGCACGAAGCATATCTTGAGGAGTCTCAAACAGAAGCATTGCCTTGGTATTGCCAAAACGAGTGTCGTGAGCAATCTCAATAATCTTCTTAATAGGAACAACGTGGACATGTACTCCTGGAGGAGCTGCCTGAATAATCATGGTCTTGCGGAGCTCATCTTGAGCAACACCGTCAGAGCAGACAATAATGCGATCTGGCTTGGTCATCTTTGTCCACGTAGTTGCAACCTGACCATGCAGAAGACGGGTATCAATACGAGCAAGAACAATCTTAAGCTTGCCATCACCAATAACAGTACCCGCAGGAATTGCACCCTGAGGTGCTGCTGGAGCAGCAGGAACATCAGTAGGTGTTGCCTCTTGTGGCTCAAGCTCTTCTGGCTTAATCTTTACGCCCATACGAGCTTCAGAGTAAATCTCTTTTGCTACCTCAGCCGCAGTATCTACGCCAAGACGAGAGCCATAAGCTGCAATAAGCATTGGGAGGTTAAGGCCAGTAACAGCAACCCAATCCTCTTTACCCTCTTCCTCAAGAACGCGAGAAATCTGGTTAAAGGGGGTGCCACCCCATAGGTCAACCAAGAACAAGACATGCTCTTGATCTTCAAGCGTGGCAATTGCGTCGAGAATCTTCTGATGCAGGTCATCTGGGCCCATATCAGGAGTAAGCGTTACAGCTACAACGCCTTCCTGTGGTCCAAAAATCATGCCGCCAGAATCTTTGATGCCCTCGGCAAATTTGCCATGGCTGGCTAGAACGATACTAACCACTTCTACCTCCTTCTTTTCTACCTAATAAAACAAATGAAACTGTAAACATAACAATGAAAATAACATTTACTTTTCTGATTTTATTACATATATCTGAAGCGTGTCTTCACTAACCTAACTCTTTTTAGATTTTTTAGGTTGTATAAGCCAATTTTAGGACGAGAAGATCTTCTCGTCCTAAAGGTAAACATAAAAATGCGGCCAGAAACATAGAGCTTCTGACCGCAAAAATTCTGTATATCGCGTCTAGTTAGCAGCCAACAGACACAAGATCGTGTGTGGACTGAGTAAAGACGTCATAGCCGTCCTCAGTAACAACACCAAAGTCCTCAAGGCGGATACCAAACTTGCCAGGCAGGTAAATACCAGGCTCATCGGTAACAACAGAACCTGCTGCAATCACCTTGTTCCAACGAGGATTGAAGAATGGACGCTCATGAATCTCAACGCCAACACCGTGGCCAAGACCGTGACCAAAGTACTCGCCGTAACCAGCCTCAGAGATAACCTTAACTGCAAGGTTGTGAATGTCAGAGCCAGTTACGCCTGCATGGATAGCTGCAGCGCACGTCTCATTTGCTTTGCGAACAACGTCAAAGACGTGTTGCTGCTCCTCGGAAGGTGCACCAACAACAACGGTACGGGTCATGTCTGAGTGGTAATCCAGGTAGCCCGCACCGTAGTCCATAACAATCATGTCGCCTGTCTGAACTACGCGCTCACCTGGCTGTGCGTGAGGATTAGCACCATTAGGACCAGAAGCAATGATGGAATCAAAGGACAGAGCATCTGCGCCGTTGGAGAGCATGTAGTTCTCAAGCTCTGCACGGATCTGCTGCTCAGTGAGGCCAGGCTTGATGTACTCGCAGATGTGGAGGAACGCCTTGTCAGTAATTGACTGAGCGTGCTTCATAAGCTCAATCTCAGCTGGGTCTTTAACAATACGCAGCTCAGCAATATCACCATGCATGCGTGGAAGCAAAGCAGCAACAGAACGATCACGTAATGCCTGCTCAAGGCCATCAAAGAACGCAAGATCAACGGTGTCCTCAATAGCAACTACGCGAGCACGAGCCTCAGCAATATGAGCGGCAACCCACTCGGTAGGAGTAGTGACTTCCTGGTCAAACTTCCATGGAGAATCAGCACCAAGGCGCTCCAGGAATGTGTTGTAGTAACGAGAGTCAGTGTGCATGAAGAGCTCATCCTGCGTGATAAATGCAGTATGTGCCTGCTCAAAGTCAAAGACACGCTCAGCGTCAGTCAACCAACGAAGATCTGGGTTGTGACGTAGAACAACAGCGTCGTAACCCCTCTGAGCCATTACCTCGCGAAAGCGCGCAACGCGCTTTGCTGCTGCCTGTAAATCTGCCATTTCAAATCCCTTCTCGAGATGTTTACAACAAAGAGTTGCACCTTGTGGAGTCGCCTCAGCAAACAGGCTCCTTACTGCAAGATGCGGCGCTTTAATGCGAAGCGTGAGCCTCACACCAAGCACGGGCATGTTCGGCGAGAAGTTCCTCGTCGACTGAAGCTAATCTTACCCTTCCAATAGACATTGGAATCGGCAACATAAAACGATTAGTAGAACGGAAACATTCCTGTTTGAGCGCTTCGATGAGCTGCTCGGGAGTGATGTCACATGTAACAAAACCAATATTTAAGCGCTCAAGAATCTCATCTTGGGCAAGCATATCGTCAAAAGATAGCGACTCTTTAGCTACTGCAATTCTTGCCGAGAAACGCAGTGCATCTGCATAAAGTGCAGAAAGAGGCTGGTCAGCTGGGATGAGCGGACGAAGCGCCTCCACAAAAACCCAGCCATATGGCACAGACTGCTGAATGGCAATAGCTGAAGAATCAGAGAGGCGGCCACGAGTCTTAGTAGATTCTGCCAGCTGCTCTGCAACTATATCGGCAACTCCAGAGGAGAGGTTATCTGCCCTATCCCAAATACGGCCAAACTCCGCCTCGTTATCAGACATGGCTGTTGCAACCATGCACACCTGGGCAACCTTAGCGTTGTCATCGCAAAGATCCATAACCTCAAGATCTGCAAAGCAGAAACGTGCGCAAGGCTTAGTGGTAACAAGGCGCTGGTGCTCAGCGTCAGTATCAAGTGCACGAGGAGTAATAGACGAGACAATAACTGCAGCTAAATCAAGTGGAACAGTGGCAAGGGAGACTCCCCCACACCACTTGTTTGCCACGTGATTAGCAAGAGAAATAACTCCCGTGTGGCCCACGGCAACTACCAGGTCATCAGCTGTGAGATGCATCTCTGCCAAAGCGGACAATACCTGTGCCTCAGCTGCCACCGTAGTTGCCGCTTCACCATCTTCTACATCAACGCGTGTGACGAGAAAACCAATAGTGGTGAGGTCTCTACGCAGAAGCTCAGCAAGGTCTTCGTCTGCCTGATTGCTGACAAGAAAAGCACAGCGATGGGGTCTTCCCACTGCGGTTCTGAGCTCAGTACCAAAGTTTGAAAGAACGCCTGCACCAGAACGAAGTGCAATAGAGCCACCAGGAATAGAAACCCACTGTTTAATCTGAACAGGTGGCAATTCCTCTTCAAGCTCAGCCTGAACATTGTCACTCATAGAAGACCTCTTTCCCAAAGCAGCTTGCCAGAATCAATGGCTACCTGCTCAAACGTTTTCTCACGAATATCAATAGTAATGTCAGCAGCGGCCTCATAACGTGGACGCAGGCGTCTATAGAGCTGAGTAGCGTTTTCAAAGCTTCCCAGATCGGGACGCCTATCCGTGCGCTGAATTTGGCGAAGCGAGTCAGAAAGATCGCCGTCGAGAAACACAATGACTCCCATCTCACGCATAAGCGCAAGATTGACGTCCTTCTCGACAATTCCACCGCCGCAGCTTACGAGCAGTGACTTCTTAGACTTAAGCGTGTGCAAAACCTCAGTTTCTGCCTGCCTAAAAAGCTCTTCACCGTCATCTTCGTAGATTTCTGCCAGTGATTTACCTGCTATACGCTCTGCTAGGCGATCGGTGTCAACATAACGACGGTGAAACAGCTCGCCCAAATTACGTGCGAGCGTAGACTTTCCGGCGCCCAGAAAGCCTACAAAAAAGATATGATCACAGCCCTCATGTACAACGTATCTTGAATCGCGAAGCTCCATACTCCTCCAGCCTTTCAAGATGATTCTATCATCGAGTTGGAGCAAGTAAACTAAAGCCGTCTTGTTATGACGTAAAAGTTACATTTTTTAAAATGCGGCGCTCGACGTGACGAATGATATTGGTGTACCAAAGATCCTCATTGGACTGCGGCTTTACCAAAATAGTTGAAACGCCAGCCAAATTACCTGCAATAACATCGGTAAAAATCTGGTCTCCCACCATCACGGTTTGCTCTTTAGTTGCCGAGAAACGCTTCATAGCAGCAGTTAGCGCGCGAGGAAGCGGCTTACACGCAAAGCCTTCTCCTTCAATTCCCAGCTCGTGAGCGCTACGCTGGACCTCATTGAGGTGAATGTTATTGGAGATGAGACAGAGCGTTAATCCAGCCGCATGAGCCTTCTCAAACCAAGCAGAAACCTCTGGCGGCACCATCTTGGTGTCTCGGGGCACACAGGTATTATCGCGATCTAAGAGCACAAGTTTAATCCCCTGCTGAACCAAATCCTCTACTGAGATGTATTCAACAGCAGAAACGTATTGTGTTGCTTTGATCAAACTCATGCCACACCTGCTATTGCTTACTTGCGGCTTCACGCTCGCGTGCGTTTTCAATAGCCTGCTGATGTTCGTCGTACGTCTCTGAGAAGACGTGCTCATCCGAAGTAATCCAGAAGTAGTAATAATTGGTTGCTGCTGGATCCATAGCCGCCTTAATAGAGGCATAACCTGGGGAACAAATAGGCGTAGGAGTCAAACCCTTAAACGCATAGGTGTTGTACGGGTCACTTGTCATTGAGCTGAGCTCTTCTGCAGTAGCTTCCCTACCCAGGGAATAAGCAAGGGTAGCGTCACTTTGCAGATACATATCATCGTACAGACGGTTGTAGAAGACAGATGCAACCTTAGGACGGTCATCATCAGTCAGGGCTTCTCGCTCAATAATAGATGCCATGATAATGATTTGCTCGTTAGTAAGATTCAAGTTGTAACGCTTATTAAGCGTAATGCGAGCGGCATCCAGGTTAAGATCAGCTGTCTCTGTCTCAAACTGATCAAGCATGGCACGAATGACCGTATCGGCAGTTACATTGCTTTCTGTAAAGGTATAGGTCTTGGGGAACAAGTAGCCCTCAAGAGAATCATTAGCATCTACCGCACCAGCAAGGAACGGATAGTCAGCAACATAATTGGATGCTTTTGCCTGATTCAAGAAATCATCGCGAGAAATACCAAAGTAGTCCTGAACCAAATCCGCAACCTGAGAAACGGTATAACCTTCTGGTACGACAAAGCCACTACCAGGAGCATTAGGGCCAGAAATAAGCAGGTGAACGATGTCTGCTGGCTTGGTACCAGTGGTAATAACATAGATACCGCTCTTGATTTTCTGCTCAGCATCCTGACGCTTTACCTGATTTAAGAACTCGCTCTTAGTTGCAATAATCTTGTTCTCAAAAAGAATCTTTGCGACTTCCTGCGCACCAGCACCATCTGGAATAGTAACGGTAACTTGCTGACCTGCGGTAATTTCTTGTGTATCGGAATTAGCGCGAGAAAGCTCTGGAAGCGCTACTTTCCATACAAAGATGCCAAGGGCCGCAACCATAATAAAAGCGATAAGTGCCGCAAAAATACGAGAACGCTTTGAAGCCTTCTTATCTCTATGCTTTACCTGCTTGTTCTTTGCCATATGAGTGACTTGAGCGCTTCTTGAAGAAAGCTTGCCACCGGTAAGTGCAGGCAGCGATCCTGTAGCCTCAACTGAAGGCTGCGTGATCTGTTCCTGCTGAGCCTGCTCTTCCTGAGCCTGTCCTTCTGGTACAGGAGAAGAAAAATGTGCGCCCTGACGACGCGGAGAAGAACCATTTGATAGGGTGGGCATTTAGTCTCCCTTATTCATCTGTGCATCAAGCCATGATTGCAAAAAGAGCGAGGCAGCAACCATGTCAACTTTTCCACGCATGGCTTTTTCAGATAAACCTTGCGCTCGAAGAATCTTCTTTGCTTCCGCAGAAGAAAGTCTTTCGTCAGTAAATTCTAATGGAAGTTGGCAGTTCTTCGCAATTTGCTCAGCTTGAGCGGTAATTTTTTGGGCCTGTGGTCCATCTTCGCCGGCGAGCGTTTTAGGACGACCACATAAAAGCAGCTCTGGCTCCCAATCTTCAAGCACAGCTTTAAACGTGCGTGTATGTGAGAGTACCTCTTGCGCAGGTAGAACGCAAACAGGTGACGCAATAGCACCATCGGGGTCACTTACAGCAACCCCGATGCGAACTTCACCAATATCTAAAGCTAAAACGCGCAAACGTTACGCACCAAGCTTTGTTCTTGCAGCCTCAAGCGCTTCGTCAATTCCTGCAGCATTTGAACCGCCTGCCTGCGCCATTGCTGGCTTACCGCCACCACGGCCACCAACAAGCTCTGCAATCTCTTTGACAATGTCTCCTGCCGAGAAGCCCGCTGCAACTGCAGAATCAGTGGCACCTGCAAGCAGGGAAACCTTACCGTCAGCGGTTGCGGATGCAATGACGCAAGCAACAGGCTGGCCGTCAGATGCATCGCGGATGCCGTCCCATGCGGAGCGGAGTTCTTTGCCAGAAAGGCCCTCAAGCTTAGCAATTACACAGCTATAGCCATTAAGCTGAACAGCAGACTTAAGTGCTTCTGCTACCTGATTGCTACCTGCTCCAGTTAGAGCAGCCTCAAGCTTATGGTTTGCAGTGCGAAGATCTTGCTGCAGCTGCTCAACGCGGTCTGTAACAGCAGAAGGACGAACCTTCAAAGCTGCGGCAACCTCATCAAGTTGAGTCAGGCGCTCATCAACGTACTCGATAGCGCCCATAGAAGTTACCGCCTCAATACGCCTTGAGTTAGAACCAACGGAGCTCTCAGAAATAATCTTAAAGAGGCCAAGGTCTGCTGTGTTGCGTGCGTGAGTACCACCACAGAGCTCACGAGAGAATGGAGCGTCTTCTGCACCAGCAGAGACAACGCGTACGACATCACCGTACTTCTCGCCAAAGAGTGCAACAGCACCAGCAGCCTTTGCGTCCTCAATGTTCATAATCTGAGTAACAACAGGCTTAGCAGCAAAAATCTCTGCGTTAACCATGCCCTCAATGCGATCGAGCTCATCTTTGGTAAGAGCCTCAAAGTGCGTAAAGTCAAAGCGCATACGATCTGGAGCAACAAGAGAACCAGCCTGGTTCACGTGGTCACCCAAAACCTTTTTGAGGGCTGCGTCAAGTAGGTGAGTTGCCGTGTGGTTGCGGCGGATTAGCTCACGACGGCCGGCATCAATGGTTGCGGTGACTGAATCACCAACAGAGATGGTGCCCTCCTCTACCACGCCAACGTGTGACTCAAGGCCGCCGTCACGGTGCTTGGTATCAGTGACGTGAACGTAGAGACCAGGAGCTGTCAGCTTGCCCGTATCACCAACCTGGCCGCCCATCTCTGCATAGAAAGGTGTGCGGTCAAGTACAACCTCAACCTCAGAGCCAGCAGAAGCGGACTCAACCTCCTGTCCGTCCTGAACAAGAGCAACAACACGAACGCCGGAGAGCTCGTTGTTGTCGTAGCCGTCAAAAACGGTCTCATCAAGGCGGTCAGAGAGTGCAACCCAAATGCTCTGAGCGTTACCCCAGGCATCGCGGTTAGCTGACTTACGAGCGCGCTCACGCTGCTCAGTCATTGCAGCATCAAAGGCGTCCATGTCAACAACGTGACCTGCATTTGCAGCAATCTCACGAGTAAGATCAATAGGGAATCCGTAGGTATCGTGCAGAAGGAAGGCAACCTCACCAGAAAGCTGTGCGCCATCCTCAAGCTGCTCAAGCTCTGCAGTAAGTTTAGACTCGCCTGCGTCAAGCGTAGCGCCAAAGCGCTCCTCTTCTGCAGTCAGAATGCCGTCGATAAGAGCGCTCTTCTCGACAAGCTCTGGATACTCTGCGCCAAGCAGAACAGCAACCTCATGTGCGTACTCTGCCATGAAGGTGCCCTGAATGCCCAGTAAGCGGCCGTGGTAGACAGCGCGACGGAGCAGGCGGCGAAGAATGTAGCTTCTACCCTCGTTGCCAGGGAGAATACCGTCACCAATCATAAAGGTAACTGCACGAGAGTGGTCTGCAAGAATACGCAGGCTGCGGTCAATCTCATCAGTTGAGTGATACTTCTTACCAGAGAGTTTCTCGCCCAAAGAGATGAGGGTACGCATGATGTCACCCTCGTAATTGGTGCCCTCATGCTGCATGATAGCTGCGATACGCTCAAGACCCATGCCGGTATCGATGTTGCGATGAGGAAGCTCAGGTAGAGAACCATCTTCCTGGCGATCAAACTGAGTAAAGACGAGGTTCCAGAACTCAAGGTAACGGTCACCGTCGTCTCCAGGAGCTTCTCCCTCAAACTCAGGACCCTGGTCAAAGTAAATCTCAGAGCAAGGACCACAAGGACCAGTTGGACCAGCTGCCCAGAAGTTGTCCTCCTCGCCCAGACGGGTGATGTGATCTTCTGCTACGCCAAGAGACTTCCAAATCTCAATTGCCTCATCGTCGTCAGTAAAAACAGTAAAGTACAGGCGATCAAGAGGCAGGCCAAGGTGCTCTGGAGAAGAGATAAACTCCATTGCCCAGGTACATGCATCGCGCTTGGTGTAACCACCAAAGGAGAAGTTGCCCAGCATCTCAAAGAATGAGAGATGGCGAGAGTCGCCAATGTTGTCAATATCGTTAGTACGAAGGCACTTCTGGCAGGAAGTTGCGCCAATCTCCTTCATAGTCTTGATGCCCTGGTAATATTCCTTGAACTGGTTCATGCCAGCATTAGCAAGAAGCAGCGAAGGATCAGAAGGCACCAGAGATGAAGAAGGATAGCGCTTGCAACCCTTGCTCTCAAAGAAGCTTAGGAAGTCCTCACGAATCTCTGCTGTTGTCATTGTTTTATAGTCAGCCATAAAGTACTTCTCCGTATTCAAATAACTACTCTTTTGTACTGTCTGAGTCTACCGCATCTGTCGAGGTTTTACCTGGTTCTTCGGTAACTTCTTGAGTAATCCTAAAAAGTAACTGGGAAAAATCATGTCCAAGGATCTTGGGGGCTTGTACAGAAGATTTGCTATGTACATGACCTGCAGACTCTTTATCAACAAGGCGTGACTCTTCAAAGAACTTTGGATCATCCAATGCATCATACTCTGGCAGAATAGCGCCAGACTCATCCACATACTGCGTTGAGTTAAAAAGCGCACCATTTGGCGAGACGATCTGTCTGCCCGAATACTTCTCAAAGAAGTACACAAAGATGCCCCTCAGTGCTGCTGTCAAAGGTATGGCAAGAATAGTTCCAACTACTCCGCCAAGAGCGCTGCCAATGACAATACCAACGAGCGAAAGACCCGGGTGAACTTTAACGCTAGTTGCCATAACCAAAGGTGAAAGCACGTTATCAACAACGTTTTGTGCAACCATCAAGATAACGATAGTCCATACGGTCATGACAGGGTCTACCAAGATGCTCAAAATAAGAGCAATACCTGCCGAGAAAACCGGTCCAACTACAGGAATAATATGGAAGATTCCTGTAACCATGCCAATAAGAGCGGCATAAGGGTTGCCTAAAATCAGACACCCAAAGTACACAAGAATGCCATTAACCGCAGAGGTAATGATAGTGCCTCGCATATATCCACTGGTAGATCTACTTAAGATTGCAAGAATAAGTCTGAACTCATTCTCTTTTTGAGGACCAGCAATAATAGCCATCTCACGGACAATAACTGGATAATCTTTAGCCAACCAATAGGCAAGCACTAGGCCTAAGAAGAAGACCATGAGTTGGTTTGCCATAGAAGAGATGTTGCCTAAAGCAGATGTGGAAAGCCAACTCAAAATACCAGAAGCAACTGATATTCCAATACTTGATGCCTGTTCAATTGCAAGTTCTACTGTCTGTCTAACAGCAGGGTTACTTTGAGTGTCAAAGTTCTGCCAAAACTCCCTTGCCATTGCTCCTATCTGACTTGCATACGAAGGAGCGTTTCTGAGTAGTGTAGTAAGCTCAAATACCAATGGCTGCGCAATCAAAATCAAAAATCCTACCAGCACAATGAGCGTAAGAACAAGCGCGATAAGAGCAGAGATGCCACGTGGCACTCCCCTGTCTTCAAGCCAATTAGTAACAGGGCTACAGACAAACGCAACAATAGCGCCGATAGCTAGCAGCTCAACAGCCTGTCCCAGAATGCCAAGAACATGCAGCGCAAGCGCGAACAATGCGGCCAGACCAATAGCTGTCCACACTATCAAGCCACGCTGTTTCCATCTCTGAACTGAATCGGAAAAGTTTTGATGCTTTTGATCCATTAACGATTCACACTTTCTGGGTCAATCTTTTCTTGAATACGTTTGAGAGTGCGGCGAAGCAGCCTTGAAACCTGTACCTGAGAGATGTTGAGTTTCTCTGCAATCTCTACCTGGGTAAGGCCTTCAACAAAACGCATACGAATAATCTCTTGCTCTCGTGGAGAGAAATCCCTGATAGCCTCTTCAAGAACAATGCGGTCATCTGAACCAGCAAGATCTTCATCTTCGGTCACATACTGATCAATGATTGAAGGAGCCTCGTCACCATCAGCGCCAGAGCCGCCTCCCTCAAGAGGAACAGAGCTATAAGCACTGGAAGACTCCATAGCCTCAAGAACCTCTTCAACATTAGTATCAAGGCGCTGGGCAATCTCTTCAATTGAAGGGCTTCTTTGCAGCTCTTTAGTCAAATCATCAGTAACCTGATTGATCTTGGACGAAAGCTCCTGCAGACGTCGAGGAACACGTACTGACCAGCCTTTATCACGGAAGTGACGCTTAATTTCTCCCATGATGGTTGGCGTTGCATACGTTGTAAATTCAAGACCACGATCAGGCTCAAACCTATCAATTGCTTTGATAAGTCCAATGGTTCCCACCTGAATCAAATCATCAAGGGGTTCTCCACGGTTTTTGAACTTAGAAGCCAAAAAGCGCACGAGGTTTAAGTGACTCACAATGAGCTGGTCTCTTACCTCAGGATCTTTTGTTTCTTTATATTGGGCAAAGAGCTGGCGTGTTCTATCTTTATCCCAGGCTGGGGTACCTTTAGAAGCACGACGAGCAGCTCTTCTTGCGGCTTTCTGCTCTTCTGCAGAAGCCTGTACTGCCTCGTTTGCTTCAGGTTTAGGCATGTGCACCGCCAGAAATCTTCACAAGATGAAGTGTGTAACCGTCGTCACTGAGCTCAAACTGGTCACAAATAGCAGAGAGCAGTAGCTCTACAAGCTCGAGCGGCTGAGAATTATCTTCCTCAGACTCAACTGGATCTTCATCACCCAAATCAAAGTCAATAGCCATAGCATTGTCTTCGAGGGTAAACGTAATATCTACGGATTCATTTTGAGTGCCACATGCAAAGACAAAGCCCTCTTCAGCGGCCATTTTGACATCTTCAAGCTCATCAACATTCATCTTGCACAAAACGGCAAGATTAGCAGCCATCATTCTGACTGAACGAGCAAATGTTGGATCTGCTGGAGCGGAAAGCTCAACAATTTTTTGTGCCATTACAATCTACTCCTCAGACTTCTGAGAAGACTCAGAACCGTACTCAATATAGAACTGCTCAGAACGAGCTGGTCTGGAATGCTTGGTCTTATCCTGAGAAAGCAAAGGAAGCTCCTCAAGATACTCCTGGGCGCGCTGCGCACTTTGCTGCGCTGTTGCAGTCGCACCGCTCAGGCGAGCCTGAGCTACCTCAGCAAGCTTGGAAGGATTCAAAGATCCGCCAAGACCAGTTCCTAGCTTTGAAACAGACTCAACAACGCCTGTTACCGCATCGCTTGCAGCCTTGCTGACAGTTGCTGTTACTGCAGATGCAGCACCTGAAACAGTTGCTACATCACCAAGAACTACGTTGAGGCTCTCAAGAGAGGTATTAGCGTTCTCTGCAGCCTCATCAACCTTCTGCATGAGTGCAGGTAGCTGCTTGATAGTTGGATCAAGCTCATCAACCATGCCATCAATCTTTGAAATAACAGGTTGAATCTGCTCAATAGTGTTGTTAGCTGAGAGTGTAATCTCAGTAATTGACTTTCTTGTTGTTCTTAGGGTCAGAGCGACCTCGACAATGGCCCAAACACCAACTACGGCTAAGACAACAAGGGCAATCTGTAGGTAATCCATCTATGCCATCCCTCAAAGCTAACGGTTACAGTTCTTTTTATTTTACCCGAGGAGCGCCTTCTTGATGCTCCCACTTGAGTAATTCAAAATCCTAAGCTTCCTCGTGACGATCACGCTCTGTAGCTACAATTCTCCACGCTTCCCAACCTCTTGGAGATGGCGAGAAGAACGCACCACGTTCAAGTCCTTCTGGAAGATAACGCTGTTCAATCCATCCCCCAGGATAATTGTGAGGATAGAGGTAATTGCCATACTCTTCAGAACCAGGACGCGTACGATCTCTTAAGTAACTTGGAACTTCTCGCCTTGGACCTGTTCTTACCTCATGAAGGGCAGCATCAATACCTGCTTCTGCAGCATTAGATTTTGGAGCAAGCGCCATATAAATAACTGCTTGCGCAAGGTTAATTCTGCACTCGGGATATCCAATGACCTCAGCTGACCTAAACGCTGCATGTGCAATGAGCAGCGCCTGTGGATCTGCGTTGCCAATATCCTCTGAGGCCAAAATCATAATGCGTCGAGCAATAAATTTAGGGTCCTCACCTGCATCAATCATGCGCGCAAGCCAATAGAGTGCGGCATCTGGGTCTGAGCCACGCATAGACTTAATAAACGCAGAGATAATGTCATAGTGCATATCTCCTGCTTTATCGTAGGGAAGTCCGCGGCGAGGATTTGCCTCAAGAACGTTTTGCTTGGTAATAACAAGCGGCTCAGATGCCTTACTATCAGCAGATTCTGGAACGTCAACCATCTGAGAAGCAAGCTCAAGAGAAGTTAAGGCCGCACGACCATCTCCGCCTGCAAGCGTCACAATCTCTTTACGAGCGGCTTCTTCCAGGACAAATGTGCCAGCCAGACCGTCTTCTGACTCAAGTGCTCGCTGAATGAGCTCATCGATTGCCTCATCTGACAATGCATGCAGCTCCACTACACGAGAGCGAGAAATCAGAGCACTGTTAACCTCAAAGTAAGGGTTTTCTGTAGTAGCGCCAATAAGTACAACTATTCTGTCTTCTACTGCATGAAGCAAGGCATCTTGCTGAGAGCGCGTAAAACGATGAATCTCATCAATGAACAGAATAGTTCTTCTACCAGCTGTTAAAAGCCTTGATTCTGCGGCCTCAATCTCTCTACGAAGATCTTTAACGGTGCCCGTAATTGCAGATACTTCTACAAATTCTGCGTGCGTTGTATGAGCAATAATGCGCGCAAGCGTGGTCTTTCCGGTGCCTGCTGGACCGTACAGCAAAACGGACGAGAGTGTATCGTGCTCAATAGCTTTACGCAGCCAGGAGCCTTGACCAACCGCATCTTCCTGACCAACATATCCATCAAGCGTGGTAGGACGCATTCGGGCAGCAAGTGGTGCATTAGCTTTTTTAGCGGCACGTTCCATGCCAGAAAATAAAGTATCCATGCAGCTATTTTACCCCGTCTCAAACATAAAAGCTTGGCGAGAAGCCCGCTCAACACAAATGCTCTTTACATGCCCGTTTGCTGCGTTATGACCGACCCCGGTCTTACGCGCGTACTCCTTCTGCAAAGTAGCTCCTCTTTGGAAAGAGCTCCTGAGCTTCTGGGAAGAGCGCTTCGCAGGTAGCTACAAAGTAGTCATCAGTCATTGCAGAAATAAAATCAACAACAGTACGATGCACGTCACTCTTCCAGTCATAGGTATAGCCGTACCTAGAAAGGTGCCTGCTTACTGGCTCAATATGATGCTTAAAGATTGCAAGGCTCTGATCACCAGATTTAAGCGAGGACAACTCGTATTCGTACAACTTCTCAAACAGGCGCTTAATGTCTTCAGAGAAATCACCATTGGCTTCTGATGCACCATAAATCTTCTGGTAATTCTCGCGCTTTGCTCGTTTCATCTCTTTAAACGCCTCTTCTGAGAGAGAAATCTGAGGCTTACCAAAGCTATTCTGAACAATGTCTGCAACAAAAGCAGAAGTAGCCCATGCGTTATAAGCACCACCAAGACCATCATCAAACGTTTCCTCTGTAGCAGCGCCCGCACGAAGCGCGTCCTGTCTATCTTTTCCAACATACGCAATAATGTCAGAGATGCGCATGACGCAGCCTTCAAGCGTCATAGGACGCAGATGTGCAATAGCCTGAGGACCTCTCTCCCAGCAATCTTCTACCACCTTATCAAACTCATCAAAAGTTGAAAGATCACTCATTTGAAGTACTTGCTGTTCAAACTCGCCGTTGTGACAAATTACTCCATCAAGCGTCTGTAAAGAGAGGTTTCTTGCATAGAGGCCGTCAAGCACGCGCACACTTTGTACGTTGTGGAAAAACCAACGCCCTGTTTGCTCATGATAAATATCATTGAGGAAATACTCCCCTGCATGACCAAAAGGAGTATGACCCACGTCATGACCAAGAGCAATTGCCTCGATTAAATCAAGGTTAAGGCCAAGTGCACGTCCAATATCTTTAGCAACTCTACAAACAAGCTGCTCATGAAGGCCACGACGCGTAATGTCATCATGCGCACGGAACGAGAAGACCTGTGTTTTGCCGTTTAGCCTGTTATACGCAGGAGTATGCATGATTTTCTCGACATCTCGCATGAAAGCCGGACGCAAAAGTGATGCCTGATCATGGGTGGAATCTCGGCGAATGATGTCTTCATTTTTGCACGCGTAAGGACTTAAGGTTCCCTTGGCTATTTGCTCAGCCACAAGAGCCTGAGTTTCTTCTGAAAGTTGTCCGGTCAAATGAGGTGCAAAAGGATTAATGATGTTCATGTGTATCCTCTCTAGATGTTTTTCACCTCTAGTGTAGAAGTTTCACCGGACAAAAACTCGTGTTGAATTTTGAGAGAGCTTCTAGGGAGGCTTGACGTCTAAAAAAGGCTATCTTGAACTGGTTGTTTTAAGGCTTCAAATAGATTCTTTGCCAAAAGCGCCGCACCCTTAGAATTTGGATGCACATCGTCAGCAAAATATTTCTTCTCCTGCGACAATAGTTTTTCTCCAGAGATGCACTGCAAACCAAACTTACTAGCAACCTCTTCAATTATTTGAGGAACCTCAGCAAAACAAGAATAAGGGTGCGTAGGATACGCGTCCTCAAAATAAGGAGTAGGCGTCAAAACCACCACACGCGTATCCGCATACATCTGAGAAATCTGCCAGAGTGAATTTTGAATATCGTATGTTACCTGCGACTTTGAGCATTTTTCGTATCGATAATTTGCTCCAAGTGCAACAATAACTAAAGAAGCATCCTCAATGAACGTGTATGAGCCAGGCTGATAAACTTGTCCACCAATTCCCTGGTTAACCACCTCAAGCTTCATGCGTTTAGCAAGACAGCGTGGCCAAGTTTTGTCTGGACGCTCCACAACAAAACCCTGCGCAATAGAATCGCCAAACACCACCAGCTTTTTCTTAGGCTCATCAGGCGAGAAAAACGTGCCGTTGCCACGGAGATTTTTAACGGAAGCGCTCTGTAAACAGGGCAAGTAAACACTCACGTGATGCGTGTCATTAAAACCTGGAAGTCTAGCAAGGTCATCTTCAGAGGTTTCTGTTCCTAGATGAATAGAAAGTGTATGTTCACCTGCATCATCCAGTGAGAAGCTCTTGTAAGGTTTACCATCAACCGTCACAAAGACAGAGCTGAGCTTTTTAAGATACGTAGCTTTAAGTAACTGTAAAACAGATGAGGCTCCCTTAGGAAGTTCATCAATTTTTAGATCAAGAACCACTTCTGAGCTGTCCGTGGTAAAAGCAACTTGAATATCTGAAGTGCACGTTGCCATCTGTTTGAAAAGACCGGGGTGCCAAGAAGAGCAAGAGCCAATAACTCTAAGCTGATTGAAAGAGATACGCAGCGGATGAACCCATCCATGAGCAAGTTTCTCTGTCCATGGTGCGCCAAGTAAAAACTTGGATGCTGGAGAACTAATGCTCCACTCTCCCACTTCCATAGGCACCTCCAATCACAAGTTAAATTACTATAGTTATATATTACGAGGTTATCAGACAGTATTACAATCTTTAGCAACAAATAAACTGCTCTTGTTGTCCATAGGGAGGCAACAGATATGTTTGGCGAGAAGATATTTAATTTTTCAGAACCGATTTCTAGAAAAACATATCGCATAGTAGTACTTATAAGTTTTCTTGCCTATCAGGGAGTGCGACTGCTGTGGAAGCAGGGATTTATTCCGACATTGTTATTTTTTCTAGTTTCAATTCTGCTTGAAATTATTAATTTCTATCTCATTTTTAGAAGCGATATTAAAAAACGGGCAAAAATTTCACTTTTAGTTTTTATTGCCTTTGTTCTCGTATTTGAGATTAGCCATGTTATTTATTTTATGTAACTAAAAACCCTCTTCCACCAACGTAGAAGAGGGTTTTATTCATTTTATGTAGCCTACTTAATTACTCAGTAGCAGGTGCTTCTTCTGGAGCCTGAGCCTCAGCAGTGTTATTTTTCTTAGCCAGCTTCTTATCAAGCCAACCTGTAAACGCAGGGGCTACTAGTGCAGTAATAACTACCGCAGCAGCAAGCTGAGCATTTGCGTTTGCAACAACCTGAGCTGTATACGTTGGGTCAACAGAAGCAACCGCTGCAGGGGTGGTTGTTGCAGTGCCTGCAATAGTTGCACTTGCAAGACTTGCCTTACCAGAGCCACCAAGAAGACGCTCAACAAGCATGGTAAGAATACCCGTAATGATGCACAGAACTGCCAAAAGGATGCCTGATG
>CALIZK010000090.1:0-9026 GCA_938028635.1 uncultured Atopobium sp.
TATATCGTGCAACAAGCCCTGTTAACTGGTGTCCTAACGACAAAACTGTTCTTGCAAACGAGCAGGTAGTTAATGGTAAATGCTGGCGCTGTGGCGCAGTTCCAGAGAAGCGTGAGCTCTCTCAGTGGTACCTCCGTATTACCGATTACGCTCAGGAGCTTCTTGATGACCTTGACCAGCTTGAGGGCTGGCCAGAGCGTGTTCGTGCCATGCAGGCAAACTGGATTGGTCGCTCTGAGGGCGCAGAGATTGACTTTACCTTGGCAGATACTGATGGTGTCACACCAACTGATACCAAGATGACTGTCTTTACCACTCGTGCAGATACCATTTACGGCTGCACCTTCATGTTGCTTCCACCAGAGTCTAAGCTTGCTGCTGAGCTGGTAGGGGATTCAGAGTACAAGGCTGCTTTCGACGCCCTTCATGAGGAAGCCGTAAAAGTTTCTTCCATTGATCGCCAGGGCACAGATCGCGAGAAACACGGTGTATTCACCGGCCGTTACGCAATTAACCCTGTCACCGGACAGACCGTACCAATTTGGGTTGCTGACTACGTCCTTCTAGACTATGGTACTGGCGCTGTTATGGGCGTTCCATCAGGCGATAAACGCGACTTTGACTTTGCTAAGAAGTACGACCTGCCTATTGTTCCTATCATCTGTGAAGAGGGAACTGATATCTACGAGGAGCTCAAGGGAGTTTCTGATTACAAGGTAACCTCTGTTGATTGGGACGGACCAATGGATACCGTGGGTATTCTCGTCCAGTCTGGTCCTTTTACCGGTCTCCGTGGCGGTAAACATTCCGAGGCTGAAGAGGCTGTTGTTGCTTATTTGACTGAGCACAACGTTGGTCGTAGAACTGTCCAGTTCCGTCTTCGTGACTGGCTCATTTCCAGGCAGCGCTATTGGGGCAATCCAATTCCTATGATTCACTGTGATTGCTGCGGTGACGTTCCTGTTCCTTATGATCAGCTTCCTGTCATGCTTCCAGATAATCTTGATCTGGCAGCAGGAGACACGCTTGCTGAGTGCAAGGAGTTTGTAGAGACCACCTGTCCTCAGTGCGGAAAGCCTGCAAAGCGCATTACCGATACTATGGATACGTTCACCTGTTCTAGCTGGTATTATCTGCGCTACTGCGATCCACACAACACCGAGCTTCCTTTCTCCAAAGAGTCTGTGGACCGTTGGATGCCGGTAGATAACTACATTGGTGGCATTGAGCACGCAATTCTGCACCTTCTGTATTCTCGCTTCTTTACTAAGGTCCTCCGTGACCTGGGCATGATTGACATCGACGAGCCATTTAAGAACCTGATGACCCAGGGCATGGTCAAGGATGAACACGGCGAGACCATGTCAAAGTCAAAGGGTAACGTGGTTCCTCCAAGCTCTGTCATTGAGCCTTATGGTGCAGATACTATGCGTCTTGCCATTCTCTTTGTTGCTCCACCAGAGAAGGATTTTGACTGGGACGAGAAGGTCGTTGCAGGTGCAAACCGCTTTATCAAGCGCGCATGGCGTGTGGTATGGGAGCTCTCTCGTACTGCTGACGCTTCTGCCGTACTCGACCACACCACCTTGGATCCTCAGTCACTTGAGCTCAACCGCGTCCTCAACGCTATGGGAATCCGCTGCACCACTGAGTTTGACAAGGGCCAGTTCAACACTGCAATTTCTGCAGTCATGGAGCTGGTTAATGCAGCAAGCGCCTACATCAACGAGGTTCCTGCAGAGTCCAGAGATGCAGCACTTTGCTACAAGGTTGCTAATGACGTTGTAGCTATGCTGGCGCCAATCATTCCTCACTGGGCAGAGGAGCTCAGCCACGAGGCTCTGGGTAAAGACACACCTGTCTATCACCAGCCTTGGCCAGAGTTTGACCCAGAGCAGGCAAAGAGCAATACCGTTGAAATTGCTGTTCAGCTTAAGGGTAAGGTCCGCGCTCGCATTGAGGTTGCTGCCGATGCTTCTGAGGAAGAGCTCACTGCAGCTGCAACTGAAGCAATTGCCGATCAGCTTGAGGGTAAAGAGATTAGAAAAGTCATTGTTGTTAAGGGTCGACTTGTGAATATCGTTGCCTAACAGCAAAAACACTTGACGAGAAGCCCTTTATCTCGTAAGATATCTCTAAACGTAGTTGTTATTAGTTGGAAGTGGGGTTGAGTTTTGACCCCGCTTCCTTTCTGTATGTAGATGAGGAGGTCAAATGCAAAACGAAGGTGCAACACAGAAAATCTTGTCCGCACTCGAGCAGGCTGCACTCAATCACCACATTGATATTGTTGATGTTGAGATTGTTGGTTCTTCTAAGAATCCTGTGGTCAGAGTAAGAATTGACCATGATGATGAGACAGCAGAGACCATTTCTCTTGATGAGGTTGCTCAAGAAACTTCATGGATCTCAGAGACCATAGATGAGCTTGATCCTTTCCCAGCATCATTTACCTTGGAGGTTTCTTCTCCAGGAATGGCTCGTCCGCTTCGCCGCGCAAAAGACTTTGAGCGCTTTGCAGGAGAAGAGATTCAGCTTCAGACTACCGCCACAGAGGGACGCCGTAAATTTACCGGCAAACTCTTGGGCATTGAGGGTACAACTATCTCAATCCAGACAGAAGATGAAGTCTGTACTGTTGATTTGTCTGAGTTAAAGAAGTGCGTTATTAAACCAGTTTTTGATTTCTCGGCCTCAGCCAAGAAGTAGATAGAGAGGATTATTCATGGCATCTGAAATGATGGAAGCTTTGATGTTGCTTTGCCAGGAGAAGCACATCGATGAGTTGTATCTTCTGGACCGTTTGGAGCAGTCTCTGGCAAAAAGCTATGCTGACGTCCTCCATCTTGATTTTGGCGCCCGTGTCACCATTGATAGGGCTACTGGTCGTGTCTACGTCTATGAGCTTGTCCCTAAGGGCGAGCCAGATGAGGAGACCGGTTTGTACACCGAGTTTGACGAGGTTGATGTAACTCCTCCAGATACCAGCCGTATTGCTGCACAGCATGCTAAGGCAGAGATTAAGACCCTTGTGCGCAATGCCGCCCGTGCTCAGATTTATGATGAGTTCCGTGGCCGCATTGGTGACATCATCACAGGTACTGTTCTTCAGTCCACTCCTGATTTCACCATCATTAAGATTCGTGAGGGTGTTGAGGCAGAGCTTCCACACTTTGATCAGCGCCGTTTCCCTGATGAGCGCGATGAGCGTCCAGCAGGCGAGCGTTACCTTCACAACCAGCGCATTAAGGCAATTATCGTAGACGTTCGCGATCCTAATGCAACTCAGCCAGCAGTTCGTGGTGAGCGTCAGCGTCCACCAATTGTTGTTTCTCGTACCCACCCAGATCTTATTCGTCGTCTCTTTGAGCTTGAGGTTCCAGAGGTTTATGACGGTGTTGTAAGCATCCGCTCCATTGCTCGTGAGGCTGGCGTTCGCTCCAAGATTGCTGTTTCTTCCGTTGACGAGCGCCTTGATCCAGTTGGTGCTTGCGTTGGTCCTAAGGGCAGCCGTGTTCGCACCGTAGTTTCTGAGCTCCGTGGAGAGCGCGTTGACGTTGTGCCTTGGTTTGACGATGCTGCTCGTTGCGTTGCGTCTGCACTTTCACCTGCACGCGTTTCTCGCGTTATTGTTGATGGTGCTACAGGACACGCAACTGTTATTGTTCCTGATGATCAGCTGTCTTTGGCAATTGGTAAAGAGGGCCAGAATGCTCGCCTTGCTGCTCGCCTAACTGGTCTTCACATTGACATCAAGAACGAATCCCTTGCTGCAAGTATTCTGAACAACCTTCCTGAGGTTGTTGAAGAGACTGTTGACGAGGAAGAGATTGCTCATCGTTGCAAGTATGTGAGCCCTAACGGAACTCCTTGCCGCAATATGGCAAGACCTGGTTCTGATTTCTGCGGCATTCATGATGACATGGAGAATGCAGAGATTTCTTCTGATCCAGACTCACTGATCTAGTCAACTACCCGTAACTATCCCGTCAACCGGAAGGTTTTCATATATGGCAAAAATGCGTGTACATGACCTTGCCAAAGAATATGGTATGCAGAGCAAGGAATTGCTCGAGCACCTTGCGGACATGAAGATTCCTGCAAAGTCTGCTTCTTCTACGCTTGAAGATGCATATATCTCTATTGTTCGTAAGAAACTCCAGCCTATTATGGAGGCTCGTGCCGCTGAAATTGCAGCTCAGAAGGCTGCTGAGGAAGAGGCTGCTGCCAAAGAGGCAAAGGCAGCCGCAGAGGCAGCAGAGGCTGAGCGACTTGCTGCAGAGGCAAGGCGTGAGGCTGAGCGTGCAGAGGAAGAGAAGAAGCGCGCAAAAGAGGAGGCTGCTCGCAAGAAAGAAGAGGAGCGCCGCCGCGCTGAGGAGGAGAAGAAGCGTCTTGAGGCTGAAGAGGCCGAGCGTAACCGCGTAAAGGATACCGCTCCTAAGGCTGCTCCTTCTTTCAATAACCTGCTTGACCAGATTGCTCAGCAGGAAGAGGTATTGAAGCAGCAGGCAGCAGAGTCCGCTGCTCAGAAGAAGGCTGAGAAGGGACCTAGAAACCACGCTCGCGCTAATGCAAGCGAGGCAAGTGGCGCTCCTTCTCGTCATAACTTCAAGAATGAGCGCGATGACGCTTCTCTGTCTGATGAGCGTCCAAACGGCAAGCGCAAAAAGAATCGTCGCGGTGGAGATGACGGAGAAGACCGTTATAGCCGCATGGCTCGTGAGGCTGAGGCCTACAACAGAAGCCGCGTTTTAGATGAGGCTCGCGTTGCTATTGAAGAGGCAAGCCGTGAGTCCACTGGCCGCCGTAAAAAGCGTAAAGAGCGTCGTCAGAAGCAGGCTGCAGAGGCTGCTATGGAGCAGCGTATTGAGGAAGCACTCGCAAACGACCAGGATATTTCCCAGCTTGATACGGTAAAGGTCCCTCAGGGTTCTACTGTCTCTGAACTTGCTGAACTTCTTAGTGTTCCTGCAAATGACATCATCAAGCGCCTGTTCCTGCTTGGCAACCCTCTGACGCTTACCGAGACCATGTCTGATGAGCTTATTGAGATTGTTGCTGATGACCTTGGCCGCCAGATTAAGATTATGTCCAAGGAGGAGGAGAATTCCTTCACCTTCTACGATGATCCTAAGGATTTGAAGCCACGTCCTCCAGTAGTTACCGTCATGGGTCACGTTGACCACGGTAAGACATCACTCCTGGACGCAATTCGTCACACCGGCGTTGCAGCTGGTGAGGCTGGTGGTATTACACAGGCAATCGGTGCTTCTCAGGTCACCATTAACGGCCGTGAGATTACCTTCATTGATACCCCAGGTCACGAGACCTTTACCGCTATGCGTGCTCGTGGTGCAAAGGTTACCGATATTGTCATCTTGATTGTTGCTGCAGACGACGGTGTTATGCCTCAGACTATTGAGTCTATCAACCACGCAAAGGCTGCTGGTGTTCCAATTGTTGTTGCAGTCAACAAGATTGATAAGCCAGGCGCAGATCCTACCCGTGTTCGTCAGGAGCTCACCGAGTACGGTGTTATTCCTGAGGAGTGGGGCGGACAGAACATGTTTGTTGATATCTCCGCTAAGCAGAATTTGGGTATCGACGATCTTCTCGAGACTATTCTTTTGCAGGCAGATGTCCTTGAGCTGAAGGCCAATCCAGACACCTTTGCGTCTGGTAACGTTCTTGAGGCTAAGCTTGACCGTGGTCGCGGCTCTGTTGCCACTGTTCTAGTTACGCGCGGTACACTCCACATCGGCGACGCTCTTGTTGCTGGTATGGCATTTGGACGCGTCCGCGCAATGCTTGATCCTAAGGGCAACGCAGTTACTACCGCTGGTCCTTCTGATGCAGTTGAGATTCTTGGTCTGCAAACCGTTCCTGGCGCAGGCGATGAGTTCCGCGTCTTCCAGGAGGAGCGTGACGCTCGTGAGCTTGCTGACCAGCGTGCTCTTAAGGCTCGTATTGAAGAGCAGAACCGTGTTAAGCACGTTACCCTCGAGAACCTCTTTGACACCATGGCTGACCGTGACGTCAAAGAACTCAACCTCATTATCAAGGCTGATGTTCAGGGCTCCATCGAGGCTCTCCAGGATTCCCTGGACAAGATGGACCAGTCCGAGGTTCGTATCAGTACCATCCACTCTGCTGTTGGTGGCATTACCGAGACAGACGTTGTTCTCGCTGACGCATCCAACGCAATTATCATTGGCTTTGGTGTCCGTCCAGATGCAAAGGCTAAGCTTGCTGCAGAGCGCGTAGGCGTTGAGATTAGAACGTATAGCGTCATCTACAAGGCAATCGAAGAGATTGACGCAGCTCGTATTGGCATGCTTAAGCCAACTGAGCAGGAAGTCCAGACCGGCGTTGCTGAAGTTCGCGATACCTTCAAGGTACCTAAGGTTGGTATTGCTGCCGGCTGCATGATTTCTGAGGGTGAGATTTCTCGCGACGATAACATCCGCCTCATCCGTGACGGCTTTGTTGTCTACGATGGAAAGATTGCATCGCTCAGGCGCTTCAAAGACGACGTTAAGAGCGTTAAATCCGGCTACGAATGCGGTATTGGCCTTGAGAACTTCCAGGACATCAAGCCTGGCGACCAGCTCGAGGGCTATCGCATTGAGCAGGTGGCTCGTACCGAGTAAGAAGGGACAGCATGAAACAGAATCAGTTTTCTCGTCGTACTAATGAGATTGCTCGAGAAAAGCTCAGCTGGATCCTTTTGTTTGAAATTTCCGACCCTGATCTCCAGCTTGTGACCGTCACAAGCTGCGAGGTCTCGGTTGATAAGTCCTTTATGCGTGCCTATGTGAGCTGTGAGCCTGATCGTTATGAGAAGGTCCTTGCAGCTCTTAAGCGTGCTAAGGGTAGGATTCGCTCGCTTTTGGGCCACGCGCTGAACTGGCGTGTAACCCCTGAGCTTGATTTCAAAATTGATACTACTACCGATGAGGCTGAGCGTATTGCTCAAGCCCTTGAGGTTGTTCCACCAACGCTTGGTGTTGAGAAAGACGAGTTTGGATACCCTCTAGCTTCTGATGAAGAGAAATCTGACGAGGAGGCGTAAGTAAGTGACGTCACTGAATACAAAAGTCAGTCGTCCAGAGTTTGACGAGGTTATAGCTCTGATTGAGCAGGCCTCGTCAATCGTTGTTTGCGCGCATACTTCTCCTGATGGAGATGCGATTGGCTCTGGATTAGCACTTTCTTCCATTATTCAGAGAAGATGGCCTAGCAAAACTGTCACTAATCTTTTGGCAGATGCTGATGGAGAAGTACCACGTATTTACAAGTTTCTTGCTGGTACTGAGAGCTTTGTCCCTGCAAATAGATACGAGGGAACTCCAGATCTTTTTATCTGCGTAGATCTTTCTACTGCAGGTCGTTTGGCTGATGCAGAAGCACTGATGAAGCGTTCCAAGACGGTAGCAGTGCTTGACCATCACCCTTATAACAACGTGTATTGGAATGCAGGACTTGTGCGTCCTGATGCGGCAGCAACTGGTGTCATTATCACCGAGTTTGCCTGTCATTTAGGCGCAGAACTTATTCCATCTGAGGCACAATGTCTTATGTGTGCACTGGTAACTGATACTGGTCGTTTCCAGTACCAAAACGCTGATGGTGAGGCTTTTGAGGTAGCAAGTTTGCTGGTGGAAGCAGGCGCTTCTCCATCTCAGATTGCCCTTCATGTCTACCAGAGTGATCGTTTGGCCTATCTTCATCTTGCTGCAAAGGTTATGGGTCGTATTCGCACCTTTGGTGAGGGTCGCGTTGCCTACAGCTACGTTACTGCCGCAGATCTTTCTGCATCAGGTGTTCCTCTAGCAGAGATGGATGGCCTGGTAGATGTTGTGCGCTGTGTTGAGGGAACTGAAATTGCCCTCTTCCTCAAAGAGGTTGACGGCGGAAAAGTTCGTGGCAACCTGCGTTCCAAATCTCAGCTAGATATTTCTGGCGTAGCTCGTCAAATGGGTGGCGGTGGACACACTGCTGCTGCAGGCTTTACCGCTGAAGGCACCATTGACGATGTGTTTACCCAGATAGTCCCGCTGCTCATTGATCTTCTCGCGCTTGACAAGGAGTCATAGGTGAAGCGAGGAGCTAGTGGAATTAACGCACTTATTGCTGTTGACAAGCCGCTTGGGCTGACCAGCCATGACGTGGTTTCTCGCGTTCGCCGCGCATTTGGCGAGAAACGCGTGGGGCACGCAGGCACTTTGGATCCTAATGCAAGCGGCGTGCTGGTAGTGGGCATTGGACTTGCTACAAAGCTTTTGGGCCTTCTGACGCTTGACCGAAAGGGGTATGTAGCCGACATTTCGTTTGGCGTTCGTACCTCAACCGATGATGCAGACGGTAAGGTCGTAGCCACTGCTGCTGTTCCAGAAAGTCTCTCTGATGAAGAGTTTGCTCGCGCTGCATGCGCAAAGCTGATTGGCACTGTAGACCAGCTTCCACCTGCAGTTTCTGCAATTTCTGTTGATGGCAAACGCGCTTATCAGCTTGTTCGTGAAGGTAAGACGCCAGAGCTTGCGGCTCGTAGAGTCTCTATTTATGACGCTACGCTTTTGGCGGTGCACAAACCTTCTATTACGGATGAATCACTGGTATGGACGGTTGCGTTTGACGTTTCAAAAGGTACCTACATTAGAAGTATTGCTCGAGACCTTGGTCAGTCTCTTGGAACAGAGGCTCATATTAGTGGCCTGAGAAGGACGTTCTCTGGTCCAATCACACTTGGGAGCTGCGCTTTATTAGAAGAGCTTGAACAAAGCTCAGCTCAGGTGCTTGAAGCTAAACGCCTCAATCCAACTGAGGTTCTGGGATACCCTGTGCACAGGTTGACTGCAGCAGAATACAAGTGTGTTGAGGTTGGAAAACGTTTTGGTATTCCGGAAGGTCTCTCTGAGATTGCGAATAACTCACTGGTCAGCCTTGTGTGGAATGAGACTCTCGTAGGAATTTGGTCAAGGCAGGGCTCCTGTCTTGTCTGCCAGACTAACTTCTCTCAAGGCATT
>CALIZK010000091.1:0-2197 GCA_938028635.1 uncultured Atopobium sp.
GCTCAGTTGTAGAGATGGAATGCTCGGCACTAGCCGCTTGCTGCAGAAAACGAGGAGCGCAGTTTGGTCAGTTTCTCTTTACAGCAGACTCTTTGGCAAACGTTCACGAATATGACGAGAGGGACTTTGGTAAAGATTCGCATGAAAAGGCACTGCTTCTTGGTCTGGAGATAGTAAAGAACTTTACCTAAGCCATCGCTAGACATCTGCACTTACTGCGTTTCAAAAATTTAAGCGTACAATTGTTAATGTGCACTACTTAGCTTTTCATCAGGGCGTTTCTACAAAATAGTGAGGCTCATATGAAAGTACAGCAGCTCATCAAAGATACGTGCGCGATAGTTGCCGAGGACATCGGCACGGCAAAAGCAGATCAAATTGCGCAGGCAGCTCAGAGGCGATACGAAGCGCTCTGTGCAGAAAACGCGTCCGATCCCAAAGAGCTCCGCGCACACTCTTACAAGCGCATTTACCCTGGTATTGCGGTATATGAGGCACTGCGGGCGGAGGGTATTTCTCAAGAAAAGGCCGTCTGGTATATCCGCGAATACTTCCAGCGCTTTGCCGCAAAGCGAGTTCCTCTGTTCCAATGGGCCATCAAAACGTTTGGTCTTGCGCGCAAGTTTCCTCGTCTTTTTAAATCAGGTATCGAGAAAAGCTGCACATCAGACGCGGGATTTGCCTTTGAATATCCAGAAAGTCATGGTAACGAAGCTCGCCTCAATATTGTGAGCTGTCCCTACTATGAGATAACTAAAAGATACGGTTGCCCCGAAATAACCGCTGCATACTGCGACAGTGACGATGCGGGATATGGTAATTTGCATCCACAGCTTATCTGGGGCCGCACAAAAACCATAGGCCACGGTGGCGATTGTTGCGATTTTCTCTTAGAGTATAAGGAGAACTAACCGCAGGTAGACGCTGATTGCCTGCACCGTCGCTAAAATTTTGTCATCTTCATGACGCGCTTTAAACACGTCTACCAGGAGGTTTTTATGCAAGAAAATCGTATGTTTTCCGACGTCAAGCAGGCAAAGAGACTAACTCCAGCTTGGCTTAGTCCCTTTTTAGCCGTTTTCTTGTTGGTCGTTGGGCAAATTATTGGCGCCATTGTAATGACCATCTCAGCAGCACTTATTATTGCCCCTTACTACATGGCGCACCCAGATCTTCCAGATCGCCTTTCCGATTCCCTCAATCTGAGAGAGATTTTTGGAGACTACTATCTTCTGGTAACGCTTCTTTCCTTTGTCTTTATTGCAGGTCTCTTTTTCCTGTGGGTAAAACTCTTTGAAAAACGTCCGATTGTTACCCTAGGATTTTACAAAGACAACTGGAAGAAAGAGCTGTTCAAAGGCTTTGCTCTAGGAATTCTTCTCTTCTCTGTTGTGATGCTGATTCTCATTTTGACCGGATCTTATCAATTAGTTGGCACTACTTTTACGCCTTATGCATTCGGCTTTGTTCTTCTCACTATTCCGTTTTGGCTGATTCAAGGCGGAACAGAAGAACTTATTACTAGGGGCTGGCTTCTTCCTGTCATGGCAGAGAAGTCCAACAAAATTATTGCAATCGTGGTTTCAAGCAGCCTATTTGGTCTTCTCCATATGTTTAACAGCGGCTTTACCATGCAGTCTCTGATTGACCTGATTCTTTTTGGCATCTTAGAGACGTTCTATATCATCAAAACAGACAATCTCTGGGGAGCCGCTGGCATTCACGGAGCCTGGAACTTTGCTCAGGGCAACATCTTTGGAGTTCTGGTAAGCGGTAGCACTACAGGCAGTTCCTTGCTGCAGTTTGCTCCTGGCAGTGGCCCGGATTGGCTTACCGGCGGTAGCTTTGGCGCAGAAGGTTCCATCGTTTGCACGATTGTTATGCTGGTAACCATTCTAATTCTTGCCTATCAGCTCAAGAAATCGGGAAAGCTCTTTGTAAAGAAATCTGCCGAGAAACCCGCTGAGGCAGCAAACGCTTCTTCATAACTAAAACAATAACATTAAATCCTAATTTCATAGATAGTTTGATTTTCTCGTCATCTCCTCCTTCTAATTAAAATAACGAAGGAGGAGGTGTTTATGTCAAAGAAACAGATCAATATATTTGTAGGCTCTATCGGAGCTTTTATCGGAGTATTTGTTTTTATCGCTTATGTTCCACAAATTATTGCAAATCTACAGGGCGTAAAGGCTCA
>CALIZK010000092.1:0-7537 GCA_938028635.1 uncultured Atopobium sp.
AATAAAGATGGTGTCTGCAGGTGGCTCCTCAATGGTTTTGAGCAGCGCATTTGCTGAGTTTTCTCTGAGCAAATCAGCGCGGTCAATCACGTAAATCTTATGAGTTGAGCGCATAGGCGCCAGACTAACATCAGCGATGAGCTGACGAATCTGCTCAATGAGGTAGCCATTTGCGGAGGCTGGGGCAAGTACGTGAACGTCAGGGTGAGTACCGCGAGAAATACGAATGCAGTCGTCACAGGCAGCGTCACCGCCCTGAGCACAGAGAACACACTGCGCCAGAGCTTTGGCTGCAAGACCTTTACCGGAACCAGGAGCTCCTACAAACAGATAGGCGTGGCCAAGCTTGTGCTCATGAAGTGCGCGCGCAAGCAGATTTTGAACTTGAGGTTGATCCTGAAGACGGGTAAGTGCCTGAGGAAGTGGATAGGTGCTATGAGTAGTATGTGTGCTCTCTTGAGTCATAAACGCGTCACTCACCAAGCTCACAAATACCAGGGAAAAGATCAGCTAACACCTGGCGAGTACGTGCACGCACCTCATCAATTGTGCCATCTGCATCTACAGCTTTTACACGCTCTGGCTCATTTTGCAGAAGTTGCTTATAACCAGCAAAAACTCGCTCCTGGAAGGCAACACCTTCTGCTTCTAGCCTATCGGCATCATTTTGCGTAGCACGCGCATGAGCAACTGTTGGCTCGAGCATAAAAACAAGAGTTCTATCAGGAGAAACCCCACAGCTTCCCAAGCGATTTGCACGATGAACGAGGTCTGTATCAAGACCGCGACCAGCTGCTTGATAGGCAAAGGTGGAGTCATAGAAGCGATCACACAAGACAACTTTGCCCGCAGCTAGAGCTGGTCGGATAACCTCTCCTACCAGCTGGGCACGACTTGCTTCATAGAGCAACAGCTCACACTCATCGCACATCATGCCGTTTTCTGGATTAAGCACCACGCCTCTAATCTGCTCAGAAATAGCAGTGCCGCCAGGCTCACGAACAAAGACCACATCAAAGCCAAGAGCTTCAAGGTCTTCTCGCAGAAGAGAAGCTTGTGTTGACTTGCCACAGCCATCAACGCCTTCAAGCGTGATAAACAAGCCTTGAGATGTACGTGCGTCTTTGTTCATGCTTCCCTCCCTCTTAACTATCTCACGATACAGGCAGATTGTGTTTCTCGCCATGAATATTCTAAAGGTTTTGCGCATTTCCACATGAAAGGTGCTCAAAAATGGGTAAAAATACGTATGGAGCGGGCGTTGGAGAGGGACGCTCGTTCTTCCGAAAACGGTGCACCTCTCGATGCACCGTCATACGTTTACTTTTTTGCTGCCTTGGTGGATTTGGTGCTCTTAGTACTCTTACGAGCGCCTCTACGCGAGGCAGTTTTCTTTTCTTTACCAGGGCAATCGTAGTTTGGACAGAGCTTCCAAGGACCCCTCTGGGTAGTAACAACCACCATAGGAGCGCCACAATCTGGGCAGACCTCATCGGTCTTCTCGAGCTTTCCACGAGCAGGCAGAGGATAGCTGGTCTCGCACTCCTCGTAGTTGGTGCAGCGAATAAAACGCTTGCCCGTACGCTCTGACTTGTGGGCCACCAGGTCCCCGTGCTTCCCATTGGCCTTGCAGGTTGGACACTCACCCACAATAAGATCTGGCTCTGCGTTTGTAGGACAAGCTGGATTAATGCAAGTCTCATACGCACGCTGTCTAAACGGCTGAACCTTTACGCGAGGAGCACCGCACTCTGGGCAGACACCAGCCTCTCCCTCAAGCGGCTCAACGCGTCCCTGAGGCAGTGGATAGGTAACATCGCAGTCTGGCCAACCCATGCAGCCAACAAAGCTTCCACGAGTCTTCAGAGAGCTCTTAGCAACCAAGTCTTTGCCGCACTTAGGGCAAGTTCCCACCTTTGCGTCAGCAGTAACTGCATCAGCAATGGCCTCAGACAGGTCTTCTTTGTGGTCAATAAGCGTATCAATCATGCCTGCAAGCAGAGTTCTTGAGTGTGTAACAACGCCATCACGCGTGTCTTTGCCCTCAGCAACGCTTGTCATATCGGACTCAAGCTCTGCTGTCATATCAGGCGAGGTAATGTGTGGCGCAAACTGCGAGAGCGCATCAACAATTGCCATACCAAGCTGACTTGGCTCAACAGGATCATTCTTGAGGTATTTACGCTGGTAGAGCGTATCAATAATGGAGGCACGCGTGGACTTTGTACCAAGACCTCGCTTCTCCATCTCTTGAATAAGCTTGCCCTGGCTATAGCGAGCAGGCGGCTCTGTCTGCTTAGCGTCAAGCGACAAAGACTGAATGGAGACAATCTCTCCCTCGCCGACATCAGGAATCTGATCGTCTTTTTTAAGGCCGAAGGGATAAATTTCTCTAAAGCCTGGCTCAGCCAGTACGGTTCCATTTGCAACAAACGGCTGACCAGCAACATCAAGCGTGATCTTAGTGCCGCTCATAGTAGCCGGACCCATAAGAGTTGCAAGGAATCTACGAGCAATTAAGTTATAGAGCTTCCAAGCTGCAGGCTGCAAAGCATCTGGATTTGCAGCTGCTGTTGGATAAATTGGTGGGTGGTCAGTAGACTCCTGCTTGCCGCGAGTAGCGTGAAGCTTTGGCTGACCCAAAAGCTTTTTGCAGGTAGGAGCATACTGAGGGACTGCAGACAGTGTACGGACACAGTCCTTCAAGTCAAGCGAACTTGGATAGACGGTGTTATCAACACGAGGGTATGAAATCAAGCCGTCCATGTACAGAGACTCTGCCAAACGCATAGTTCTAGCTGGCGAGATACCCTCTGCAGCTGCAGCTGCCTGCAGCGACGTAGTGTTGAATGGAGCTGGTGGCTGCTGCTTTCTGCTGCGAGATTCAATCTCGACAACCGTTGCCTTCGTTTGATCTTTAACAACAGCATATGCTGCGTCTGCTTCCGCTTGATCCCAGAATCTTGCGGTCTGGTGAACCATCTTAAAGGTTGCTTCCGCATCATCTTCTGGAGCAGCAACACCAGAAATAACCCAATAATCTTCTGGCTTAAATGCCAGACGCTCGCGCTCGCGTTCAACAACAAGTGCCAGCGTAGGAGTCTGAACACGACCAGCAGAGCGCGTATTGCCCAGACCGCCAAAACGTGCGGTAGTCAGGTAACGGGTCAGTACCGCGCCCCAAATGAGGTCGATATACTGCCTGGACTCACCCGCCGCAGCCAAGTTGTAATCAAGGTCCACCAGGTTATTGAAAGCGGTCTCAATCTCTGTCTTAGTAAAGGCAGAGTAGCGAGCACGAAATACCGCCAGATTAGGATTAACCGAGAGAACCTGTGCCAGCGCATCAGAGCCAATAAGTTCGCCCTCGCGGTCAAAGTCCGTACCGATAATGACAGACTCTGCCTTCTTAGCAAGATTTTTGAGGGCGCGAATAATCTCTTTTTCTGCAGGCTGTTTATCCACAGGAGCCCAAATCAAATAGGGCAAGCTGGGGATTTTCCAGCCCTTAAGGTCAACGCCATCTGCCATAAAAGGCTTGCGCTTAACCTTATAAGGAGGACGCTCAAGACCATCTGGAACATCTGCAGGAAGGTGCTCCCCTTCTGCAGTTTCTCCGTACCAGCCCTCTTCCTTATCAAACTTAAGGGCTAAAGGAAAATCCGGTTGCAGAATATGACCGCGAAGACCAATAGCAACATGGTCTTCTCCGCCACGTCTAAAACGATAAACAGGAGTGTTGTATACCTTGTCTGTCTCAGGCTTACCCGATTCAGACAGAAGGCGAGCAATCTGCTGCGCTGCGTCGTTTTTCTCGGTAACAACTAGAATCAAAGAACAACACTCTCCAAAGTAAAGGCGAAATTACTAGATTTTGTCCAGCTCATGCTGCTCGTAGTCCTCGCGGCTCCACTTAAGAGCAGCCTTGCCATCACGGGCAATAATGACGTAGCGAGCAACGGCCAGAGCAACTTCGTACAGCAGAATAAGAGCTGCAAACATCAAAATCATGGTGACAGGCGATGCATCTGGAGTAACCACTGCAGAAAGAATCATCAGACCAACATAGACGTAGCGCCACTGCTCACGCATGTCCTTATAAGGAACAAGGTGAAGAATAGCCAGATAGAAGATGACCAGTGGAAGCTGGAACGCAACGCCAAAGCCAATCTCAAACATCATAATAATGTTGAGATAATCGCTTGCTTCGTTAATGGTTCCTGCAAACTCCTGCGACTGACCAATCATCCAACCAATTGCGGTGTTCAAAATAATAAAGTAGCAGAACAGCATACCCAAGAAGAACAAGGTAATCATGGCTGCCACGGTAGGAACAACCCACTTGCGCTCTTTAGCGTTAAGCGCAGGCAAGAAGAAAGCCATAATCTCCCAGATGATAATAGGTGTGCAAATAATCACCGAGAAGAAGAAAGCTACCTTAAACCTGATACTAAAGCCGCCAAGGACCGAGATAACCGTAAGCTTACCATCGGTCAAAAACTCCCTGATAGGGTCAATCAAGATCTCAATCAATGCAGGTGTTGCAAAATAAATAATGATTGCAGTAACAAAAAGCGATACCACCACAATGGTCACGCGGCGACGGAGTTCTCCCAGGTGATCAAAAAGTGGCATACGAGCTGGAGTAATAGGCATTACACACGAAAGCTGGACTTATGCGTCCTGGCTTTCTCCCTCCTCTCCAGCAACTTCTTCTTTCTTGTCTTCTGCCATAGAGCGAGAAGAACGTGCAGATCCAAGGTTATAGAGGTCTTTTGCAGATGGAGCTGCAGCAGGAGTTTCTTCTGCAGCCTTAGGTGCCACGTACTCAGTTACCTCTGTAGAATCATCGGAGAAAGCAACAGAAGACGTAGCTTGTGGTGCAGCTGCAAGAGCCTCGCTACCGGAAGCGGTTTCTGGCTGCTCAACCTCCTGAGTCTGCTCAGCTTGCTTACTCTGCTCAGCAGCCTCAGCGGCAGCCTTCTCAGCTGCCTCACGCTCCTCCTTGAGGCGAGCACGACGCTCAGCAAAGGTCTCCTGATGGTCAGTATCCTCGCGGTCAGCATCAGATGCAGCATTTTTGAGCTGCTCGGATCGCTTGGGCTTCTCGTGAAGTGCATCCGCTGCAGGGTCAAGTAAGTCTGCACGGACAACTTTATTAAAGCCTTCTTGCGCGTTCTGGAACTGCCTAAGAGCACGGCCAAGCGTGCGACCCATACCAGGTAATTTATCAGGACCAAATACTAAAAATGCAAAGAGCAAAATTAGTACGAGCTCTGTTTCTCCAATGCCAAACACAAGCAATACCTTTCTGGAACAAACATAAACAAGCTCTTTGAACCGTTTCTCAAAGAGCTTGCAAGTTACCAAACCTACTTGCGAACGTTAAGGTCTTTATCGACTCCAAGAAGCGAAAAGACACGCTCCACGTTTTTCTGAGGATTTGCAACAACAAGCACAGAACCACTCTCTTGTGCTCGATGTGCGGCACCCACTAAAACGCCAATGCCCGTCGAATCAATATAAGCTACCTCAGCAAAATCAGCTTCAACTTCTTTTGCTCCATCGGCGAGCGCGGTATCCAAAGCATCGCGAAGCTCAGAGGCGTTTGATACGTCTACCTCGCCCTCAATGCGAATAATGGCCTTTTCATCTGTAATTTCAGAGCTTATCTCTAGTGCCATAACTCCTCCTTACTTAGTGTTATTTGAAGAGGTAGAGGTGTTTCCGTTTAATGCATCAAGAACTTTCTGTGCATTATCCCTCACACCGGCGCTATTATCGGAATCTTTCTCAATTGCCTTCTGCAGTGCCTCTTTTGCAAGATCTACTTGATCAGTAACACGATACATCATTCCCAAATTAAGCCAACCGTTAGCATAGTCTGGAGAACGATCTGTTACTGCCTTAAGTGCCTCAACAGCGCCTGTTTGGTCTCCTGCATAGAACTGCGCAATAGCCCTATCAACACGAACCTCATCAGAATCATTTGAAGCAAGATACGTATCATACTCGGCAATTGCCTTGTTAATCAGCTGTAAAGACTGCTTCTGAACAGAGTCATCTTGAGAGGAGCTCTTAAGTGCCATTCCCCAGCCTAGATACGTACGAGCCAAATCAAGGTGTGCTGGTAGATTATCTGGATTGGACTGAATAGCAGACTCTTTTTCTTCTGCCTGTTTCTGATAGACCTGGTTAATAGCCTCAGGAGAATTCTGATGAGTCTGATTCTGCTTTTGAGAGTTAGAGAAAATGCTGGCCAGGGAAGGCAACATCATAGAAATAGCAATAAAGAGCGAGAATACTCCAATAGCAATCTTCATGCCTGTAGAAGGACCTGGTTTTTTAGGAGCCTCATCGGGCTTGCGGTCCTTTGCCTTCTTTTTTGCGGTCTGGTTTGCCATAGCAACCAGCTCTTTTTCTGCCTTCTGTTCTGGTGTAAGTTCTGGCTTTGAAGTATTAGTTGGCATTCAACATCCAATCGCTTTTTCTAAACATAGTTAATCAAGATACGGCAGAATGGGCTTACTTTCAAAGTAAATACCAAAGTTACACAAGCTATCCCCAGACGCTCTGACCACGATCAACTTTTGCTAGTCGAGCACTTACCTGTTTAACAGCAACAATAAAGACATCAAGCGCTGCATCAAGCTCTTCCAACGTTGGGTAACTTGGAGCAATTCTGATATTAGTGTCAAAGGGGTCCTTGCCACTTGGCCACGTAGCACCTGCAGGTGTCATAGTAACGCCCAACTCATGTGCGCGAGAAACAATTGCGCGCGCAGAGCCAACAGGGCCATCAAATGAGACAAAGTAGCCGCCCTTTGGATGAGACCAGGTTGCAACAGCTAAATCGCCCAGGCCTTCCTGCAGCTTGCGTTCCACCAGATCAAAACGTGGCCTAAGCAGTTCAGCATGCTTTTGCATATGATCTGCAATGCCTTGAGCATCTTTGAGGAAACGCACATGTGCCAGCTGAGAGATTTTCTCGGGAGAAACACGAGCAACCTTGAACGCGCTCTGGATTTCTTTAATGTCTGCAGGGCTTGCGGCAACCCATGCCATGCCTGAGCTTGGGAAGGTTACCTTTGCCGTTGAAGCAAAAGCAATTACCAGATTCTTTTGAGCACCACCTGCAGCAACCTCTGAAAGTGCATCAAAGATATTTAAGAGCTGAGGAGCCTCAGATTTTGGTACAAAGGCGTGAATTGCGTAGGCGTTATCCCAGAAGATTCTAAAGTCAGGAGCAGCGGGTTTGAGGTTTGCAAACGCACGAACAACCTCATCTGAATAGGTGATACCGGTAGGGTTTGCAAAACGTGGTACGCACCAAATTCCCTTAACGGAGCTGTCATTCTCAACAAGCTCCTTGACCACGTCCATATTTGGGCCGTCTTCAGTCATAGGTACGGCAACGTTTTCAAATCCATAATGCTGCGTAATGGCAAAATGGCGGTCATAGCCTGGAGCAGGGCAAAGAAACTTGAGCGTGGTACCTTTAGCCTTTGCAACCGCCATCTGCTCTGTCCAAGATGGC
>CALIZK010000093.1:0-11314 GCA_938028635.1 uncultured Atopobium sp.
CGGAGTACCACCGAGGGGCTTGCCGCCCTTCTCGAGATTTGGACAACTCACGTTAAGCTCAATGGCTGAGATGTGTGGATTAAGCTCTTCAAGGCGCTCGACAACGTCAATCATCTCCTGAACGGAGTGTGCTGCCATCTGCATGATGACGCGCGTACCACGGCCTTCAAGATCTTTCATGTAGTCATCAGTGTGGGCGATAAAATCGTCCACACCAGGGTTGGCAAGGCCAACGCTGTTCATCATGCCGCCGTTGAGCTCGCACATACGAGGAGCTGGGTTTCCTTCCCAAGGAACGCGGGCAACACCCTTCATAGTGATGGCGCCAAGCAGAGAAACGTCGTAGAAACCCTCAAACTGCCAACCGTAGCCAAAGGTACCCGCAGCAGTGTTGATAGGGTTTTTCATCTGGATGCCGCCCAGATTGACGGCCATTTTTACCTGATCTACCATGCGATCTCCTTTGCCTCAAAGACAGGTCCAACCATGCAAGCAGACGCATAGCCGCCCTTAGCAAGTGGGACATTGCAGGTGTTGCATGCGCCAAAGGCGCAGCTCATCATGCGTTCCATAGAAACCTGGCAGGCAACGTTGTTGGCAATTGCAAGCTTGGCCACGCTTCTCATCATAGGCTCTGGACCGCAGGTATACACAGCGTCCCAAACACCTTGGCTCAAAGGTTCCTCCAAAGCTGCTGTTACAAAGCCCTTGGTACCCTTAGAACCGTCATCCGTTGTGACATACACGTTCTGTGCGCCCAAGGCGAGAAGATCTTCTTCTCCAAAGAGTTTCTCGGCAGTTTGTGCGCCAATGACCGCGTCAAACTCAACACCTAGCTCGGTAAGCTTACGAGCTGCTGCGATAATTGGAGTGATACCCACACCTCCTGCTACCAGGACGCTTCTCTTGCTAGAGGCGTTGAGGCGCCAGGGGCGACCGCAAGGAGCAGTCATGTCACTGGCGTCACCAGGCTTCATCTGAGAAAGCCTGCGCGTGCCCTCACCTACCGTTGCGTAGATAAGCTCCAGCGTATCGGTTGCTTTATCAGCAAGCGAGAAGGACAGCGGAATGCGAAGAATGTGGCGCTTATCACCTGGAACATTAACGTTTACAAACTGACCAGGCGCTAGAGACTTACAAAGACCTGGTACCTTGAGCTGGGCTCTATACAGATTCTGAGCAACCTGGGTATTACTCAGAACTGTAAAGTCAAATACCTGTACATTTCCACGTAGTGGCATTACTTTTCCCCTCCAGGAACAACTACTTCATTGGCAAGAACTCGCTTGCCATCAACAAACACATCTGTTGCAACACCATAGAGCTCAGCGCCAATGAAGGCGGAGTTCTTGGACTTGCTCTCAAAATACTCTGTCGTAATCTGAACCTTCTTTTCTGGGTCAAAAAGGGTCAGGTCAGCCTTGTAACCTGCAGCAATCTTAACAGGCTCAAGACGCAGAATACGACGAGGATTAACGGCCATTGCGCGAACAAGACCAGTGTAAGAAAGCTTATTGGTGCGCACCATATTGGTGACCATCAAAGGCAGCGAGGTCTCAAGACCAATGCAGCCAAAGTAAGAGATTTCCCACTCACAGTCCTTCTCGTGAGCTGCATGAGGTGCATGGTCGGTAACAATACAGTCAACTGTACCGTCTGCGACT
This sequence comes from uncultured Atopobium sp., assembly GCA_938028635.1. GTDB lineage: Bacteria > Actinomycetota > Coriobacteriia > Coriobacteriales > Atopobiaceae > Lancefieldella. The sequence goes on from CALIZK010000093.1 coordinate 1,665, forward strand.
GCAGCCTGAAGAGCAAGCGCATCCTCAGCAGTTCTGAGCGGTGGATTCATCTTAAGGTTGGTGTTATACGTATCAGTGATGTCATCCTCAGACAAGAAGAGATGGTGAGGGCAAACCTCTGCGGTAACCGGCAAGCCTTCCTTCTTAGCTGCACGTACCAGCTCTGCTCCCCTGCCCGTTGAAATGTGGCAGATGTGCAGAGGACAGCCGGTAAGGCGGCAAAGATCAATGTCTCTGGAAATCTCCAGCTCCTCGCCAAGTGCTGGCCAGCCAAACATACCAAGTCGCGTGCTTGCGCGACCCTCGTTAACAACGCCACCGGCACTGATGGACTCTATCTCACAGTGAGCAGCAACAACGCGGTTAAACTGGGAGACGTACTCCATAACGGTGCGCATCATACCAGCGCTTTGAACGCCGTGGCCGTCGTCAGAAAATGCGGATGCTCCCTCATCAACCATGTTGCCAATCTCAGCAAGCTCCTGTCCCTTAGAACCCTTGGTCAAAGCACCCATGGGACGGACGTGAATGAGACCAACCTCATTGCCACGATCAATCTGGAAGCGAACGGCAGGCCCGTTATCGGTAACAGGATTGGTGTTTGGCATAGTAGCAACATCGGTAAAGCCACCATGAACCGCAGCCCTAGAGCCCGTCTCAATGGTCTCTTTGTACTCAAAGCCTGGATCTCTGAAGTGAACATGCATATCAACAAGGCCAGGGGTCAGCACCTTGCCCTTTGCATCAATAACGGTGTCTCCCTCTTGAGGCTTAACCGTAGCTGCGACTTCAGCAATGGTTTCTCCGTCAATACGGACGTCCATTACCGCTTCAAGATTAAGCTGCGGGTCTACAACACGCGCACCCTTAAGCAGAAATGCCATCAGAGTCTCCTCCCAGAAGCAAATACATTGCGGCCATGCGCGTCAAAACGCCTGCATTGACCTGGTCAAGAATACGAGAGCGAGCGCAATCGGCCACCTCGCTGTTAATTTCCATGCCACGGTTCATAGGACCTGGGTGGCAGATAATGGCTTCAGGCTTCATCAGCTTGCTGCGGCGCTCGTCAAGGCCCCAAAGCCTGTTGTACTCACGGCGAGAAGGAATAGGTGCTCCCTCCATACGCTCCAGCTGCACGCGAAGCATGTACACGACGTCTACATCGCCAATGACTTCATCAAAGTGTGAAGTCTGATAGCAGCCAAACCAACTTGGATCATCTACGTGGAATGTTGGAGGTCCTACCAGAACAACCTCCGCACCCATAGTCTTGAGTGCTGGCACCAAAGAACCAACAACGCGACTGTGAGAAAGGTCGCCGACAATAGCAACCTTGAGACCGTCAAGGTGTTCAAAGTTCTTGCGAATGGTATAGAGATCAAGCATGGCCTGAGTGGGGTGCTGATGTTTGCCGTCACCAGCGTTGATGACAACGGCATCAGTGTGCTCGGTAATCTTTTGTGGTGTTCCCGCAAGTCTTGCGCGGCAGATAAACATATCAACGTTCATAGCGTCGATAGTCTGGATGGTGTCTGCCAGAGACTCTCCCTTAACAACAGACGAGGTAGATCCTCCCATGTTCAGAGCGTCAGCCGAGAGGCGCTTCTCGGCAAGTTCAAATGATGAACGAGTCCTGGTGGAAGGCTCTAAAAAAAGGTTAACAATGGTGCGCCCACGAAGAGCTGGCACCTTTTTAATATCTCTGTTATTTACAGCTTCAAACGACTGAGCTGTATCAAGAATCTGCTGGATATCGTCACGCGTCAGGCTGTTTGTATCAATCAAATGTTTAACTGAAAGCATTAGTTTCCTCCCTCAATAAAGGGGTCAGAATAGTCAGCTTCATACAGCAAGACGCAGTCCTGACCATCAATTTCTTTAACATTTAAGCTGACTACCTGGCTCTTTGAAGAAGGTACGTTTTTTCCCACATAGTCGGGTCTAATGGGAAGCTCGCGATGACCACGGTCAACTACAACCGCCAACTGAACGCGCTCAGGACGACCATAGTCGATGAGCGCATCAAGTGCTGCTCTGATAGTTCTTCCGGTCTGAAGAACATCGTCTACCAGAACGACGCTTGTGCCCGTAATATCAAAATCGATATTAGTTGCGTGGAGAACCGGTGCGGTATTTCTTCTAAAATCATCGCGATAAAAGCTAATATCAAGCGAGCCAACTTTTGGCTTAAATCCGGTAAAACTCAAAATTTTTTCCGCAAGACGAGAAGCCAAAACCTCTCCACGGCGAATAATACCCACCAAAGCAACGTTTTCAATTGAATCGTTATTCTCGACAATTTCGTGAGCAATTCGTGTAAGCATGCGGTCAAGGGACTGCTCGTCCACAATGAGAGAGTGCGAACCTTCTTGAGCCATAGCGCCTCCAATAAAAAAGATACCTCACCTGACCAGGCACAAGGTATCCAAAAGGCAAAACTATGACTATGAGCCTTACGGGTATCTCGTACCACATTTAAAGACACACATATTGTACTCGTACAGAGCCTAACTTTTGGTTAGGAATTTTAATTATCTCTTGAGGTGTTCGTAAGCTTCACAAACTTCATCCACAGGACCAAGCATGCGCTGCTTGCCCTTCTCAATCCAAATGGCACGGTCACAAATGCGCTGGACCAGGTCAATGGAGTGAGAAACCAGAAGAACCGTAACATTATTAGAAGCAACCAGCTCTTTGATGCGGTTCTCGCACTTTTGCTGGAAGAGGAAGTCTCCTACCGAGAGCGTCTCATCAACAATGAGCAGGTCAGGCTCTGTAACGGTTGCAATTGCAAAGGCAATACGTGCCACCATACCAGAGGAGTAGTTCTTGAGTGGCATGTCCATAAAGCCCTCAAGCTCAGCAAACTCTACAATCTGGTCAAAGTGCGAGTCAATAAACTCCTTCTTGTAACCAAGAAGAGCGCCATTGAGGTAGATGTTCTCTTTAGCAGTCAGTTCCATGTCAAAGCCAGCACCAAGCTCAATAAGAGGCGCAATAGTACCTTTGACCTCACAAGTTCCCTTAGAAGGCTCAAGTACGCCCGCAATGATTTTGAGCATGGTAGACTTGCCGGAACCGTTGGTGCCTACCAGGCCAAAAGCCTCGCCACGCTTTACCTCAAACGAGATGTCATCAAGAGCCTTGAACTCCTTAAAAGCAACCTCGCCGCGTGCAAAGGCAATAAAGTACTCTTTCAAAGAGTTGAACTGCTCAGAGGCGATGTTAAAGATCTCTGAAACACCGTTTACCGCAACAACGGTCTCTGCGTCTTCAGATGGAAGCGGTGGACGCATAAAATCGTCATCGCCTGCAACTACTACCCAAGCAGTAACTGTCTGAGGGTTGTTGTGTGTGTCAAATGCATCAATGTAAAGATGATAGCGACCAGGCTCTGGGAAGGTATATGTCCACGACGTATTAGGAATTGAATCACCAAATTGATGCTCTGTGGTATCCCAAAAACCCTCATCCCAACGGTCATTCAAACTCCACACATAGTGGAATTTAAAGCCCTCAGGGTCTGCACCAATAATCTTAGGAGTAGCAGTTACAGTCTCTCCTGCACGAATCTCGTGCGTATCCAAGGAAACCTGAACTGACCAGCCTAACTCTTTATTTGGTGACTCAGACATACAACTCCTCTAATCAACTATTGCCTGAACAGTATAGCTGATTATGACGAGAAACCCGACTTTTTAAGAGACTTCTCTACTTCTGTGGTGCCGCTGTGGTGCTACGAACAATAAGCTTTGGAGCAATTCTAATTGCTTCAGGCTCATACCCCGCCTCAGATGCACGTATTGCATGCTCAAGTGCCACACGACCGCGCTCTAGGAGATTAAAGCGTACGGTGGTCAGAGAGAAGTTTGGCAAATAGTCTTCAAGAGAGTCGTCAACACCAACAACGCTCACGTCTTCCGGTACGCTCAGTCCCACTTCTTCAAATGCCGCAATGATACCTAGCGCCATCTGGTCATTTGCTGCATAAACTGCAGTAAAATCACGAGTTTCTCGCAGTTTTTTACCAATTTCATAGCCACTATTGGCGGTCCAATCGCCAGCTAAAGGCTCAACAATTTCTAACCCATATTCAGACATGGCGTCTCGCCAGCCCTTCTCGCGAAATTGCGAGTCAATAGAGTATGAAGGGCCTGCTACAAAACGGATCTTGCGATGACCAAGCTCATAGAGGTGATCAATGACAAGCTTTGAGCAGCCGTACTGATCTGAGTCAACGGTTGTGCAGTAAGGGTGCTCGTGCATGGTAAGAAGCACTGTTCCAAGGCCTGGCTGCGGCACAAATGATTCAAAGTCTGATGCCATAAGGCTCATGCTGATAATCATGCCGTCAACGGGAAGATTGGACATACGATGAGAAATATCCTGCAGGCAGAGGCCGTCGTCGGAGCCTTTCTCAATCATCGTAATTGCATATTCATGCTCACGAGCTGCAGAAACAATGCCATCAAGCGTGGCTAAGTTACCAAACTCGCGAATGTCGTACAGACACAGACCCACCGATTGATACGAGCCAGACCTCAGCGATCTACCTGCAAAGCTTGGTCTAAAGCCCATAGACTCCATTGCGGCCTGGACTTTTTCTCGCGTGGCCTTACTGACGTTCTGAGCGCCATTAGCAACACGAGAAACGGTCTGCTGAGAAACACCAGCAACCTGTGCAACATCAGCCATTGAAACAGAGCGCTTATTTGAGCTAGAACTATGCGAGCGAGTCACGAATTCCTCCGATTATCTGCTTGTTTACGTACTCATACTAACAGGCAGATTGACATAACGCGATAAAATTGCATATATAGCAGCAAATTAAACGCTCACGGTAAAAAAAGAACCGTTCGGCGAGAAGGACTTTTGACCTGCGCTCTAACCGTTTGCCCCCGCAAAAATACCACTGACTGAAAACTTAATAATTTCCTGTTAGTTCGTTATGAGTACGTTAACATAGTATGTGTAATGCACTATGAGTAGTATCTCGGAGGTATCCGATGATTGATGTTCGACCCTTTGATAGCTTTGTTAACTCCCCTGCTGCGCTTACGTATACAATTCGCGGCGCGCATTCATCAATTAAATTAAGCAATTTTGGTGCCACCATTCTGGGCGTTTCAGTTCCAGATGTTTATGGGACGCAGGCAGATGTAGTTCTTGGATATAGCCTATTTGACCTGTATTTAGATAACCCCGCCTGCTTTGGTGCCTCCATTGGACCTTCCGCTAACCGCGCAGATAAAGCAGAGATTCCACTTAATGGTGTTATCTATCATCTTCCTAAAAACAACGGTCCAGACAACCAAAATAACCTGCATACTGATCTGGTTACTGGCATCCATAAGCGCATTTGGCAGGCAGAAATTGATGAAGCTCAAAATACGGTAACCTTCAGCATTGACTTGGTAGATGGAGAATATGGACTACCAGGAAACCGCCACATTACCGCAACCTATAAGCTTGTTGAAGAGAGCGCGCAGTCAACGGTAAATCTTACGTATACCTGTACAACCGATGCTGCAACATTTGTAAACATGACTAACCACGTATACTTCAACCTTAATGGTCATGATTCTGGAGATGTCTGCGGTCATAGTCTGACCATTCATGCAGATTCGTATCTGCCTCTACGAGAAGACTCGGTTTCCGCGGGAACCATCGATGCTGTTGCAGGAACTCCCTTTGATTTTCGAACGCCTAAGACCATTGGTAAAGATCTAAGTGTAGAAAACAAGCAGCTCAACATTGCTCATGGCTATGATCACTGCTTTGCTATTAACAACTATGAAAACGGTCAGTTGCGCCCCGCCCTTCTCGCCACATCAGAAAGCGGACGCTCGCTTGAGATTCAAATTACCGCTCCAGGTGCTCATCTTTATACCGGCAACTGGCTTGATGAGGCACGTGCAAAAGACGGCGCTATTTACAAGCCTCAGGCTGGTTTTGCATTTGAAAGCGAGTTTTATCCAGATTGTGCTCACCATGCAGAGTGGCCTCAGCCCACATGCACGCCTGAGCAGCCATACAGCTCACAGATTGTTTATCGATTCTTTTAAGATACCTGGCTTCACAGCACTAAAGGGAAAGGAACACCATGGCTCACACGTTTGACGAGAAAACCACAGCTCAGCTCAATCGCGCAAAAGAGCACTTTGAGCAAATGTTCGGAAAAGCTGACCGCTATCTTGCAGTACATGCGCCTGGCCGCTCCGAGATTGCTGGCAATCACACTGATCACGAAGGTGGTCATGTTATTGCCGGCGCCCTAGACGTTGCTATTGACGCTATTTGCGCACCAAATAACCTGGGCGTTATTCGTGTTGCCAGCGTTGGATACGATCCTTTTGAGGTAGATTTTACAAATCTGGAACCCTCAGAGGATGAGTTCCTTACCACTAAGGCCATTGTTCGCGGCATGGCTGCAAACCTGGTCAAACTTGGCTTTGAGCCAACTGGTTTTGACATGGCAGTAGTAAGCGACGTACCTGGTGGCGGTGGACTTTCTTCCTCTGCTGCTTTTGAGGCTGCAGCAGGTCGCGCAATGGAAGCACTCTGGAAAGGCGGCTCCGAGGTTTCTGCGGTTAAGCTTGCTCAGATGAGTCAAAACACAGAAAACGTTTACTTTGGCAAGCCTTGCGGCCTTATGGATCAGCTTGCTGTTTGCCTTGGCGGCCTTGCCTTCATGAACTTTGAGGATTCTGCAGAGCCCAAGGCAGAAAAGCTGGACCTTAACTTTGAGGATTATGGCTACGCTCTCTGCCTGGTTGATGTTGGCTGCGACCATGTTGCCTTCACAGATGAATACGCAGCGGTCCCTGTTGAGATGCAAAAAGTTGCAGCAGCCTTTGGCAAGGCTCGCCTCTCTGAGGTTCCCGTTGAAGACTTCCAGGCTCGCGTAAATGAACTGCGAGAAGAGCTTGGAGACCGCGCTCTTCTCCGCGCTATTCACTATTGGTACGAGAATGACCTGGTAGACAAGAGATGGGCAAACCTCCAGAACTCTGATATTGAGTCCTTTATTGCGCTCACCAACGCTTCTGGCGCAAGCTCCGGCATGTACCTGCAGAACGTTTCTACTTCTGGCTCGTATCAGCCAGCTATGCTTGCTCTTGGCTTGGCCGAGAGCATCTTGAAAGGTTCTGGTGCCGTTCGCATTCACGGTGGCGGTTTTGGTGGCTCTATCCAGTGCTTTGTTCCTCTCGCCCTTGTCGAAACCTTCATTGCACAGATGAACCAGTGGTTTGGCGAAGGTGCATGCCGCCACTACGCCATCTCTGACCAGGGAGCTTGTGCACAATGGCTGTAGCAGACAATGAAAGCGCGCTTTGCATTCAGCAGCTTGTTGCGTATGCATGCGAGCACGGACTTATTCAAACTGAGGATTTGACCTGGTGCTATAACGCGCTGTTGGACATGCTTTCGTACGAGGGGCCCGCTCCCGTTAAGCCTTGGGAGAAGATTGACCTGGCGTCATTTGATCTTGACCAGACACTTGCCGAGCTTGCTCGCTTAGCTGTTGCTCACGGTCTTGCCGAGAACACCCAAAGCGGCGAAGACTCTTTTGCCATGCGCGTTATGGGTCTTCTGCTGCCAAAGCCTTCCGAGGTGGCGCACCATTTCAATGAGCTGTACGTTGCCGAGGGACCTCGCGCCGCAACTGACTGGTTCTACACGCTCTGCTGCGACGCAGGCTATGTCAGAAGAAGCGCCATTGCCAGGAATATCACGTGGACTACCCCAACTACCTGGGGAGACCTGGAGATTACTATCAACCTCTCCAAGCCAGAAAAAGATCCTCGCGAGATTGCCGCAGCTAAAACGGCTCAAAACACTTCTGGCGAGAAGTACCCCGCATGCCAGCTCTGCCTTGATAATGAGGGCTATTCTGGACGCGGCGCTTCGTCTGGTGCTGGCGCTCATCCTGCCAGGCAGAACCTGCGCATCATCCCCATTGAGCTCAACCAACATCGTTGGGGATTCCAGTACAGTCCATATGCGTATTTCAACGAGCACTGCATCGCCATGAACTCGGATCACGTTCCTATGCACATTGATCACGAGGCGCTGGTCAACCTCTTTGACTTTGTGGACAGGTTCCCCCACTACTTCATTGGTTCAAACGCTGACCTGCCCATTGTGGGCGGATCGATCCTCTCGCACGATCACTACCAGGGCGGACGTTACGAGTTCCCTATGATGCGCGCAGAAGTTGCGGAAGAGTTTGAGCTCAAGCAGTTCCCCGAGGTAGCGGGTGCAATTCTCAAGTGGCCACTCTCCGTTCTTCGCCTCTCTTCTACCAGTCGAGAAGAAGCACTCAAAGCTGCAGAGTTTATCATCACCGCATGGCGCAGCTATACCGACGAATCCGTCTCTATTTATGCGGAAACTGACGGCGAGTCCCACAACACGGTTACCCCTGTTGTTCGCAAGCTTGAAGATGAGACTTACGAGGTCTTTCTTGCGCTGCGCTGCAATGTTACCAGCGAAAAGCATCCGCTTGGCATCTTCCATCCACATGCCGAGTATCACCACATCAAGAAAGAGAATATCGGCCTCATCGAGGTCATGGGCCTTGCCGTACTTCCACCTCGTCTTGTGCCAGAGCTCAATAAAGTTCAGTCTGTTATGGAGCAGTGCCTGGCAAATGGCAAGAAAGCTAACGCAGTCTACGGACAGCTGACTACGGACTCCACCACCATCTCTCACGCTGATTGGGCTCGCCAGATCTACGCCAAGCTGCTTGAGCAGGGCAATGCTTCCCTCTCATCTGAGCAGCTTAAGAAGTACATCTACGACGAAGTTGGCATTGTCTTCTCGCACGTCCTTGAAGACGCCGGCGTATTCAAGTGGGACGAAGAAGGACGAGCAGCACAGCATCGCTTCCTCGGGTCTCTGTAGCTGCTGCCACCCGCAGGTTCGGCGCAGCTCACGATGCTCCTCGAGCAATAACGTATCTCGCAATCGTAAAATCACCCAGCAAGAGGGCCGAGAAAATCGGCTCTCTTGTTTTTTACCACCAAACCGTCAGCCACGACAGTTAAACAACGCTCAAGCACAGCAAGGTCAGATATTCTGTTGGATGTGGGGTCTGATTTGACACTTCTAACACACCTATGTCGGATAATCTATCGCAGATAGCTCTACTCAATGCCCTGTCCACACCTACGTCAGATAATCTGCATGTATCGAGAAGCCCGACCACAGTAAAGTCGGATAATCTGCATGTATCGAGAAGCCCGACCACAGTAAAGTCGGATAATCTGTCGATAGTTAACATATTTTTCGATATAGATGTGTTCTCTCGCTCTAAAACTGCAGAATATCAGCCATAGGTGTGCTCTCAGGGACAAAAATTGCAGATTATCTAGCATAGATGTGGTGCGAAAATTCTAAAAGGACATATGTCTAAATTAATACCGCATTTTACCAGCTAGTTTGTAAATTTCCCGTAAAGTCATTTTTCCTTAACGTGCAAGCGCTGTCTTTCGCCAAAAAAGAGGCGTCTACGTGAATAGACGCCTCGAAACTTGCACGTGATAGCACGCTTTCCGCACTTGCGCTGCGTTTCCGCACTTGCGGTATTCGACGCCGCTGCGTTTCCGCACTTGCGACGCATGTCCGCGCTGTACGCCGTGCGGCGC